>NZ_FNQA01000054.1:0-5345 GCF_900107445.1 Bacillus sp. 166amftsu | reverse complement strand
TGTGTACCAATAGAAGAACTTAATTTGCCAAATCAAAAATTCGACTTAATAACAAGTTCTTTAGTTATACATTACATAGAAGATTACTCACATCTAATTAAGAAAATAAGAGGTCTGTTAAAAAATGATGGTGAGTTTATCTTTTCAACAGAACATCCAATAGTAACAGCTCGAAAGGAAATGAATAATTGGTTTAAGGATAATAATGGAAACAGATTGCATTGGGCATTAGATAATTACCAAGAAGAAGGAAAAAGGAAGGAACATTGGTGGATAGATGGTGTTGTTAAATATCACAGAACAATTTCAACATTAATTAATACTCTTATAGACAACGGTCTTGTAATTGAGAAAATTATTGAGCCAGAGTCAACTCCAACAGGATTAGAAAAAATGCCAGAATTAATAAATGAAAAACGGAGACCATCTTCTATTATCATTAAATCAAGAAAATATTGAGATTGAACCCTCGTTGATTAACTACTGGCTTTATTTTTAAAAAAGAGTAAAATCTTTTTTAAAAATAAGGTTGTGAAGAAATATACTTAAAGTAACGGGTGCTTTAAGTGAGCAAGAAACTAAAAACTTTTAACTTCCGCTTTCGATAATTATGTAAAAAGTAAAGCCGTCCTGATGGACGGTTTTTTGTATTTTTTGCTTAGCGGATTTTTTATATAAAATAATTTTTTGACTTTAATTAAACTTTCTTTCAAACTAACAATAGAATCTATTTTGAAGAAAGGAACATAGGATAGCAAATGAAAGTAAACATTAATATCATCGAAAAACTTAAAGAAGAATCTTGTACTTTTTACGTGCACAAAGTTACATCTTTCATTCTAGATATGATATCAACACTAGAGAATAGTTCTGATGATTATTTAATAGTAAATTCTATTCACAAAAATGAACAAGAAAAAATCTCTTGTTCAACTATTTATTATTTGGAATACCTTGAAAGAAAAGTGTTTATTTATACAAAAGAAAATATATTTGAGATAAAAAGTCCTTTATATAAATTACAATATACGCTTCCAGATAACTTTATTAGAATTTCCAAAAATATAATTGTCAATATCCATTTTTTAAACAAATTCTCCGCTAAGGCGAGTGGGAATATAGAGGCACTACTTTCAAATGGAGAAAATTTAATTGTATCAAGAAAATACGTTTCTTCTTTAAAAAATAAGCTAACACAATATTCTAAATAACCACTTATGTATTGATTTTTACCACTTATGTTTAAAAGTATTTCTTTCTATCTCCTTTGATGTAAATATTAATAAAAACAAAGGAGGAAATACAATGTATATCATGATTAAAGAAATATTTATAGGAACGCCATTATGGGTATGGATATTATTATTCTTTTTAATAAAAAGAGGTATTGCTATTTCTCAAGAAAGACCAATTAATTTGTCTAAAATGTTTCTTGTTCCCATGATTTTTATGATATGGGGTTTGGATAAAATGATTACTAAATTTTCTCACTTAGGATATTGTTTAATAAGCTATACTATTTTCATTCTTCTAGGTATTTTAATTGGATATTTGTTGTATCAAAAATATCAAACTTTTTTCGAAAAAGAGACAGTGATTTTCAGAAAGAAATGTTATCTTCCATTAATAATTATCTTGATTAATTTCTTGGTAAAATATCTCTTAAATGTAACTTTAGGAATTTCCTCATCATTTTATGATAATATTTCGTTTAACATAATTTATTCTGCTATAAGCGGACTATCTGTTGGTTTATTTTTTGGAGGAATCTTTTATACATTTTATATACAATCAAAATTAAATAATCTTATTTTAAAATCATAAAAAATACGAAGGGAAAGACTATATTGAAATTAAAAAATCGACTTTATTCAGGTTTAGGGACTGGATCATTTATATATATGATAGTTTTACTATCGAGAAACAATAATATATCTATCACACAAGCTGAGGTTATAAGTGTTCTTATAATTTCAGCTTGTGCAGGTATTTTCACATTCATTTTTGATGTTGAAAGAATAAGTTATGTATTCGCTTTAGTAATTCATTTTTTCATAATGATTTTAGTTATCTTTGTTATATCTATATATAATCATTGGATAGAAACCTTTCCAACTGCTGATTTTTTCGAGAGTATAGTTTTGATATATACATTTTCTTGGTTTATATCCTTTTTAAACACAAAAAAAGATGCTAAAGAATTAAATATATTACTAAAAAACAATAAGGGGTACAGCCGAGATACGTGTAAAAATAGGTCATAGGCTTACTTTTATTTCCAACTATGACCTATTGTGCTTATAGAGGTATTGCTTCTTCTATCAGATGAGGGGTTTTTTGTAAATCAATTACATAATCGCTGAATCGTCTTATATGTCTACGATTCACAAAAGAAAGCATATGAGGTGTAATAAAAATGAAAATACAAATTGTATTGTTTGACGGCTTCGGAGAGCTTGTCTCTTTCGCACCTTTTGAGGTACTCAAAAGAGCGATAGAAGAAGGGGCTCCATTTACGGTTGAACTAATATCAAGTGAACCAAAACAAGAAATTACTACTTCGTTTGGAGTTACGGTTAAACTAGATGATTTTTTACGAATGGATAATCGTCCAGATCTGTTAATTGTACCTGGTGGTGGCTGGAATCATAAAGCTGAACATGGGGCACGAAAGCAAGCAGAGCTTGGAACCCTGACCGAAATGATTAGAGAGATGCACAACGAAGGAACGATCGTTGCTGGAGTTTGTACAGGAGGGATGCTACTGGCTGCCTCCGGTATATTGAATGGTCGAAAGGCGACGATGCACTATTTGGCGCAGAATGAAATCAGTGAATACGGGGCAGAGCTTCTTCGTTACAGAATTGTTGATCAAGGGAATATTATCACTGCAAGAGGAGTCACTTCAGGACTTGATTTGGGACTTTGGATCACGGAAAGGTTCGCAAGCCCCAAAATTGCAGCTGCCGTTGAATATAGAATGGAATACGAGAGGCGAGGGGTTGTTTGGAGTTAATTTGAATTCTGTTTTATTGTTTGTTTTTCCCTAAACTAAAAGTGTAGGTAGCTATTTTATACAGAGGGAGAGACAAGCATGAAGAATAATTGGGGATAAAAGTAAGTATATGACCTATTTTTACACGTATCTCGGTTGTACCCCAACAAGTAATACAGAAATAGATAAATATCATGCTTTAGGACGTATTATAAAGATAGATGAAAAAATAGCTTTTTTCGTTACACCTGATAATTATATTTCAATAGCAGATTTAGAAATGAAAAACGGAAAATGGACTGTTAGTGGGACAGCCGGAGGAGAAAATGTAAGTGAGTTAGAAGTACAAGATTCTGGTATATCACCTACGCTTGTAGTTTCAAATGGAAAAGTTATTTTTGGTTATTTTAAAAATCCATCCATTAGCAAGATATCTTATGAATCTGCTTCGGGACATATAATAAATTTAGATAAATACTTACCTAACGAATCAAAGTATAAAGGATGGAGTTTATGGTACATAATCCTTCCTAATAAATTAGACGATGGCCCAGAATCATTAGATTTTATTAAGACTGCTTTAAAGTTTAAAGATATAAACGGAACTATTATAAAATATGGCTCAGTTAACGTTTAATGTTGATTTTCATGTTAAGATTGAAGTATGTAACAACATGTCGTGACAAAAAGAACGGAGGAGATACGGTGAAAATGCATCTTCAAGAAAGTTTACATGCTCAGTTGAAAAATGCAATTCGTTGTCATTATAATGAACTTACATCTAGGTGTGGTAATGACACAATATATGGATACTCCCTAATGACGGACGACTGTTTCAGTAGCATTGGACCAGTGGCTAATAAAGAAAGACTGATTAAGGTGAATAAATCAGACCCTTTATACAACTATTATAGATATGGGGCTGTTGATGGAGTGAGTGGGACGATTTCGGAATGTTTGATGAAGTGAATAAAACTATTAAAAGATACCATGAAACCGTCGAAGAAGACTTTGATTCGCTAATAGATACATTGCTGAATGAATTATTAAAAGTGTTAATGGAACTTGAGTCAGAAGGATTGTTTGGTGACAGAAACGATAACCGATTTATTGACATTTGTGTAACTGATTCATCAAACGAAATCATGCTTAAATCAGCTAGACTGCTTAATACATTAAAGGTATATGAAGAATACGCTTCAGAATTTGAATAAGAATGAATATAAGTAAAACTGCTCTTTATAAGAAGCGGTTTTTTGAAAGTCAACAATTAATATTAACAGAGCCTAAAATATAAAAACTGATCACCTAAAACAACTTCTGATAACGAAGGTTATGTAATCAAGAACAAACAAAAAGGTGAAAATATATGGAATTTAAACTAGGAGAAACTTTAATATTTGAAAAAATATTAGTTCGTGTCGTTAAGATTACAAAAGAAAATATCACATTTGAAGTACTACATGGTGGATGCGAAGAAGATACAGGAGCAATCATGGAGGTTCCTCTATGGTACATAACAATGAATCAAGATCAGATAGAAAAATAAATAACTACTGATAACACTGATTATGTGAACGAAAAGTCCCTTCAGATTTTTTTTGAGGGGACTTTTCTAGGTTTCTCGATGTATTGAGTTCTGATAAGTGATGTTATGTGAATTTCACAAAAATAAGATATATAATATAAAAATAACGATTAACTGAGGTGAGACTATGGAAAATACATGTGAAATTCCCATATTAGGGGTCACCTTACATGCCCATCAACTTAAGAATTCCGACTACCCCCAAGTGTAAAAAAACGTTATTCTTTCTAAATGTAATGTAATGCTTTGAGAAAAAACGGTAAATCTTTTACAAAAAATATCCCCTACTTTCTAAACCAATAGTAGGGGATATAGGCGTTTTAATAGACTTAGGAAGATAAATACAATTCGTGGCTAATAAGAACATCATCCGTTGTGGATTTGAAATAAGTTTGATTATTTTTTGTCTATTTTATGGCACAATCGCACTCTTTAGTTGAATAAAGGAACAATTATCTATGCAGCAATCCAGCCTAGTAGTATAAAATTAAATACAAATTAAGCTACAAATCATGATATTTTGTTATCACTGATTTAGCCCTTTCAATAAGCTTATTTTTTATGAAATCAGGTTCTATTATTTCTGCTTCAGGTCCAATACTCCAAAGTAGTTCAACATAAAACCACTCTTCTGAAGGGTTAATATTCTTTGTTATTTTCGCGGTTCCATCCGAATTATATTCCATATTATCTCTTAACCATGATATGCTCTCAGCTTTTCTTTTTCCCTCTTTGTTTAAACTCACTTCGAGCTTTATGGGA
>NZ_FNQA01000026.1:0-31172 GCF_900107445.1 Bacillus sp. 166amftsu | reverse complement strand
GACTATGAAACAAAAGTAGAAGGCACAACAATTACGAACACTTACAAGAATGTAGAAACAACAGAAGTTAGTGGTAAAAAAGTATGGGACGATTACAATAACAAGTTTGGCAAACGCCCAGAAAGCATCACAGTTCAACTACTTCAAAATGGTAAAGAGTTCAAAAACCAAGAAGTAAAAGCTGATCAAGCTGGAAACTGGAATTTCAACTTTAAAGATCTGCCGAAGTACGATGAACAAGGAAACGAGTACAAGTACACAGTAGGTGAAGTAAAAGTAGACGGCTACGAAACAAAGGTAGAAGGAACAACGATTACGAACACTTACAAGAATACAGAAACAATAGAAGTTAGTGGTAAGAAAGTATGGGACGATTACAACAATAAGTTTGGTAAACGCCCAGAAAGTATCACAGTTCAACTACTTCAAAATGGTACAGAGTTGAAAACACAAGAAGTAAAAGCAGATCAAGCTGGAAACTGGAATTTCAACTTTAAAGATCTGCCGAAGTACGATGAACAAGGAAACGAGTACAAGTACACAGTAAGTGAAGTAAAAGTAAACGACTACGAAACAAAAGTAGAAGGAACAACAATTACGAATACCTACAAGAATATGGAGAAAACGGAAGTTAGTGGTAAGAAAACATGGAAAGACGATAATGCGAAAGAACGTCCAGAAATGATCAAAGTAGACCTACTACAAAATGGTAAAGTAATCGCAACACAAGAAGTAAGCGCAGCAAGTGAATGGAAATATGCGTTTAAAGATTTAGCAGCATATGATGAAAATGGTGTAGCTTACAAGTATGAAGTAAAAGAACAAGCAGTAGACGGATACAAATCTGAAGTAAATGGTTATGACATCACGAATACAAAAATCGTAGATCCAAAAGATCCAAGCACAGATCCGAAAGATCCAAGCACAGATCCGAAAGATCCAAGTACAGATCCGAAAGATCCAAGTACAGATCCAAAAGATCCAAACACAAATAACGATTCAAAAGTTCCACCTACTACAGAAAATGATAAGCCGACATTACTTCCTAACACAGGAGGAACATCAGCGGAAATGATTTCAATTCTTGGAGGTATGGTATTGTTCCTTTTAGGTGGAATTCTATTCGCTCGTCAGCGAGTAAAATAATAAAAAAGCTTTAGATTATTGATTACACTGTAATCTGAGTAGTACACAAATTAAAAAATTACTATTGATATTACTCCCTTTAGGTAGGTATTCAAAAAACTTCACGATAAGGTGAAGGAAAGAATGCAACCTGAAGGGGTTTTTTTATCGGGAAAAGAGAGCGTTTTCAAATCGGGCTCAATCAGCGAATAATATGGTCAACTTTCACGGAGATAAACGGCTCTAAATTGATAAAAAAACCATCTTTAAGAAGTGCATTATCTATTGAAGCATAAGCTTAGAATGGGATTTGGTACCTCATGTAAGCTTATGATCAATGCCATGTTCCATTACGTTTTGGATGACTGTATAGCTATTTTTATGTCGAAATTAGAAATAATATTTGGTAAAGTTTTGTTCTTGAATGGTTGCAGCGGTAGCTTTTGTTTTTGAAACAAAAGCAGCAACTCCTGCCAGTCCGGCAAAAGTTAATGTACCTGCAAGTATCATCTTTTTCATAATAGAAATGCATTCTTATTAGCTATAATCATTATTGTTATAGTTATTATTATACATGATAATATATTGAAATAGAGATGTATTTATGCATATTTATTTCAATATAAAAAGGCCACCAGTTCTAAATGGTGGCTTTGATGATAATTAAGCAGCTTTCTGCCCTGTTTGTATAGCTGTTTTTTGAAGAACATCATAAACACCAGTACCAATGACATCTAAAGCGATTTTCATACGCTTAGGTGAAATGTTTTCTAGAACGTTATCTTGCGGTGTATGGTATACCTTTTCAATATGATAGATAAGCGGGTCCCAGCTATCTACTCCCATCCAAATGAACAGAGCTGCAGGGATGCCAGCATAAGCAAACGGTACATGGTCACTAGAACCGAATTTTCCTTGAAGAACAAGGTCATTATTTAATTGTTTACCAGCATTTAGTGCAGCATCCGTTACAAGATTCGTAGATCCATCTAGAGTCATTGCATATAAATTTTTTGCTTTCTCATAGTTTGTTGCGACCATATCAGCATTGAATACACCTAAAATGCGACCGCGTTCTGTTTGTGATAAGTTGTCAACGTAATGTTCAGATCCAATTAGTCCCATTTCTTCTGATCCAAAAGCAATAAAACGGATTTCCTTGTCAGTTTCTACATTTTGAAATGCGCGAGCTAATTCTAATACTAAGCCGGTTCCAGAGGCATTGTCATTTGCTCCTGGTGCTCCAGCAACACTGTCATAATGGGAACTTACGATAACAGCTTTTTCATTTCCAGTGCTGTTCTTTGGTTTCTTTTTCGCGATAACATTTAGAGATTGTAGGTTTGATTCATGTCGTGCTTTTAAAGAAAGGATTTCACTCCCTTTTTTCGTTAATTCCTCTTTGAAGGCATTACCTTGTGCATATGCAAGACCGAATACAGGGATTGACTGTTTTTTCGTTAATCTTGGATTGAAAGTTTGTCCATAGTTACCACGGCCGCTAATTAAACTATATAAGAGGACCCCCTTTGCACCTTTTGCAACGGCATTTTCTACTTGTTTGTTGTAGTCTGCTACTGTGGCACCTCTTTCAAATAAGACAATTTTCCCGTTTACCTCATTTGGAATTTCGTCTAGGTTTGTCCCATTTGGTACAAAAATGAGGGGAGCGGTAACAGCCTCAGTAGAAATTAAAGCATTCGGGGCAGCCCCTGCTTGCCAATTTTTTGAACGAGATAAAGGAGAATCAATAAATCCGACATATTGATCTGGTACAGAAAATGGTTGATATTCTACTTCATATCCCATTGACTGTAATTTCAGCCCAACATAGCGAGAAGCCCATTTTTCTGATTGTGTACCACCAGGGCGCGGGCCAATTGTTTTTGATAAAAAACGGATGTGTTCGATTGCGCGGTTAGCATCAACTTGTCCTGTAATAGATGGAGTTTTGATAGTTTCTGTTGGGGAATCAGCTTTTGCTTGTCCAATTGGAGCTAGGCTGACAGCGAGTGTTGCAGCAAGCAAAGAGCTTACTATTTTTTGTTTCAATGTTCTCTTCATATATTCCTCTCCTATTCTTCTATTCTATATGAATGACAAAAGAAGACGGATAACGACTTTATTTTATCTCTTGTTTTTTGTATCTTCAATCAATTTAGGTTGAGAAATAAAAGTAAAGCCAAATGAAAACAGAGAGAAAAGAATTGCACGTCGCTTTTTCAATTAGATGTCGAAAAATTGAAATAGATTTATATAGAATAGTTTCATATGCATATTTGCATATTTTTAGAGAGAATGTATATGCTATCATTTTAGACAAAGGTTCGCTTTCTTGTTTTGAAAGCCCCTAAATTGCATGTCTAGTGTACCCAAATTTTAGATTATGTAGAAGAGAAAAAGAAATCTATGGTGGGGTTTCTTTTTCTCATGCCAGAACCTTTTGAAAACGATAATTGTCATGTTTCCACATTGCATGATGATCATCTGTAGATGTAAGGCATCCATATGAAAAAAGAGAAATCAGTTTGATTTCTCTTTTTTTTGTATAGGAAAAGGAACGCTATTTGCATTCCTTTTATCCTTTACAGTTCAGTTAAAATAATTGGCTCACCACGTGTTACGACAACTGTATGTTCACATTGTGCAACAAGGCTTTTATCTGGTGTTACAAATGTCCAGCCATCATCACCGCGTTCAATAATATGGTCAGCTTTCATGGAAATGAAAGGCTCTACAGCTATAACAAGCCCATCTTTAAGAAGCGCGTTATCCATTGGATCATAGTAGCTTAAAATATGGTTTGGTGCCTCATGTAAGCTAAGCCCGATACCATGACCTGTTAAGTTTTGGATAACAGCATAGCCATTTTTATGGGCAAAGTTAGAAACTGCACGACCGATTTGGTTTTGTTTTGAACCAGCTTTTACTTTTTTCATTGCTGCCCAAAATGCGTCTACTGCAGCTTGGCAAAGTTTTTCTTTTTCTTCATCTTGCCCAAGAACAAAAGAAATACCTGTATCCGCATAATAACCGTCAAGTGCCGCGGACACATCAACGTTTACTAAGTCGCCTTCTTTTAATACTTGATCTTTTGGGATACCGTGGGCAACTTCTTCATTTACACTAATACAAGTTACACCTGGAAAATCATATTCTTTTTCAGGCGCAGAAATGGCACCGTGCTCATCTAATACTTTTTTGCCGATCAAATCAAGTTCTTTCGTTGTCATACCTGGCTTCGCTTGCTTTTTCATTTCTTCACGTGCAAGCGCAACAACACGGCCAATTTTTCGTAAACCTTCTAAATCCTTCTCATTACGAATGATCATAAAAAAAACCACTGTCCTTCCTCGAATATATATCTTACACGATTGTATCATGTTTATTTTTGTCCTGCTACTGGCGTACGGCTCATATGCTTCTTGGAGCGCTTTGAAGGGGGAGGTGATCTCATAGAGATAGTCCCCTGAAAATACTTCCACCTCAAAACTCGGAGAAAGCAGAGAAGGAAGGTGAGAGGTAAACTGCCAGTTAATACCCAATTAGTGAGTGCTAATAATCTGTAGAGATAAACTTGCCTGCTTATGAAATTTTCACTTTATGACAATTGTCATATTCATATCATGACGTATTTTACTGTTTTCCATCTCTTCCAATTTATACAATGTAAATATAAGGAATGACGGAGGTGGAGAGATGGAAAAGATTATTGAAGTAAATAATGTTTCAAAAACATTTAAACATAAAAAGGCTGTAAATAATGTTTCATTTCATGTAGAGAAGGGGCAGATTGTTGCGCTTCTTGGACCAAATGGTGCAGGGAAAACAACAACGATTTCAATGATGCTTGGATTAAAGGATCCATCAGAAGGAAGTGTTTCTATATTTGGGAAAAGTCCAAAGCATCGAGATGTTCGCAATCGCTTTGGTGCCATGCTGCAAGAGGTGAGCGTGATTGACAGTATATCAGTTGGTGAGGCAATTGATTTGTTTCGTAGTTACTATACGAATCCAGTTGCAAAAGATACATTGCTTCAGTTATCAAACTTAGAATCAGAAAAAAAACAGCGGTGTGAAAAGTTATCAGGTGGTCAGAAAAGACGTTTGAATTTTGCGCTCGCACTTGCTGGAAATCCCGATTTATTATTTTTAGATGAACCGACTGTAGGCATGGACATCACATCTAGAAAGGCTTTCTGGGAAACGATTCGAAGGTTAGCAAGTGAAGGGAAAACGATTATTTTAACAACGCATTATCTAGAAGAAGCTGATGCACTATCAGATCGCATTTTATTATTTGCAAACGGAAAAATCATTGCGGATGGGACTCCAGAGGAAATGAAGGCAACGATTTCTCAAAAAACCATTTCATTTTATGCAAAAGAAAAAATCCCTACAGATTTGCTGAAAGAATTACCGCATGTTAAAGCAGTACAGTTTCATGAACAGCGTGTTATTCTCACAACGGATGATACGGATGCTACATTGCAGGCAATTTATCAAAAGAGCTTACCTATTACAGATGTTTCTGTTGAACGTGGAAGCCTTGACGAGGCGTTTGAACAGTTTGTTGCAAATCAAAAGGAGGGAATCGCATGAAGGCATTATGGATGCAATGCAAAATAGAGATTTTACGTACATTCCGCAATAAATTATTTATCTTTTTTTCACTATTAATGCCAGTGATGTTCTATTACATTTTTACGAATGTCATTCAAGTACCACAAAACGGAGATGCTTGGAAAGCACACTATTTAATTTCGATGGCTACTTTCAGTATTGTAGGAACAGCACTTTTTAGTTTCGGGGTGAGACTTTCACAAGAAAAGGGGCAGGGGTGGACACATCTTTTAAAAATCACGCCACTTCCAGAGGGTGCATATTTAACGGCTAAAATTATTTCTCAAACAGTGGTAAATGCATTTTCAATACTTGTGATCTTTATTGCAGGTATGCTAATTAATAACGTAGAGTTAACGGTTGGACAATGGATAGGTGCTGGACTGTGGTTATTACTAGGTGTCACACCATTTTTAGCGCTAGGAACGGTTATTGGTTCCATTAAGAAAGCAGATGCAGCTGCGGGGCTTGCTAACATTTTAAATATGAGTTTAGCGGTGTTAGGTGGTTTATGGATGCCGATCGAAGTTTTTCCAAAGGTACTAAGAACAATCGGGGAATGGACACCAACATATCATTTTGGAAGCGGTGCTTGGGATATTGTTGATGGTAAATCGATAGGATGGGAAAATATCGCGATTTTAGGAGGTTATTTCCTTATCTTTGTTGTAATATCAACATATATAAGAAAGAGACAGGAAGCGGTATAAATGACAGAAAAAAAGCAGTTTGAATTTTTTCCAAAACATATGGGTTTTTTCCCATATATGTGGTTTGTGTATCTACTATTTCCGATTTACAATTTAACGCAAGAATCGGGTTGGAGGCTTTTAGCTGGAATCGGTATGCTAGTGGTTTTTGTCATTGCATACCGTCAACTTTATTTTGTTAAAGAGACATTTATTTTATGGGCATGTGTTCAAATTGTAATTATATTCATATTCTCTACAATTTATAATCCATTTATGATATTTTTTGGATTTTACACTGCCAGTGCAATAGGATTTGCACCAACAAAAAAATCATTTCGAGTATTACTTGCCCTTTTAGTAGTAATGATCGGTACTTTTTTATTTGTGAATATAGATCAGTTAACCAAGACTAGTTTAATCAATATGATTCCAATGTTTATCTTAATGCTTCTTACACCATTTGGTATGCGTAACTTTAATCAAAAAAAAATGTTGAAAATGCAATTAAACGAAGCCAATGAACAAATTAAAGATTTAGTAAAACGTGAAGAACGTCAGCGAATTGCAAGGGACCTTCACGATACGCTAGGACATACGTTATCTCTTATTACTTTAAAAAGTCAGCTTGTTGAGAAGCTGATTGTGAAAAATCCAGAGCGTGCTAGTCTTGAGGCAAAGGAGATAACGCAAACATCGCGCATAGCTTTAAAGCAGCTTAGGGAATTAATTTCTGATATGCGAATGATTACAGTTGAAGAGGAGCTTGAGCAAATAAAGGCGATTCTGCAAGCTGCTAATATTTCACTAGAGGTAAAGCAGAAAGCGAATAGCGGTGCATTATCACCGCTTGAACAAAATATTTTAGGGATGTGTTTGCGAGAAGCAGTAACGAATGTTGTAAAGCATAGTAAGGCGACGGCATGTACGGTTTCTTTATTTGAAACGCAAGGAGAACTGATTTTGCAGGTGAAAGATAATGGAGTGGGATTACAAAAGCAGAGTCATGATGGGAATGGTATCTTAGGTATGAAAGAACGTCTGGCACTTATTGATGGAGGACTTGAACTAAAGGCGCTGCATCCAGGGACGATTTTAATAGTGAAAGTTCCAATTGTAATTAGAACAGGAAAAGATGAGGTGAGAGCATGATTCGAATTATTCTTGCTGAAGATCAAAGAATGCTTCGGGGGGCACTCGGGGCTCTGCTTGATTTAGAAGACGACATTGAAGTGGTTGGGCAAGCAGAGAACGGTGAAGAAGCTTTAAAATTAATTGAAAAGTTGCAGCCGGATGTAAGTATTATGGATATTGAAATGCCAATTCAGAGCGGGTTGGATGTTGCGGAAGAATTGCAGAAAAAGAAGAAATCTTCATGTAGAATAATGATTTTAACAACATTTGCACGCCCAGGTTATTTTGAAAGAGCGATGAAAGCAGGGGTTCATGGGTATTTATTAAAGGATAGTCCAAGTGAAGATTTAGCGGCAGCGATTCGTAATGTGATGAAGGGGAAACGAGAGATTTCTCCTGAATTAATGTTTGGGCTATGGCAAGAACAAAATCCGTTATCAGATCGTGAAAAAGATGTGCTTCGCTTAGCAAAAGAGGGAAAAACAGCAAATGAAATTGCGAAGACATTGTATCTTTCATCTGGTACTGTGAGGAACTATATTTCAGATGTGTTAACAAAATTAAGTGCGAAAAACCGAATTGAAGCAATTACGATTGCGGAAGAAAAGGGATGGATATAAAAAAAGATGTTTACCGGTTATAGTGGTAAACATCTTTTTCTATTACTCTCTTTTTTAGTTACTGTTGTTAAAAGAGTGTGTCCGTAGGCATGGAATTGGATGTATATTGTGGATTTTACTTCATTTTTCGACAAAAAATTTGGTATAGTAAGACTAGGTTGCCATGTTTAAATCTAGGCAACTCTACCACTAACAGCCGTAATTACTCCATTGTTAGCAACCCCTTTAGTATCAATCAATTCAGTGGATAAAGGAAAGAATAGGCCAAAAGTACAAGGAATACAATACTTATCATTTATCGCTAATACATTTGTATGAGATGAATTGTAAGAAAAATTTGCGGGATTTTATGTACATATTATGCAATATTTCATATCAAAAAATGTCGAAAAACTATTATTGTAGTGGTATGACAACTTTAAAAGTTAGATTTCTGTAATGGGATGGTGAGCGATTATGCACGCAGAAAAGCTAGGAGCTGAAATAAAGAAAATTAGAATGTTAAGAGGTTTAACACAAAAGCAGTTGTCTGATAATATATGTCATCAATCAGAAGTAAGTAGGATTGAGTCAGGAGCAGTATACCCAAGTATGGATATACTTCAAGGGATTGCAGCGAAGCTAAGAGTTCCCATCATTCACTTTTATGAAGTTCTCATTTATTCTGATCTTGAAAGAAAGAAACAGTTTAAGGATCAAATTCAAATATTGTGTAAGAAGAAACAGTATGGTGAAATTCATAAAATTGTTTCAGAGGAACTTAAGAAAGAAGAGTGTCATCCTGAATTTAAGCAATTTCTTCTATGGTATTATCATTTATCCTCTTATGCTTTAAAGAAAGTTAGTTTTGAATACTGTATTTCAGAGTTGAAAAATATCATTCATCAGCAATATGGTGGGATGGATGTGTTTCAAAATTTGTATATTGAAAATTCGATTGCTAGTATTTATGCAGAAAATAATCATCTAGAAAAAGCTATTACATTATTTCAAAATATTTTAAATCAGCTTGAGTCGTTACAGAGTGATCCGGATTTCATTGTTAAGGTTCGATATAACTATGCAAAAGCCTTATATTTAAGCGATGAGTATGAGAAAGCGCTTCACCAGGTAGAGAAGGCAATTGAAACATCGCGCTGTATAGGAAGTATGAAGCTTCTTGGACAACTGTACTATCAAAAGGGAGAGTGTTTAGAGAAATTAACTTATCCGTTAAGTGAAATTGCATGTGTTTATGAAAAGGCTTTATTATTTTTTGATTTACTAGATTTACATTCTTATAAAGAAACACTGTTAAAAAAAAGGACCTATTCGGAGGGAACGAACGGATAGTGTTCTCCCTTTAATTAACGTTAAACTATTAACTAATGAAATTATATGAGAATATGCATAATTGCATTTTTTCAAGAAATTATTTCATGATATATTTAAAGAAAATAGAACATAGGGTGATAAATGATGAAAAAGTTTCTTGCATGCAGTTTAATGGCGGTAGCAATGTTAGCTGGTGTGGCGTTCGGAGTAAGTCAGGATCACGCATTAACAAATCAACAGGAACAAGTACAATTAGCTTCAGATTTACCATTTGAACATTAAGATAAAAAGAAAGAACCCATTTGTGGGTTCTTTTTTACTGGGGATAACGAGTTCGCTAATTAAAAACTTTTGCATGTAGTTAAAGGTTTAAATATGTGAGAATAGCTGTTATTCCTCGGATTCAAAAACATCAGCAACCACACCGAAGAAAATCGTGAAAAAACGTTACAATTACCATTGTAACGTTGCGCTGCTTATTCGTTTCATTCCTCTTATAGAAGCAAGTTCATCTACTAGCTGAAAAAGTGCTAAATCTTTTTGTTTACTCTCAATCATAATGTCAAAATCTTGATTTACTGCATTGGCAATATGTAAAAAGGGATTTATAAATGCAGTATCAATATAATTAGCGTGGGATCTGAATTCCTTCTCTGATTTTGGTGAAGAAATGTGGATCTTAGGAATGGTATTTGTATGATTCCATGTTTCGAAAATAGCTGGTAGTAGTGTCTCTAACGGTTCATCACAAAGATTTGCCATGTGATGATGATAATCAAATACAAAAGGGATTCTTTCTTGCTTACAAACGGCCAATGTTTCAGAGGCTGTATAGGTTTTATCATCATTTTCAAGTGTCATTTGCTGTTTGATATGGAAAGGGAGCTTTTTTAAGTTTTCATGAAAGCGCAGTAAAGCTTTCTCTTTGTTGCCGTATGCACCTCCAATATGAATGTTAATGTAGGAAGAGTCTGCGAGTCCCATTGCATCTAATACGTTATAGTGATACATCATATCTAAAACCGCATTGTCTGTAACATGAGGTTTTTCACTTGTAAATAATGTGAACTGATTTGGATGAAAGCTGACTCGTAAGTTATACTCTCGAATTAATTCCCCCATCTTACGCCAAAATGGTGTAAATGTATCGATATAATTAAAATCAACTTCAGGGTGGGTGGCGAGTGGGACGATAGAAGATGATAATCGGTATAATGGAATTTCATGTGCGATATTATAATGCAGGATACGTAATGTATGCATAAGGTTTTGCATTGTAATGTTATATAATTTTTCTTCTCGTTCCTGTTTGCCAAGCTTTTTCCACGTTGTAAATGTCATTGTTTTAGCAGGGGAACAGTCCCACAAAGCCATTGCATGTGAGACATACCCAAAGCGCATAATCATCTGCCCTACCCCCGTTAATTATTAAAAGTTTCATTTCATAAGAAAAATGCTAGTAACGTTCCAATCCATTCTTTTCCTTTATCAACAAGGGAAAGAGAAGCGACATCTTTCCAAGTAAGCAATGTAGACCCTTCGATATCTTTGCTAATTTGAACCTTAATTTCTTGTATAAAAGCTGAGTCATACAGGAGACAATTTATTTCATGATTAATATATAAGCTTCTCATATCAAAATTAGCTGTTCCGATATCACAAATATGATTATCTACCATAATAATTTTTGCATGAAAAAAACCTTGTTGAAATTCATAAATGTTACATCCTACCTTCATCAATTTCCGGCAGTATGGTAGCTTAGCTTCGCGAACGAGCGGGTGGTCTGCTTTTTTAGGAACGAGAATTGTAATGCGAACACCTCGTTTCTTTGCTTGTAATAATGCATTCATTACTATTTTTCCCGGAACAAAATAGGGTGTGCCAATGTATAATTCTTCTTTTGCACTTTCAATCAGTGATACAAATGTTTCCTGTAAATAAGCACCGTCTGTTGGGATAAAGCGGTGCAATATAGGACCTGGTAGTTGTTTGGGAAAAAGTGCCACTTCTTCTAGTAAATCTTCATTTGTATCATCGCGCCAATCGTGCAAAAATTGTTTTTGTAAATCTTGTACGCCTTCTCCAGTTAGGCGTAAATGATAATCACGCCAAAGGCCAAGTTCTGGATCACGCCCTAAATATTCTTCTCCGATGTTGAATCCCCCAATATAGCCAATCTTCCCGTCGATAATCGTAATTTTTCTATGATTTCTTTGGTTTGCAGAAAAAAAGAGAAAAGGGATCTTGATTTTATGACAATATGAAAAAGATACACCGTGTTGTCGCATTGAGCGAATCGCCTCATCTGATAAATGATGGCTTCCTATACGATCGAGAAGTAGACGTACTTCTATCCCTTGTTTTGCTTTTTCAGTGAGAAGTTGTAAAAAGGTGTGACTAATTTCATCATTTTTGACAATGAAAAATAGAATATGTATATGGTGTTTTGCCTCCTGTATATCCAGAAATAAATCATTATATAAATTTGTTCCCCATGTATACAATTTAAAATTGCCGCGTCGTAAAGGAAAAGGGCGGGGCTTTACTTTTTTTAAATGATGTGTTCTTCCGAGCAAAAAGTCGAGTGAGACCCATATGATTAAGCCTATTAGTAAGAGAGATAAAAAGACCATTATCAAATTACCTCCTGCGAATTCATTTTTATAGTTTCACCTAAATAAACAGCTTTATGAAAAAATATTGTGTTGTATAACAAAAAACTGTTGACTGAATGCTCACTCATTATATAATGAGGATAGAGGATATAATTCAGAAAATTATTTATTTTCGAAGATTCTAAAAGAAAGAAGGCTTACAAAGAGAGGGGTAGCATAAAAATGAATAGTTTACTGATCATTAATTGGCTGGCTGCCATTGCTGTTATTGCTTATGCGGGATATTTGTTTGTATATCTTATACGGACGAGGATGGCCTACATACAACTAGGAAAAAAAGTAGAATTTGACCGCCGCTTTAAAGAGCGATGGGATCTCCTGAAGGTCAACGTTTTCGGCCAAAAAAAATTGCTGAAAGATAAAAAAAGCGGCATCATGCACGTTATGTTTTTTTACGGATTTATTCTTGTCCAATTCGGAGCAATTGACTTCATTTGGAAAGGACTCGCACCAGGATCACATCTTCCACTTGGACCACTATACCCTGCATTTACATTCTTCCAGGAAATTGTCACACTTATGATTTTAATCGCAGTTTTTTGGGCTTTTCATAGAAGATATGTTGAAAAGCTTGTTCGTTTAAAACGTAATTTTAAATCGGGCCTTGTTCTTATTTTTATTGGAGGCTTAATGCTTTCTGTACTACTTGGTAACGGCATGGGCATTATATGGCACGGTGAGGAACTTTCATGGAGCGAACCAATTGCTTCTGGAATCGCTTACGTTTTTTCGGGAATAAATGAAACCGTAGCCATTTCGGTGTTCTATTTTTCTTGGTGGGTGCATCTACTTATTTTGTTAACATTTTTAGTTTATGTACCACAATCAAAACACGCTCATTTAATTGCTGGACCGGCCAATGTATTTTTTAGCCGTCTTTCTAATCCAGGAAAACTTGAAAAAATTGATTTTGAAGATGAAACACAAGAAACATTTGGTGTTGGAAAAATTGAAGACTTTAGACAGACACAACTTATTGATTTATATGCTTGTGTAGAATGCGGACGCTGTACGAGTATGTGCCCGGCAACAGGGACAGGCAAGATGCTGTCGCCAATGGATTTAATTTTAAAGCTTCGCGATCATTTAACTGATAAGGGGGCAGCGGTGACATCAAAGGTACCGTGGGTTCCGGCAGTTGCATTTAACAATACTCAAGGAAATCAGTTAGCGATGATGACGGCTGGTCAAGGACAACAGGAGTCAGCTGCTACGGCACTTTCATATGATCCGAGTTTAATCGGGGATGTCATTACAGAAGAAGAAATTTGGGCATGTACAACGTGCCGTAACTGCGAAGACCAGTGCCCTGTTATGAATGAGCATGTTGATAAAATTATTGATCTACGTCGTTATCTTGTTTTAACAGAAGGAAAGATGGATGCGGAAGCGCAGCGTGCAATGACAAATATTGAACGCCAAGGAAATCCGTGGGGGCTGAATCGTAAAGAGCGCGAAACATGGCGACAAGGTGATGATGAAGTAACGGTTCCGACTGTGAAAGAGAAAACGAAAGCTGGCGAAGAATTTGAATATTTATTCTGGGTTGGGTCTATGGGATCGTATGATAATCGCAGTCAGAAAATTGCGATATCGTTTGCGAAGCTGATGAATAAAGCAGGCATATCATTTGCGATTCTTGGTAACAAAGAAAAGAACTCTGGAGATACACCACGACGCCTTGGAAATGAGTTCGTATTCCAAGAGATGGCTACAAAGAACATTGAAGAGTTTGAAAAAGCAGGTGTGAAGAAAATTGTTACGATTGATCCGCATGCCTATAACACATTTAAAAATGAGTATCCAGACTTTGGCTTACAAGCAGAAGTCTATCACCATACAGAATTATTAGCGCAGTGGGTGAAAGAAGGGCGACTAGAGCCGGTTCACCGTATTGAAGAGACGATTACGTATCATGACTCCTGTTATTTAGGAAGATACAACGAAGTATATGAAGCACCGCGTAGTATTTTAAAAGCAATTCCAGGTGTGAAAGTTGTTGAAATGGAGCGTAATCGTGAAACTGGCATGTGCTGCGGCGCAGGCGGCGGACTTATGTGGATGGAAGAAACAACAGGTTCGCGCATTAACGTTGCCCGTACAGAGCAGGCGCTTGCTGTGAAACCGTCAATTATTGGTACAGGATGTCCGTATTGCTTAACGATGATTAGTGACGGTACGAAAGCAAAAGAAGTAGAAGAGCAAGTTCAGACACTTGATGTAACAGAAATTTTAGAACGCTCTGTAATTGGACCTAAAAAAGAAGCTATGTAGTACGTAAGAATCTATACAACTTTAGAAAGAGGTGCAAGATTTGCACCTCTTCTCAGCGTAGGAGTACCGAGCGTGCGCTCAGCGCCGAAAAAAAGAAATGGGGGAAATAAACGTGGTAAGAACAGTTATTTTAAGTGCTGCAAGAACACCGGTTGGAAAATTTGGGGGATCTTTAAAGGATGTTAAAGCAACGGAACTTGGAGGAATTGCGATTAAAGCTGCGCTTGAACGAGCGAATGTTGCTGCAAATGATGTTGAAGAAGTTATATTTGGAGCGGTGATTCAAGGCGGACAGGGGCAAATTCCTTCGCGCCAGGCAGCAAGAGAAGCTGGACTTCCTTGGGAAACTCGTACAGAAACAGTGAATAAAGTTTGTGCATCGGGACTACGTGCTGTGACATTAGCGGATCAAGTTATTCGCACTGGGGATCAAACGCTTATTGTAGCGGGTGGAATGGAATCGATGAGCAATAGTCCTTATATTCTACAAGGTGCCCGATGGGGATATCGGATGGGACATAATCAAGTTGCTGATTTAAATATAGTAGATGGCTTAACATGTTCATTTTCTGGTATACATATGGGCGTGTATGGCGGGGAAGTCGCGAAGGAGGATGGAATCTCTCGCGAAGCGCAAGATGAATGGGCGTACCGTAGTCATCAGCGCGCAGTTGCTGCGCAAAAAGAAGGAAGATTTGAAGAAGAAATCGTTCCTGTTTCAGTACCGCAGCGCAAAGGAGATCCGATTGTTGTTACAAAAGATGAAGCGCCACGTGAGGATACAACAATTGAAAAGTTAGCAAAATTAAAACCTGTATTTGATCCGGCAGCAACAGTAACAGCTGGGAATGCACCTGGATTAAATGACGGCGGGGCAGCGCTTGTATTAATGAGCGAAGACAGAGCGCAGCAAGAAGGAAGAAAACCGTTAGCGACAATTTTAGCGCATACAGCCATTGCAGTAGAAGCGAAGGATTTCCCAAGAACGCCAGGTTATGCGATTAACGAACTTTTGAAACAAACAGGTAAGACTGTGGATGAGATTGACTTATTTGAGATTAACGAAGCCTTTGCAGCAGTTTCAATTGCGAGTGCAAATATTGCAGGAATTGATCCGGAGAAAATTAACGTAAATGGCGGCGCGGTTGCGATGGGTCATCCAATTGGAGCAAGCGGAGCACGGATTATTGTAACGCTTATTCATGCGCTGAAGCAGCGCGGCGGTGGAATTGGAATTGCATCGATTTGCAGCGGTGGCGGTCAAGGCGACGCGATTATGATTGAGGTTCATTAATAAAAAGGGGGAGAAAAAATGAGTGTACAAAAAATTGTGGTAATCGGTGCGGGGCAAATGGGTTCAGGTATTGCACAGGTGTGTGCGATGGCAGGATATGATGTGTATATGCAAGATTTGAAGCAAGACCAATTAGATCGGGGATTATCCATTATTACAAAAAACTTAGCACGCCAAGTAGAAAAAGGACGCATGGATGAAGAGTCAAAGGAAGCAACTTTAAATCGTCTTACTGCGACGCTTGAATTGGATTGTGTAAAAGAAGCGGATCTTGTCATTGAGGCAGCCGTTGAGAAAATGGATATTAAAAAGAAAATTTTCGCGAATTTAGATGAAATTGCACCAGAACATACAATTTTGGCAACAAATACATCTTCCTTACCAATTACCGAAATCGCAGCGGTAACAAACCGCCCAGAGAAAGTAATCGGTATGCACTTTATGAATCCAGTTCCAGTGATGAAGCTTGTTGAAATTATCCGCGGGCTTGCAACAGACGATGCGGTATACGAAACAATCGAAGACATTACAAAGAAAATCGGAAAAGTACCTGTTGAAGTAAATGACTTCCCTGGATTTGTTTCTAACCGTATTTTATTACCGATGATCAATGAAGCGATTTATACGCTATATGAAGGTGTAGCGACAAAAGAAGCGATTGATGAAGTAATGAAGCTTGGTATGAATCACCCTATGGGACCACTGACGTTAGCGGATTTTATCGGCTTAGATACGTGTTTATACATTATGGAAGTTCTGCATGAAGGACTAGGAGATAGTAAGTATCGCCCATGTCCATTATTACGTAAGTATGTAAATGCAGGGTGGTTAGGAAGAAAAACAGGACGCGGTTTCTACGTATACGAGTAAGCAAGATAAGGTAGATCTCCCTCTTTTTTACAAAGTAGTGGTCTTACCAGGAAGGTGAAAGAGGATATATAGCAAATGGAGGCGGGGCGTATGAATTTTTATTTTACGGAAGAGCAGCAGATGATGAGGAAAATGGTTCGGGATTTTGCGCAAAAGGAAATTGCCCCCTTTGTTCCAAGTATGGAACAAGGGGTGTTCCCTAGAGAAATTTTGACGAAAATGGGGGAACTTGGACTTATGGGGATTCCAGCGCCGGCAAAATATGGTGGCGCGGAAATGGATTTCATTTCTTACATTTTAGCGATTGAGGAAATATCAAAAGTGAGCGCGACGATTGGTGTTATTTTAGCGGTACATACATCGGTTGGAACAAACCCAATTTTATATTTTGGAACAGAGGAACAGAAACAGAAATATGTTTCTAAACTGGCGACAGGTGAATATTTAGGTGCATTTGCTTTAACGGAGCCGAATGCGGGTTCAGATGCAGGTAGCTTAAAATCAAGGGCCATAAAACAGGGTGACCACTATATCATTAACGGATCGAAAGTATTTATTACAAACGGCGGCGAGGCAAATACATATATCGTATTTTCTTCTACAAATCCAGGTGCAGGAAAAAGCGGGATTTCGGCGTTTATTGTAGAAAAAGATACACCAGGCTTAATCGTTGGCAAAGACGAGCATAAGATGGGACTGCTTGGTTCTCGTACCGTGCAATTAACATTTGAAGATATGAAGGTGCCAGCAGAGAACTTACTTGGTGAAGAAGGACAAGGCTTTAAAGTAGCGATGGCAAATTTAGATGTTGGCCGCATTGGTATCGGGGCACAGGCACTTGGAATCGCTGAGGCAGCGCTAACATGTGCAGTGGATTATGCGAAGGAACGTCAGCAATTTGGGAAGCCGATTGCCGCGCAGCAAGGACTTGGCTTTAAACTAGCAGATATGGCTACGAGCGTAGAAGCAGCGAGGCTACTTGTGTATAGGGCAGCATCGCTCAGAGCGCAAGGACTTCCGTGCGGGAAAGAAGCATCTATTGCAAAGTTATTTGCTTCGAAAACAGCGGTGGATGTCGCAATTGAAGCGGTGCAAGTATTTGGTGGTTACGGTTATACGAAAGATTATCCAGTTGAGCGATTTTTCCGTGATGCAAAAATTTGTGAAATTTACGAAGGAACGAGTGAAATACAAAGGCTTGTTATTAGCCGTGCACTATAGAGAGAAGAGAGCGGGGAGGAAGAAACATGCATTTTAAATTATCAGAAGAACACGAAATGATAAGAAAAATGGTTCGGGACTTTGCGAGAAATGAAGTGGCCCCAACAGCTGCTGAGCGCGACGAAGAAGAACGATTTGACCGTGCTTTATTTGACCAAATGGCAGAACTTGGTTTAACAGGAATTCCATGGCCTGAAGAATACGGCGGGATTGGAAGCGATTACTTAGCGTACGTGATCGCGGTAGAAGAGTTATCACGTGTTTGCGCTTCGACAGGTGTAACGTTATCTGCTCATACTTCGCTTGCTGGATGGCCTATTTTTAAATTTGGAACAGAAGAGCAAAAACAAAAGTTTTTACGTCCGATGGCAGAAGGAAAGAAAATTGGCGCATACGGTTTAACAGAGCCAGGTTCTGGTTCAGATGCAGGCGGGATGAGAACGACGGCAAAGCGCGATGGTGATCATTACATTTTAAATGGGTCCAAAATTTTTATTACAAATGGGGGAATCGCTGATATTTACGTTGTCTTTGCATTAACTGATCCAGAATCGAAACAGCGCGGCACAAGTGCATTCATTGTAGAAAGTGATGCACCAGGATTTTCAGTTGGTAAGAAAGAGAGCAAGCTTGGGATTCGCTCTTCACCAACAACAGAAATCATGTTTGAAGACTGCCGTATCCCTGCTGAGAACTTACTTGGCGAAGAAGGACAAGGGTTTAAAATTGCAATGCAGACGCTGGACGGCGGACGTAATGGGATTGCTGCACAGGCCGTTGGTATCGCGCAAGGCGCTTTAGATGCTTCTGTGGATTATGCGAGAGAAAGGCACCAATTTGGGAAGCCAATCGCCGCGCAACAAGGAATCGGTTTTAAATTAGCGGATATGGCGACAAATGTAGAAGCAGCGCGCCTATTAACATATCAAGCTGCTTGGCTAGAATCAGAAGGACTTCCATACGGAAAAGAATCGGCGATGTCGAAAGTATTTGCTGGCGATACGGCGATGAAAGTAACGACTGAAGCAGTGCAAGTATTTGGTGGATATGGATATACGAAAGATTATCCAGTGGAACGTTTTATGCGCGATGCGAAGATTACGCAAATTTATGAGGGAACACAAGAAATTCAAAGACTTGTGATTTCTCGTATGTTAACGAAATAAGAGAAAGAGCGTAGGGGGGCTTCCTACGCTTTTTCCTTCCAAATAATAGAGAGAGGTGAAGGGGATGGTTAAGCACAATGTACATGCATCTGTAAAGGATGAGAAGCTGGTTGCGCTAAGGCGTGAACAGATGATCAAAGGAGCTGTGCAGCTTTTTAAACAAAAAGGATTTCCGCGTACAACAACGAGGGAGATTGCAAAAGCGGCGGGGTTTAGTATTGGGACACTTTATGAATATATTCGTACGAAAGATGATGTCTTATATCTAGTATGTGATAGTATTTACGAACATGTAAAAGAAAGATTAGAAAAAGTAGTGTGCACAGAAAAAGGAAGTATTGAAAGTTTAAGAATAGCAATTACGAATTATTTTAAAGTGATGGATGAGTTACAAGAAGAAGTATTAATTATGTATCAAGAAGTTCGTTTTTTACCGAAAGAGTCTCTTCCATACGTGTTAGAAAAAGAGTTCCAAATGGTGGGGATGTTTGAAAATATTTTAGAACAGTGCACGAGAAACGGCACATTTACATTAACAAAAAAGGAAATACAGCTGCTCGCTCATAATATTTTCATTCAAGGACAAATGTGGGGATTTAGACGTTGGGCGTTACAAAAGCTTTATACGCTAGAGGAATATACAGAAATGCAGATTAGGTATGTTTTACATGGAGCGCATATGCTTCCGAAATAGAAGGTTATATAAATATAAAACTCTCTTTATTTAGGCGGGAGAGAGCATCCGGCCATGCATAGAAGCGGTCAGAGCCTTTTTTAGCCCCATGCTGGGTGAAATCAGGAGAGGAAAATGAGAGGAAATCCACTTTTGTATTTATAGCCGCAATTTATATGCTTGAAAATCACAATGGATTTATATCGTTCTTACAGCTTAATCTCGTAAATAATGGCCTATAATCACTTTTAATGACTCCTTATAAAAGTTTCCCATTTTTTTTGTAGCATATTTGTTGGAGTTTTGTTTATAATGAATAGTATGGATTTTTTTAAACAGGCCGTTATATATAGGATTATATTTTAAGAAAGGAAGTGCCGCATAAGTGGATTTTAAGCAATATTCACCAGAAGAGCTAAAAGAATTTTCCATGATTGAGGTTGTACATAGTGTTTTAGAGGATAAAAGACAGGCAACGTCATTCCATGATTTGGTTCAAGAAATTGCTCAAGTGCTGGGACTATCTCAAGAACAAGTTGCTGCGAAGATCGCACAATTTTATACAGATTTAAATATTGATGGACGTTTCATCAATTTAGGAGAAAACCGTTGGGGACTACGTAGCTGGTACCCATACGAGCAAATCGATGAGGAAATTCTACCTCAACCAAAACCTAAGAAAAAGCGCAAGGTTGAAGAAGATGACTTTGATGACTACGTTGAAGAAGACGAAGACTTCAGTGAAGAAGACTTCGATGATGAAAACGAAGACGATGATGATGTAGAAGATTTGGACAAGGTTCTTGATGAAGACGATGATCTTGATGACTTAGAAGATGAAGAAGATGAAGAATTCGCTGACGAAGAACTCGAGTACGATGAAACAGAAGAAGAGGAAGAGGAAGAACTGTAGTTCTTGACTTTTCATTATCGTCCATGTAGAATCATTTTTGGGCTCTTTAAAACAGGACGATAATACTTTTTAAGTGTAAATATAAAAGAAAATTGCTCCCTACTTATTACTTTTTGTAATGAGGGGAGCAATTTTCTTTTTTGTTTTTTGTTTAGAAAATAAAAAGAGTCTAACAATAAGATAGATACAGTGTTATCTACATACGTTGCGCTTTGCAACGGTGATTATATAACAACAAAGTAGAAGGGAGTACTTTCATGACTAAGTATATTTTTGTAACAGGCGGTGTAGTATCTTCTTTAGGAAAAGGAATTACAGCAGCATCCCTTGGAAGACTTTTAAAAAATCGTGGTTTAAACGTAACAATTCAAAAGTTTGACCCATACATTAACGTAGACCCGGGGACAATGAGCCCATACCAACACGGTGAGGTATTCGTAACAGATGATGGCGCAGAAACAGATTTAGACCTTGGTCACTATGAGCGTTTCATCGACATTAATTTAAACAAATACAGCAACGTAACAACAGGTAAAATTTACTCTTCAGTTCTTCAAAAAGAGCGTCGCGGTGAATATCTAGGAGGAACAGTTCAAGTTATTCCTCACATTACAAATGAAATTAAAGAGCGTGTATATCGTTCAGGCCGCGAAACAAATGCGGACGTTGTTATTACGGAAATCGGGGGAACGGTTGGTGATATCGAGTCTCTACCATTCCTAGAAGCAATTCGCCAAATTAAGAGCGATATTGGCCGTGACAACGTAATGTACATTCACTGTACACTAATCCCGTACTTAAAAGCAGCGGGTGAAATGAAAACAAAGCCAACGCAACATAGCGTTAAAGAACTTCGTAGCTTAGGCATTCAGCCAAACATTATCGTTGTTCGTACAGAAATGCCTGTTTCTCAAGATATGAAAGACAAGCTAGCATTATTCTGTGACATTGATACAAAAGCAGTTATTGAAGCGCGCGATGCAGATACATTATATGCAGTTCCATTATCTCTTCAAGAGCAAAATATGGACCAAATCGTTTGCGATCACTTAAAATTAGACAACCCAGCTGCAGATATGACAGAATGGACTGCATTAGTTGAAAAAGTACGCAACCTATCTAAGAAAACAAAAATCGCTCTTGTTGGTAAATATGTAGAGCTTCAAGATGCATACATTTCTGTTGTAGAAGCACTTCGCCATGCAGGTTATTCATTTGATACAGATGTAGAAGTGAAATGGGTAAACGCTGAGCACGTAACAGCAGAAAACGTAAAAGAATTAGTTGGCGATACAGACGGTATCCTTGTACCAGGTGGCTTCGGCGACCGCGGTGTAGAAGGGAAAATCGCTGCAATTCAATATGCACGTGAAAATAAAGTTCCATTCTTAGGAATTTGCTTAGGAATGCAACTTGCATCAATCGAATTTGCACGTAACGTATTAGGATTAGAAGGAGCTAACTCTTCTGAAATTAACCCTGACACACCTTATGCAATTATCGACTTATTACCAGAACAAAAAGATGTAGAAGACTTAGGTGGTACACTTCGTCTTGGTCTATACCCATGTAAGCTTACTCCAGAAACAAATGCTTACAATGCGTATAACGAACCGGTTGTATATGAGCGTCATCGTCATCGTTATGAGTTCAACAACGAATTCCGTAAAGACATGGAAGGAGCTGGATTCATTTTCTCTGGTACAAGCCCAGACGGTCGTTTAGTAGAAATCATTGAATTACAAGATCATCCTTGGTTCGTGGCAGCACAGTTCCATCCAGAACTTGTATCTCGTCCAAACCGTCCACAATCGTTGTTCCGTGATTTCGTAAAAGCTTCTATTACGAATAAAGAAAGCAAGTAATAAAAAAGGCGTCCAAATTTGGACGCCTTTTTCCTTTACTCATATTCGTTTATCATTTCATCAATTGTAAATTTTAAACCGTGATAAGCAAAGAGGGATAAGATTAAACTAGGGAAACCGTAACGGTTGCCTTCATCATCGGGAATCAAACCTTTTAGTAATTTTGTATCAATATGTACATCTGTAAATTGTTCTAGTGAGACATCGCCATTTTGAATAGCTGAAATACCAACAATAGAATGACCCTCTTCTTGTAACTTTTTAGCCAATGAAATGATATCCTCATCTGTTGAAAAACGACTGATAAGAAGTACGCGGTCTGCGGAAGTAACGTCTGCTTGGTTACCGTTTTCTATTAAGCGTTTTGCTTGTTTGAGTGATTCTGCGCCATGCAGTGCTTCAAGAACTACGCCCTCCATTTCTTGTGTACCGTGTAAATAAACGATGCCATCGCCAACTAAAGCTTGGGCAAGTAGACGGGCACTATCTTCTATATTCATCTCTTCTGTTTGAGAAATTCGTGTAAAATAGCCGCTCAATTGAGTAGAAAAAATTTTTAACATTATGTTGCTCCTTTCGATTGTGTTAGGCGGCTTTCATTATAGCTTATTTTTTTAGAAAGGCGAAGTAATAGGGGTAGCATAACAAAATAGTAGACGATAAAATAAGAAAGAACAGGAAGGAATTTGGTAAACAGTAGCGAAAATAATCGAATAGGATATAAGAAGCTTTTAATCTTGTATTTACACAGAAAGGTTGGGGATTATGGAAGGGAAAATTTTAATCGTTGATGATCAATACGGCATTCGTGTGTTATTGCATGAAGTGTTCCAAAAAGAAGGTTATCAAACGTTCCAAGCAGCAAATGGATTTCAAGCTTTAGATATCGTGAAAAAGGATAATCCAGATTTAGTTATTTTAGATATGAAAATTCCAGGTATGGATGGTATAGAGATTTTAAAACATGTAAAAGAAATTAATGAAGATATTAAAGTTATTTTAATGACTGCTTACGGAGAGCTTGATATGATTCAGGAAGCGAAAGATCTAGGGGCTCTCATGCACTTTGCTAAGCCGTTTGATATTGACGAAATTCGTCAAGCAGTACGAAATGAAATTGCTGTACAGGCTTAAAAAATGAATTTTTTATAAAAAAAATGGAAAAAAGCGTTTACATGGGCTGATGAGCAGGTGAATACAGTTGAGTTTTTGGATACAAGTTGTTATCCTATTGAGTGTAGAAAAAAGTCCGGTATGTAGATATACATATTTTACCTTATTCTGGTCATACTACCAGCGATAAGAACTTATCGGATACAAAAAACGTTTTTTAGGAGGATTCACCATGCCTTTAGTTTCCATGAAAGAAATGCTAAACAAAGCACTAGAAGGAAAATACGCAGTTGGTCAATTCAACATGAACAACTTAGAGTGGACTCAAGCTATTTTAGCTGCTGCAGAAGAAGAAAAATCTCCTGTAATCCTAGGTGTATCTGAGGGTGCAGCTCGTCATATGACTGGTTTCAAAACAGTTGTAGCTATGGTTAAAGCTTTAATCGAAGAAATGAACATCACTGTTCCTGTAGCGATTCACCTTGACCATGGTTCAAGCTTCGAAAAATGTAAAGAAGCAATCGATGCAGGTTTCACATCTGTAATGATCGACGCTTCTCACCATCCATTCGAAGAAAACGTAGAAACTACTAAAAAAGTAGTAGAATACGCACACGCTCGTAACGTATCTGTAGAAGCTGAGCTTGGTACAGTTGGCGGACAAGAAGACGACGTAATTGCTGAAGGCGTTATCTACGCTGATCCTGAAGAGTGTAAACACCTTGTTGAAGCAACTGGCATCGACTGCCTAGCTCCAGCTTTAGGTTCTGTACATGGTCCTTACAAAGGTGAGCCTAACTTAGGATTCAAAGAAATGGAACAAGTTCGCGACTTCACTGGTGTACCTTTAGTACTTCACGGTGGTACTGGTATCCCAACTGCTGATATCGTGAAAGCTATTTCTTTAGGTACTTCAAAAATCAACGTAAACACTGAGAACCAAATCGAGTTTACAAAAGCTGTTCGCGAAGTATTAAACAAAGACCAAGAAGTTTACGATCCTCGTAAATTTATCGGACCTGGCCGCGAAGCTATCAAAGCAACTGTTGTTGGTAAAATTCGTGAATTCGGTTCTAACGGTAAAGCGTAAGAATAAAATTCCGTTTTGGAAACCGTCTAGTCTTTTAGACGGTTTCCTTTCGTTGTATAATGAAAGCGTGAACAAGTCTTAAGATTAATTAAATTTCTACATTTCTTATATACTAAAGGAGTTTTCTACTTCTATTAAAGATAAAAGTGGAACAGAATGTGCATAGTCCTATTAATAAATGTAATAACGTATCTAAAGTAAGTGATGAACAAATCTTGACAGGCAGTTAGTCTTCATCTACTCACTTAAAATATCATTATTTTTTTGGTGAGGCCTTACTGCTTGTTAAGTTTAGACTAGAGAATATTTTATTGATAGTTTGTTGAACGAATGAGATTCTTAAGGCAAGGCTTTCTGTTTTCTTTGAAAGGGGAGCTGAAAGTAAATACATTCACAAGAAGGGAGCTCAACATGGAAAAGTTGCTGATTGAAGGTGGACGACCTTTAAATGGATCAATTCGCGTGAGCGGTGCAAAAAATAGTGCTGTTGCTCTAATTCCAGCGACCATTCTAGCTGATACTCCAGTGACCATCGGTGGTGTACCTAATATTTCAGATGTGAAGATGTTAGGAGATCTACTAGAGGAAATTGGAGGAGTTGTAACATACAATCAGGAGGAAGAGATGACAATTGATCCTTCCAAAATGGTTGCTATGCCTTTGCCAAATGGGAAGGTAAAAAGATTACGTGCTTCTTATTACTTGATGGGCGCTATGCTTGGCCGCTTTAAAAAAGCTGTAATTGGGCTTCCTGGTGGATGTCACTTAGGACCAAGGCCAATCGATCAGCACATTAAAGGATTTGAGGCATTAGGTGCACATGTGACAAATGAGCAAGGTGCAATCTATTTAAGAGCGGATGAATTACGAGGAGCTCGTATTTATTTAGATGTTGTGAGTGTAGGAGCAACAATTAACATTATGCTAGCAGCTGTGCGTGCAAAAGGTAGAACAGTGATTGAAAATGCTGCGAAAGAACCAGAAATTATTGATGTAGCGACATTACTAACAAGTATGGGAGCACGAATTAAAGGTGCTGGTACAGATGTAATTCGCATTGATGGTGTGAATTCTCTTCACGGTTGTCATCATTCTATTATTCCAGACCGAATTGAAGCAGGTACGTACATGATTTTAGGAGCGGCATCTGGTGGAGAAGTAACAGTTGATAATGTAATCCCGCAACATTTAGAGTCAATCACCGCAAAATTACGAGAAGCTGGTGTACAAGTCGAGACGAACGATGATCAAATTACGGTAAATGGGAATCGTAAACTCCGAATAGTTGATATAAAAACACTTGTGTATCCAGGATTTCCGACAGATTTGCAACAACCTTTTACAACTCTTTTAACAAAGGCGCATGGTACGGGAGTTGTAACGGATACGATTTATGGCGCTCGTTTCAAACATATCGATGAATTGCGCCGAATGAATGCACAAATTAAGGTAGAAGGCCGTTCTGCTATTGTGACTGGGCCTGTCTCGTTACAAGGAGCAAAGGTAAAAGCGAGCGACTTACGAGCAGGTGCTGCACTTGTAATTGCAGGATTAATGGCTGATGGTATTACAGAAGTGACAGGGCTTGAGCATATTGACCGAGGTTATGAAAATATAGTAGACAAGCTTAAAGGTCTTGGTGCAAACATTTGGCGAGAACAAATGACGCAGCAAGAGATTGAAGAAATGAAAAATGCATAAATTGCAATGATTACTAGCAATGTACTGTTATTGGAGAATAAAGGCAAAGTGGTGGCGCTTTCGTTAGTGGGGAACGAAAATCGCTGCTGACGGAAGTTGCTCTTTATGAAAAAACAAGAAAGAGAACTCTATCCTTAAGGAATAGGTCTGGGGATAGAGTAGCATTGTTAGTAACTGCATTCTTGAACGCTGTGTACAAAAAAAGTAGTTCCAAAGGTATTTGCTAATGGAATAGAGGGGTTGAGCCATTAGGCAACTATGTCAACTCCACTCGTGTTAATGATCTGTTAAGATGCACGAGAAACCCCTACTTTAAGATCCAAAGGAGTTAAGTGGGGGAGTTTTCATAGAAAGAAACAGTTCACAAAATACGGCATAAATATTAAGACTTAAAGGAGAGGGATTATTGTGGAAAGAAGTTTATCTATGGAGTTAGTACGTGTAACAGAGGCTGCAGCATTATCATCAGCGCGTTGGATGGGACGCGGCAAAAAAGATGAAGCAGACGGTGCAGCAACATCTGCAATGCGTGATGTATTCGATACAATTCCGATGAAAGGTACAGTTGTAATTGGTGAGGGAGAAATGGATGAAGCGCCAATGCTGTACATCGGGGAAAAATTAGGTACAGGATACGGTCCACGTGTTGATGTAGCGGTTGATCCGTTAGAAGGAACAAATATTGTAGCAGCTGGAGGCTGGAATGCACTTGCTGTTATTGCGATTGCGGATCACGGTAATTTGTTACATGCTCCTGACATGTACATGGATAAAATCGCGGTTGGGCCAGAAGCGGTAGGTGCAGTTGATATTGATGCACCTATTATTGATAACTTACGTGCCGTTGCAAAAGCAAAAAATAAAGATATTGAAGATGTTGTTGCAACAGTGCTAAACCGACCACGTCACCAAGCGATTATTGAAGAAATTCGTAAAGCTGGCGCTCGTATTAAATTGATTAATGATGGCGATGTAGCAGGAGCGATTAATACAGCATTTGATCGTACAGGTGTTGATATTTTATTCGGTTCTGGTGGTGCACCTGAAGGCGTTCTTGCAGCAGTTGCATTAAAATGTTTAGGTGGAGAAATTCACGGGAAACTTCTCCCTCAAAACGAAGCAGAATTAGCTCGTTGCAAAAAGATGGGTATTGAAGATACTAATCGTATTCTTCGTATGGAGGACTTAGTAAAAGGTGACGATGCAATCTTTGCAGCAACAGGTGTAACAGATGGAGAATTACTACGCGGCGTTCAATTTAAAGGTAGCGTTGGTACAACAGAATCCCTTGTTATGCGTGCAAAATCTGGGACAGTTCGCTTTGTTGACGGACGTCACAGCTTAAATAAAAAACCGAATTTGGTTATTAAATAAAAAGCGGAAGCAGCTTGATCAGAATGGAAGGGGGATGGAGCTTCTGACGAAGAGGCGTATTTTGCCTCGTAGGAAGACGCGAAGCCACCGACCATTCTAGCTGCCGGAGCTGGATTAAATAAAAAGTGAAAATGGCTCGTTCAGTTCTGATTGGCTAAGGTTCTTTCGCACAAAAGGCGCTTTTTTCCTTTAGTGGGGAAGGTTTTTAGACACGAAGAGCTAGCCGTTGGAACTGGATAAATAAAAAGTGGAAACGGCTCAATCAGCTTTGATTTTGCCCTCATCCAAATGGTGTAAAGAAAAAAACAGAAGCGATATAAAAAGCGGAGACAACTTTTCTTGTCTTCGCTTCTTGTATTTGTGTTACAACGTATTGATTAAAACTAGATAAAAGGGTTACAATAGTGGATATTATCCTACTTGAACTTATTGCCTTTCATTATTATGTATTTGCCTTCCGTATTTTTTCCCTTTACCCATGTGAAAAGAGAATAATATTAAAGTGTGGTGTCTGAATGAATTTGTCAATTGCAGCATTAGAAAACATGAAGTTAAAAGAATTATATGAGCTTGCGAAAGAATTTAAGATTTCGTATTACAGCAAATTAACAAAGAAAGAGTTAATTTTTGCTATATTAAAAGCTCGCGCAGAAAAAGAAGGTTTCTTTTTCATGGAAGGTGTACTAGAAATTATTCAATCAGAAGGATTCGGATTTTTACGTCCGATCAACTATTCTCCAAGCTCAGAAGATATCTATATTTCAGCTTCGCAAATTCGTCGTTTTGATTTGCGTAATGGAGATAAAGTTTCTGGTAAAGTACGACCTCCGAAAGAAAATGAACGCTATTTTGGATTGTTACAAGTTGAAGCGGTAAATGGTGATGATCCGGAATCAGCAAAAGAGCGTGTGCATTTCCCTGCATTAACACCGTTATATCCAAATCGTCAAATGAAATTGGAAACAGAAACAAAGAAATTATCAACACGCATTATGGATTTAATCGCACCAGTTGGATTTGGACAACGTGGTTTAATTGTCGCGCCTCCTAAGGCTGGTAAGACGATACTGTTAAAAGAAATTGCTCACAGTGTTACAACAAATCATCCGGAAGCGGAACTGATTGTGCTTTTAATTGATGAGCGTCCAGAGGAAGTAACGGATATTGAACGTTCTGTCAAAGGCGATGTTGTAAGTTCTACGTTCGATGAAGTGCCAGAAAATCATATTAAGGTAGCTGAGCTTGTATTAGAACGTGCGATGCGTCTTGTAGAACATAAGAAAGACGTTATCATTTTAATGGATAGTATTACCCGTTTAGCACGTGCTTACAACCTCGTTATCCCGCCAAGTGGACGTACATTGTCGGGTGGTATAGACCCAGCTGCGTTCCATCGACCAAAACGATTTTTCGGGGCAGCTCGTAACATCGAAGAGGGCGGTAGCTTAACGATTTTAGCAACAGCACTTGTTGATACAGGTTCTCGTATGGATGATGTAATCTACGAAGAATTTAAAGGAACTGGTAATATGGAACTTCATTTAGATCGCTCGTTAGCTGAACGTCGTATCTTCCCGGCGATTGATATTCGCCGCTCTGGTACACGTAAAGAAGATCTATTAATTCCTAAAGAACATCTAGACAAGCTATGGGGTATTCGTAAAACAATGCGTGATACACCAGACTTTGTTGAGAGCTTCTTACGTAAGTTGCGTCAAACGAAAACAAATGAAGAATTTTTACAAAACATTGTTGCGGACTCAAAAAGATATGTAACAACGAAGTAAAGGGAAACGGTGATGACTCGCTTATTTTTATACTAAGCGAGTTTTTCCATGCTTTTTTATGAGAGAAATTTAGCCAATCAGAGCTGGATGAGCCGCTTGCACTTTTATTTTAAAAAGACAAAAACAGGTAGTTGCAAAATGAAGTTAGCCTTGTTATAATTTCATCATATGTGTTTCATCAATATAGTTGTGATTGCAGCTAAAGATGAAAAACTCTGTTTCGAAAATGATTCAGGGCGGAAGGAGATGAAAAGAATGAAAGCAGGAATCCATCCAGATTACAAGAAAGTTGTATTCATGGACACAAACACAGGCTTCAAATTCTTAAGCGGATCTACTAAAGGTTCTAGCGAAACAATTGAGTGGGAAGATGGAAACACTTATCCATTACTAAAAGTTGAGATCAGTTCTGATTCTCACCCATTCTACACTGGACGTCAGAAGTTTGCTACTGCAGACGGACGTGTTGACCGCTTCAATAAGAAATACGGTCTTAAGTAATAAAAAACATAAAACAGGCAAGTGTATCTATTCGCTTGTCTGTTTTTTTTGCGAAAATATTAAACCTTTACCCTACTTTGGATAAAAAGTAGATGAAAGGAGAGCTCCATGTACTTAATAAATCAAAACGGTTGGATTGAAGTGATTTGCGGAAGTATGTTTTCTGGGAAATCAGAAGAGCTCATCCGCCGCGTACGTCGTACACAATTTGCAAAGCAACAGGCGATTGTATTTAAACCATGTATTGATAACCGTTATAGTGAAGAAGATGTTGTCTCACATAATGGATTAAAGGTAAGAGCAGTTCCTGTTTCAGCTTCAAAAGATATATTTAATCATATAACAGAAGAAATGGACGTTATTGCAATTGATGAGGTGCAGTTCTTTGATGGGGACATTGTGGAAGTGGTGCAAATATTGGCAAATCGTGGCTATCGTGTCATTGTAGCCGGTTTAGACCAAGATTTCCGTGGTCTACCATTTGGACAAGTTCCTCAGCTGATGGCGATTGCCGAATATGTAACGAAGCTGCAAGCAGTTTGTTCTGTATGCGGATCTCCAGCAAGTCGTACACAGCGCTTGATTGATAATGAACCAGCTTCTTTTGATGATCCAATTATTTTAGTTGGAGCTTCAGAGTCATATGAGCCGCGTTGCCGTCATTGTCATGCGGTACCTACAAAACAAAGATAAGTGAAACTCGCTACATAGGGCGGGTTTTTTTCGAAAATAGATGAAGATTGGGGCAAGCTCTTTGTGTGTCAGAGCTAAGCGAGCCGCCTTCACTTTTAAATATATCTAGCTCCGGCGGCAAGAATGGTCGGTGGTTTCGCTTCTTCCTATGAGGCAAAGGGCGCCTCTACGTCAGAAGCTCCATCCCCCTTCCATTCTGAGTGAGCCGCCTACGCTTTTAAATATATCTAGCTCCGGCGGCGAGAATGGTCGGTGGTTTCGCTTCTTCCTATGAGGCAAAGGGCGCCTCTACGTCAGAAGCTCCATCCCCCTTCCATTCTGAGCGAGCCGCCTGCGCTTTTAAAATAATAATTTGCGTTTTTTTGATTAAGTACCATATACTATTTGTATTAGATACTAGGATGTTGAGGTGAATGATGTGTTAGATCGTTTGCAAGCTGTAGAAGATCGTTAT
>NZ_FNQA01000025.1:0-33573 GCF_900107445.1 Bacillus sp. 166amftsu | reverse complement strand
ATCTTTGCTCTTAGAAGTTGTTTCTAATTTCACATAAACTGTTCTACCATAAGCTACATTTGACACCATAACAGGCGGAGCCGTATTACTTACCCCTTTACGAGTTAACTCTGGAAAAGTAACGCTATTATCAAAAAGGTCGGATGGATTGTTAGGTAGTTCTGCACTTACGGTATAGAATATTTGCTTATATGCCGCAACCATCACTTTTTTCTCTCCATTTGCAATCGCATTAAAGTCAATGTTCAGCCCATTATCAAGATATTTAGCGTTAACATTAAGAGCACTTGCTATTTGAGATTTACTATACACCATAGATTCTGTATACTGCATTCTTGCAGGTAACGTATGTGTTGTTGAATACTTTTCATTCCAAGTAGATACTAAATCATCTACTGCTCCAGACACATTACTATATGTTGGATTTTGGACAGTTATTGTATTTTCTTTTCTCATACCAGGTAAGTCTATACTAATATTCAAAGGTTTTCTCTTAGCCACTAATAAACTAGGTTGATTATCTGCAAAAGCTTTATTTGCAAGTTGTACTGCTCCTGGATAAGTACGATTAGCCACAGAATCAATAATCGAAATATCTACTGGTGAAGTTGTAAGTGATTTTTTCTCACGTTCAACTACTACAAATTTACCATTTGAATTTATACTTTCCTTCGGAACAAAACTCTCTACTTTATCACCATTTACTGCTAAAACCTCTTGATTATTATACTTTAGATTTGCTATGCCAGTATCAATGTCACTAGCTTGTTTTGATGTATTAGCTGAGTTACTTTTAGGTGTTTCAGCGAAGGAAATAAACGAATAATTAATAGTGCAAAAGCCGATTAATAAACTTGCTAGTAATTTTGTTCCTTTAGAATTACTTGGAATTTTCACAATAATCCCTCCTTTTTATTATGAAAATTATATCACGCAATTTTAATATTTGTATATTGATAAAATTTTTATTATTCACTCAAAACGGATAGTTTTTCAGTGTCTTCCATGCACCCGATCCTTTTTACTTCTTAACATAAGCCTATAAAGCAAAACCTTTATCATACAATTTTGATATTTTTATATTGATAAAAATTTTTTATTCACTCAAAGTAGACAGTTTTTCAGCCGCTTTTCACATGTCGAACATCATCGCAAAGTCTTTATCTCGCATTAACAAGCAGTAAAGGCTGAAGAAGAGCGGGGAAGAAAACTGCCCGTAAAAGCCCGATCGGTTCAACTAACCCTCAGTAAGAAAAACATCACTGAGGGAAGTTTCACTTTATATCATGCCAAAGCGCTGATATATTTGCTCCAATAAAAAAGCGCCCTGTAAACAGGGCACTTCTACTTTTAAATTAACCGATAGAACCTTCCATCTCAAACTTGATTAGGCGGTTCATTTCAACTGCGTATTCCATTGGAAGTTCGCGAGTGAATGGCTCGATGAAGCCCATTACGATCATTTCTGTAGCTTCTTGCTCAGAAATACCGCGGCTCATTAGATAGAATAATTGTTCTTCTGATACTTTTGATACTTTCGCTTCATGCTCAAGTGAAACGTAATCATTTTTGATTTCGTTGTAAGGAATTGTATCAGATGTAGATTGGTTATCCATGATTAACGTGTCACACTCAATGTTAGAGCGAGAGTTTTTCGCTTTTGGTCCGAAGTGTACGATACCACGGTACGTTACTTTACCACCATGTTTTGCAATCGATTTAGAAACGATTGTTGAAGATGTATTTGGTGCTAAATGAATCATTTTCGCACCAGCATCTTGATGTTGGCCTTTACCAGCAATCGCGATAGATAATGTTAAACCACGAGCGCCTTCGCCTTTTAAGATAACTGCTGGGTATTTCATCGTTAATTTAGATCCGATGTTACCGTCAATCCATTCCATCGTTGCGTTTTCTTCACAAACCGCACGTTTTGTAACTAGGTTATATACGTTGTTCGCCCAGTTTTGGATTGTAGTGTAACGGCAATATGCATCTTTCTTAATGATGATTTCTACTACCGCACTGTGCAGTGAGTTTGTTGTGTAAACAGGAGCTGTACAACCTTCTACGTAATGTACATGTGCGCCTTCGTCTACGATGATAAGCGTACGTTCGAATTGTCCCATATTTTCAGAGTTAATACGGAAATACGCTTGAAGTGGTGTTTCAACTTTAATACCTTTTGGAACGTAGATGAATGATCCACCAGACCAAACTGCAGAGTTTAATGCTGCGAATTTGTTGTCAGTTGGTGGGATTACTTTTCCGAAATGCTCACGGAAAATATCTTCGTTCTCTTTTAATGCGCTATCTGTATCTTTGAATACGATTCCTAGAGCTTCTAGATCTTCTTTCATGTTGTGGTATACAACTTCAGATTCGTACTGCGCTGATACACCTGCTAAATATTTTTGCTCAGCTTCTGGAATACCTAATTTATCAAATGTCGCTTTAATTTCATCAGGTACTTCGTCCCAAGACTTCTCAGATTTCTCAGATGGTTTTACATAGTACGTAATTTCATCGAAATCTAAGTCGTTTAAGTCGCCGCCCCATTGTGGCATTGGCATTTCATAGAACTTATCCAGTGATTTTAAACGGAAGTCTAACATCCACTGTGGTTCTTCTTTCATACGTGAAATCTCTTCAACGATTTCTTTTGTTAAACCGCGTCCAGCACGGAAAATCGAAACGTCTTTATCCTTGAAACCATATTTGTAATCGCCGATATCTGGCAGTTTCTTCGCCATGTTGGTATGTCCCTCCTTAGATAACCTCGTGTTTAGGACCCTCTTACATTACTTATCCTCGTTTAAGCCTTTTTCTAAAGCTTTCCAAGCTAATGTTGCACATTTAATACGTGCAGGGAACTTGCATACGCCTTGTAATGCTTCAATATCTCCTAAATCTACGCTGTCATCATACTCTTTTCCTAGCATCATGTCAGAGAAAATTTTAGAAAGCTTTAGTGCTTCTTCAATTTTCTTTCCTTTTACTGCTTGTGTCATCATCGAAGCTGAAGACATGGAGATTGAGCATCCTTCTCCTTCAAACTTCGCTTCTTGTACAATTCCATCTTCTACCTTCATCGTAAGTTGAATACGGTCGCCGCAAGTTGGATTGTTTAAGTTAACGGTAACACTATCTTCTAACACGCCATGGTTACGCGGATTTTTATAATGATCCATAATAACTTGACGATATAACGTATCTAAATTATTAAATGACATTTGTGAAATACTCCTTTGTTTTCGTTAGCGCTTCAACAAATGTATCGATTTCTTCTTTTGTATTATATAAATAGAAGCTTGCACGTGCTGTAGAAGAAGCTTTTAGCCACTTCATTAGCGGCTGTGCACAGTGATGACCTGCGCGAACCGCAATACCTTCTACATCTAATACTGTTGCTACATCATGCGGATGTACCTCATCAATATTAAATGTAACAAGACCAGCGCGATGCTTTGGACCATAAATTGTAACGCCATCTACTTCTGATAGTCTTTCTAAAGCGTACTGCGCTAATTCATGTTCATGCTTTTCAATATTATCAAGACCGATTTCTTCTAGAAAATCAATTGCCGCTCCAAGTCCGATCGCATTACCGATAATCGGTGTACCTGCTTCAAACTTCCACGGAAGCTCTTTCCACGTAGAATCTTGTAAGTCTACGAAATCAATCATTTCGCCGCCAAATTCAACTGGCTCCATATTGTCTAGCAATTCTTTCTTACCATATAATACGCCGATACCTGTAGGCCCGCACATTTTATGAGCGGATAATGCGTAGAAATCACAATTTAAATCTTGTACATCTACTTTCATATGAGGTGTACTTTGCGCACCGTCTACGACCATAATTGCACCGTTTTGATGAGCGATTTCTGCAATTTCCTTTACAGGGTTAATCGTTCCAAGTACGTTAGACACATACATGATAGAAACGATCTTTGTATTCGGTGTAATTGTTTGACGAGCATCTTCAATAGAGATTGTTCCGTCTGGTTGAAGCGGAAGATATTTTAAAGTCGCGCCTGTTTTCTTCGCAACTTGTTGCCACGGAATGATGTTACTATGGTGCTCCATGTAAGAGATGACAATCTCATCGCCTTCTTTTACATTTTCCAGGCCATAGCTCGCTGCTACTGTATTTAATGCAGTTGTTGTTCCGCGCGTGAAAATAATTTCTTCCATTGATTTCGCGTTAATAAACTTGCGAACTTTCTCACGTGCACCTTCATACGCATCGGTAGCTTTTGTACCGAGCGTATGAACACCGCGATGCACGTTAGAATTATATTCTTTATAGTAACGTTCTAACGTTTCAATGACTTGAATTGGTTTTTGAGAAGTTGCTGCACTATCGAAATAAACAAGTTGTTTGCCGTTTACTTTTTGATCAAGAATTGGAAACTGTTTGCGTATTTCATGAATATCCATTAGCGAACTTTCCTTTCAATTACCTCAACAAGCTGTGCTTTTACTCCTTCAATTGGAAGCTCATTTACTACAGGTGCTAAGAATCCATGGATAACTAAACGTTCTGCCTCTTTCTTCGGAATACCACGGCTCATTAAGTAGTATAGTTGTACTGGATCTACGCGGCCTACAGAAGCTGCGTGACCTGCCATTACATCGTCCTCATCAATTAGAAGAATTGGGTTTGCATCACCGCGTGCTTTTTCATTTAACATAAGAACACGAGAAGATTGTTGTGCATTTGATTTAGATGCACCGTGTTCAATCTTACCAATTCCGTTAAAGATAGATGTTGCACTATCTGTTTGTACACCGTGTTTTAAGATGAAACCTTCAGAGTGTTTACCGAAATGAACAACTTTTGTTGTAAAGTTTTGCGTTTGGTTACCACGGCCAATTGTTACTGTTTTTGTATCAGCAAATGATCCGTCGCCCATTAAGTTCGTTACGTTCTCTGAAATTGTATTTCCGTCATTCATAAGACCTAATGCCCACTCAAGACGGCCGTCACGACCAACAACGCCGCGGCGATTTACATAAGATGTTACATCTTTCGCTAATAGATCAACTGCACCGAATTTCACTTGTGCACCTTGTTCTACGATTACTTCTGCCACGATATTTGCAATACCTGTAACAGTTTCATTTGCTACGTAGTTTTCTACGTATGTTGCAGAACTGTTAGCATCAGCTACAAATAATACGTGGTTATATACGTTTGCTTCTTCGCCGTCTACTAAGAATACAGCTTGAAGTGGTGTTTCAAGAACAACGTTTTTCGGAACATATACAAATGCACCGCCGTTGATTAATGCTGCATGAAGTGCTGTTAAACGATGTTCATCCACTTTCACGCCGCCCTGCATTAAGTACTTTTGTACTAGTTCAGCATGCTCAGTTGCAGCTGTTACGATATCTGTGAAAATAACACCTTTTTCTTTTGCTTCATCAGCTAAAGAAACAAATGCAGTTGTACCAGTGCGTTGTACAAGTACACTATTATTTTCATCGATTAAATTTTTCACTGCTTCTGGAAGTTCTGCTAAAGAACTTACAGGCTCTTGCTTAGGAGTAGCGCCTTTTCCGATAAAGTCCCATTTATCAATTTTTGTTTTATCAGGCGTTGGCATTGGAAGTTCAGTTGCTTGTGCAAGAGCTTGTAAGCGGAACTCAGTCAACCAAGCAGCTTCGTTTACTTCGCTTGCGCGCTGACGGATTGTTTCTTGATCGAAAGGTAATGTACCGATTGTCATGTTTATGCTCCTCTCTTACGCTTCTTGCTCTGCTGTTTCGTCTTCAATACCTAATTCTTTTTTAATCCAGTCGTAACCTTCAGCTTCTAGACGTTGCGCAAGCTCAGGGCCACCAGATTTAACGATACGACCGTTCATCATAACGTGAACGAAGTCTGGAGTGATATAGTTTAATAAACGTTGGTAATGCGTAATCATTAGGCAACCGAACTCTTCGCCGCGCATTTCGTTAATACCTTTAGATACAACTTTTAATGCATCGATATCAAGACCAGAGTCGATCTCATCTAAGATTGCGATTTTTGGCTCAATCATCATTAATTGAAGAATTTCATTACGTTTTTTCTCACCGCCAGAGAAACCTTCGTTTAAGTAACGTTGTGCCATTTCTGGATCCATTTCTAGGAATTCCATATTTTTATCTAATGTACGGATAAATTTCATAAGAGAAATTTCATCGCCCTCTTCGCGTCGTGCGTTAATTGCAGAACGTAAGAAGTCAGCGTTTGTTACTCCGCTAATTTCACTTGGATATTGCATTGCTAGGAATAGACCCGCTTGTGCGCGCTCATCTACTTCCATTTCTAATACATCTTCACCGTCGATTACGATGCTACCTTCTGTTACTTCATATTTTGGGTGACCCATAATTGCAGAAGATAAAGTTGATTTACCAGTTCCGTTAGGTCCCATAATTGCGTGGATTTCTCCACCTTTTACTTCAAGGTTTACACCTTTTAAAATTTCTTTACCATCGATTGATACATGTAAGTCTTTAACCGTTAATGTAGAACCAGCCATCTCAATACCTCCATTAATCCTATATATACATTTTAAAAATTCCTAAAACGTTCACATTCTCATTTTATTCTCATTCTAATTTTATATCAAATAAAATGATATCGCAAACACTGAAAAAAAGTAACAATTTTTTCACAAATGTACATAAGTATTTCCCTCACATCCTACTATGATACACCTTTCTTCTTATTTATATAAAGAAAAAAGGGCTGGAAATTTCCTAGCCCTTTCCTACGCCTATTCACTTACTGGAAGTACAGCGCCCTTGTATTCTTTCTTAATAAAATCTTGAATTTCTTTTGAATGTAATACTTCTATAAGCTCTTTAATTTCTTTTCTATTTTCGTCACCTTTACGAACCGCAATAATGTTTGCATAAGGAGACTCTGATCCTTCAATAGCAATTGCATCTTTTGTTGGGTTTAATTTTGCATCAATTGCATAGTTTGAGTTAATGAATAATGCGTCGCCTTCATTGTTCTCATATAATTTTGGTGTAAGACCTGGCTCAACATCTGTTTTAAACTTCAAGTTCTTTGGATTCTCGACAATATCTTTGACTGTTGCTTTAACGATATCTACACCATCTTTCAGTTTAATGACACCGCCTTTTTGCAATAATGCAAGCATACGACCACGTTCTGCTACGTTATTACTCATAATTACCGTTCCGTCATTTGGAAGGTCTTTTAAACTTTTATACTTCTTAGAATAGATTCCCATCGGTTCTAAATGAATTTTTCCTGCACTTACAATTTTATATCCTTTTTCTTGAATCTCTTTATCTAAATAAGGGATATGTTGAAAATAATTCGCATCAATGTCTTTATCAGCTAACGCTTTATTTGGTAATACATAATCTTGGAATTTTTTAATTTTTAGTTTAATACCTTTTTTCTCTAAAATAGGCTCTGCTTTTTCTAAAATAACAGCATGTGGTACATTAGATGCTCCCACAACAAGTGTCTTTTCATCTTTCCCGCCGCAAGCAGCTAATGCAAATACAAAGAATGCTATAAAAATGGATAATATAATTTTCTTCATCAGGTTTCACCCTCTTTTTTGTAATTTTTAGAATTTTTATCGTATATGAGTTTTACTAGGTACAAAATAAGAGCTGGCATTTACCAGCCCTTTTTATAACCTATTATTCTTTTACAGGAACAACAGCTCCCTTATATTCTTTATTAATAAAGTCTTCGATTTCTTTAGAATGTAACACTTCTATAAGAGCTTTAATTTCTTTTTTATCTTTATCGCCTTTACGAACGGCAACTACGTTTGCATATGGAGAGTCATTTCCTTCAATTGCAATCGCGTCTTTCTCTGGGTTTAATTTTGCATCAATCGCATAGTTTGAGTTAATTAAAACCGCATCGCCTTCTTTATTGTTATACACTTGTGGTAATAAACCAGGCTCAATATCTGTTTTGAACTTCAAGTTTTTCGGATTTTCTGCAATATCTTTCGTAGTTGCTTTAACAGGATCTAGACCATCTTTAATTTTTAAAATACCTTCTTTTTGTAAGATTGCTAAACCACGTCCATGGTCAGCAACAGAATTACTCATAATAATTGTTGCTCCGTCTGGAAGGTCTTTTAAGCTTTTATATTTTTGAGAATATACTCCTATTGGCTCTAAGTGAATTTTCCCTGCTACTTCAAAATCATATTTTTTATCTTTTATTTCTTTTTCTAAGTATGGAATGTGCTGGAAGTAGTTTGCATCTAAGTCCTTATCTGCTAATGATTTATTCGGAAGCACGTAATCTTGGAATTTTTCAATTTTTAATTCAATTCCTTTTTTCTCAAGTAAAGGTTTTGCCTTTTCTAAAATAACAGCATGCGGTACGTTAGAAGCTCCCACAACAAGTGTCTTTTCATCTTTATCTTTCCCACCACAAGCTGCTAGCCCAAAAATTGAAGTTGAAATAAGTGCTGTAAGTAATAATTTTTTCATGATATAAACACCCTTCCCCGTTTTATTTTATCGTTTATCAATTCGAGTTGTAACAAAATCACCAATAAATTGAATCAAGAAAACAACGAGTAATACACAAATTGTTGCTACAATGGTCACATCGTTATTTCCACGCTGGAATCCTTCTAAATATGCCAGTGTACCAAGCCCACCAGCACCTACAACACCAGCCATTGCTGTATAACCTACTAGAGCAATTGTCGTTACCGTAATACCAGATACAAGCGCTGGAAGCGATTCCGGAATCAATACCTTCCAAATAATTGTGCTTGTTTTCGCTCCCATTGCCTTTGAAGCTTCGATCACGCCTTTATCAATTTCACGAAGTGCGATTTCAACCATCCTTGCATAAAAAGGTGCTGCTCCAATAATTAAAGCCGGTAGTGCTGCGCTTGCTCCAAGAATTGTTCCAAGAAGAATCTTCGTAAATGGAATTAATAAAATAATTAAAATGATAAATGGAATAGAACGAAAAATATTTACAAATGCTCCAATCCCTGTGTGAATCGCTTTGTTTTCCCACAAATTATCCTTTGCCGTCATGAAAAGTAACAATCCTAAAATAAGACCGAAACCAAATGTCGCAAGTGCTGCGATTGCCGTCATATATAATGTTTCACCTGTCGCTTCTAGCATTTGATTCCAATCTACATTTGCGAGTAACTTATCCATGTGCAATCACCTCCAGCTCTACTTGATCTTGATGTATTCCTTGAATTGCTTGCTGGATCGCTGTTTCCTCACCGTTTAAATGAACGACTAAACTGCCGTAAGAGCCGTTATTCGTTTGTGCGATATTCCCTTGCAAAATGCTAACTTCAATATCACTGCGTTGCATTAGCCTTTGAAGTACGGGACGTTCTACCGCTTCACCAATAAACTGCAAGCGAATTACTTTTCCATCTGGATACTTTTCTATCAAACTCTCAATTGTTTCATTTGTATCTTCTGAATCAGTTAGCTGCTGTACAAATCGTTTTGTAATATCCTGTTTTGGATTACGGAATACGTCAAGTACAGGACCACTTTCTACAATCTTCCCTTTCTCCATTACCGCAACGCGATTACAAATTTTTCGAATTACGTGCATCTCATGTGTAATTAGTACAATTGTCAAACCGAGGCGCTTATTAATATCTAATAGTAAATCTAAAATTTGATCTGTCGTTTCTGGATCAAGAGCCGAAGTTGCTTCATCACATAGAAGAACTTTCGGATTATTCGCTAACGCTCTCGCGATACCGATACGCTGCTTTTGCCCACCGCTCAATTGAGATGGATATGCGTCTCCTCTTCCTTCTAATCCAACAAGACGAATTAACTCTTCCACACGTTTTCTTCTTTCCGCTTTATCAACACCCGCAATTTCAAGTGGAAAAGCGATATTTTCACGTACAGTTCGTGACCAAAGTAAGTTGAAATGTTGAAAAATCATTCCGATTTCTTGTCTTGCCTTGCGAAGTTCATTACCAGTAATTGCTGAAATAACACGATTAGCTATCGTGATCTGTCCGGAAGTTGGTTTCTCTAATTGATTAAACAACCTAATCAAAGAGCTTTTTCCAGCACCACTATATCCAATAACACCAAAGATTTCGCCTTTCTCTATTTGTAAATTGGCATTATCCACAGCAGTGACATCACCGCTTTTTGATTTATATATTTTCTTTACATTTTCTAATAAAATCATGATGTTCACCCCTTTTTTTATTTAAAAAGCGTAAGCGGCTTGCTCAGAACAAGAGGGTGTTGGAACCCCTGACGTAGAGGTGCTTCTTACCTCGCAGGAAGGGGTGAAACGACCGACTGTTCTAGCCGCTGAAGCTGGCGCGGCTCGCTCAGGTTCACTCTACAATTTTTTTATTTTTTCATGTGAGTAATCTTTCGCTCTAGCTCCTCTTATTATTCGAATGTCCTCCTCATTCAAACAACAAAAAAACCTTTCTGCCCCTAGAATGAGCAGAAAGGTTTATATGCATATATCAACATGATCCCTTCCTCTCATCTCTCAAAGCATTTGCTTTGCAGGAATTGGCACCATTTCAACATAAAAGTTGACGGTTGCCGGGCTTCATAGGGCACAGTCCCTCCACCTCTCTTGATAAGAGAAATCAGATTAAATTTTCGTCTGATTTGAAATTTATTAAATTGTCTATATTTTATGACTTGAATTGTATCAACATACACTCACTATGTCAACAAAAAAAAAATCGAAAAAAGTAAAACTTCAGAATATTAAGCACCTACTCGCATTGGTTTACATATGTGAAATACTGATTCTAATAATAGCATCGTACGATACGTTCCGTTATATTGAACACATCCGCTATTCACCAATGTTTGTAACCTAATATTCCCAGTAACTAACCTCCGTAAGTTTTCTTCCTGAAAGCAAATCAATTGTTCTGTTCCGCGCGCCTCTTTCAAAACTTGTATATACTCTCTTGAAATCTGAAGTGAGCACCTCTCGTCTCCTAAACGAAAATTGATTGTTTTTTCCCCTTGCCGAAGAAGCGGTTCTAAATGGTATTGTGCATTAGCATATGTTACAAATGATTGAAGCAACGAATATAATCCCATTCTAGTCACATCCTTCATATCACTTTCTACTAATACCATTCCATCTTCTCAAAGAGCAATCCTGTTACTTTCTCTCGACAAATAACGTACTACTTCTATCTTTCAGGCATATTTCCCAAGAAATATGTCGAGGCGGCAAAAACTTTGCCGCCTACTGTAATTCTTTATATAAATATTCAACCGAATGAAATGCATATATTTTCTTTATAAGTGTTCCCCGCTCAAATACGAGTAAACAAGGTACACTTTCTACTTCATACTCTTGCGCTAAATGAGGTGCATAGTTTAAATCTAACATTCCTATTTCCAATTCAGATATAGTAGCTTCTACCACTGTTAACATCTTCTTTGCTAATTGGCATGTTCCACACATCGGTGTATATACATATAATACTGTTTTTTCTTGGTCTGCTATTAGAGCTGTTACTTCAACACCTGTCCAGTCAATCACTTCTATCATTCCTTACCGTAAATATTCTGTATAAACGTCAATGTCAGCTCCCCATAATACGTTCGCTAAATGATTAGAAGGAGCAGTTGCCACTTCACGATACGAACGATCAATGTAAATATGCTCAGCTTGCGGGAATTCTTTCCGAAATTGTTTTCTAAGCTTCTCTCCTGCGGCATCAGCATCCACTAGTACATATACATCTTTATCAAAAAACTGATCAATGAGTTCATCCATTTTCGACAAACCAATTGTACCATTTGTACAAACAATTTCCACTGGTTCCCGAATAATAGATTCAATCTTTCTTCTATCTGATTTTCCTTCGACAATAATGACTTTCTCTACATAGACCATATGTCATCACCCGATCACCATATACTATAAAAACAACCTTACTTTAGTATATAGTATATTCGATATTTTCATGTTGTTTCCTGTTTATTTTTGCAAAGAAAAGCCGAAGCGGCTCGCTCAGAACGGGAGGACGTTGGTGCTTCTGACGAAGAGGCGCCCTTTGCCTCGCAGGAAGGAGCGAAACGACTGACTGTTCTTGCCGCTGAAGCTAGACATCAAGAAACGTGGAAGCGGCTCGCTCAGAACAGGAAGGCGTTGGTGCTTCTGACGAAGAGGCGCCCTTTGCCTCACAGGAAGGAGCGAAACGACTGACTGTTCTTGCCGCTGAAGCTAGACATCAAGAAACGTGGAAGCGGCTCGCTCAGAACAGGAAGGCGTTGGTGCTTCTGACGAAGAGGCGCCCTTTGCCTCACAGGAAGGAGCGAAACGACTGACTGTTCTTGCCGCTGAAGCTAGACATCAAGAAACGCGGAAGCGGCTCGCTCACAGTGCAAAATAAAAGGGACAGCACATAGGCTGTCCCTTTTATTTCGATTAAAATTAGTCTTGGTTCGTCATTTCTGCGTATTGTTCTGCAGATAATAACTTCTCTACTTCACTTGCATCAGAAAGTTCAACTTTAACCATCCATGCACCTTCGTACGGAGATTCGTTAACAAGTTCTGGTTGATCGCTTAATTCTTCGTTTACTGCCACAACTTTACCACTTACAGGTGCGTATAATTCAGAAACTGTTTTAACAGATTCTACGCTGCCGAATGGCTCGTCAGCCTCAATTGTTGCACCTACTTCAGGAAGTTCAACGAATACGATATCGCCTAACTCACTTTGTGCGAAATGAGTAATACCGATAACAACTTGGTTGCCTTCAGTTTTTACCCATTCGTGTTCTTCAGAGTAACGTAAATGATTTGGAATGCTCATGACTGTACCTCCAGTGAATGTATTAATTATGTAAAAATACCTTATTGGTACTTTTTCCACACACTTTCAAACTGCTCTTCGTTAAAACCAAGTGTTACATTCGTACCATCTGTTACGATTGGACGTTTAATCAACATGCCATCAGATGCTAAAAGCTCAAACAATTCGTCTTCACTTGCTTCCTTTAACTTATCTTTTAAGCCAAGTTCACGGTAACGCATTCCACTTGTATTAAAGAATTTTTTTAATGGCAATTCACTTTTCGCATGTAAATTACGCAAATCTTCTTTTGACGGTGGATTTTCAACAATATGAATCATTTCATATGCTACATCGTTTGCCTCAAACCATTTTTTCGCTTTTTGACATGTGCCACACTTTGGATATGAATAAAATGTTACTGTCATAAATTCACCTACTTTTTGCTAACCTTTATCTTTATCATATAGAAAACATTCTATTATTTCAAACGATTCTTCTCCAAACTTTAACTTATTTCGTCACAATTTTCTTTTCCCCTGCAAATTTTCCTTATTTTCCGCCATTTTTATATTTAAAATATTTTCCTCTCAATTTATCGTGTATGTTAAACACGAACATATATCTTAAACAAACGTTTATTTGATAGATTAAACACCATAAAGTGAAACTTTAATCAGCGGGGTTTTCTTCATCCTCCACTGATTATTTGCCCTCACTAATTGGGGTTTTACTGGAAGTTTATCTCCCATCTAACCTCTTTGCTTGTGCTGAATGTTGAAGTGGGAGTATGACTGCCCACGAATAGCAGGATAAACACGAACATACATCTTAAACAAACGTTTGATTAAATAAATCAAACAGAAGAAGCTCCTAAATCAAGAGCTTCTTACTGCCTACTCAAATAATCCGCAATCGTTTGAAATACATATATATACATATTATGAATGCTTTGTTCTGAAATCGTATCATTGTATAAATCGGTACCCCAAATTTGTCCCTCACCACTTCCAACGTTTACAAATCCTTGTGTATACATCATTGCTCCATTTCTTGGCGCATTATGATAATCTAAATCTTTTTCAGTAAAAATGAAATAGGGCCGATCCTTTAAACCAATAAAAAACACTGGCTTTTTCAATCCTAAAAATAAATCTGTATATTTTTCTTTTGATGCTTCTTCAAAATGTTCTTTCATAACGAGAAATCCGTCAACTTCTTCAGATTTCTCCTTCATTTCATCTAACTTTATTTTCTCAAACTTTATATTTCTAAACGTATCCTTTGGTACCTCACCCACAACTCCAATAGCCAATGCCCTTCCGCTATACTCTTGAACAGGTGGTATATCCTTATTTTGTGCACACCCCACCCCTATTAGACATAACAATATAAGAAAACAAAAATTCAGCAAACGCTTCATTCTTACTCCCCCCATCTCAAAAGTCAAGTGACAAAAATGTAAGGCAAATTCAAAAAAATGTAAGTAAAATCGATAGCTCATTTTGATTTTCTATATTATAATCAATTGGATTTACTTACATTACTAAACACTAGGAGATTTTCATGAAAAAATATAAACTTTCATCTTTTCTTCCCTTAAGTTATATACTTCTACTCGTACTCGTAAGTCCGCTTTACGATGTACTAAATAAATCTGGCGTTCATGCCTTCGACGTTACGACTATAGTTGATGATTGGATTCCGTTTGTAAAAGTATTTATTATTCCGTATTTACTTTGGTTCCCATACTTATATGGAGCACTCATTTACTATTGTTTTGCTGATCGTAAACAATATTATGTAACATTAAGCAGCGTTATCCTTGGAAAACTAACATGCTTTTCGATTTACTATTTGTGGCAAACAACAGTACCCCGCCCTACAGTAGTAGGGACAGATGTATTTTCTGACTTAGTTCGTTATATTTATAGTATTGATCAACCTGTAAACTGTTTCCCTAGCATCCACGTTCTCACAACATTTGTCATTATGTTAGCTGCTTATAAGCGAAGAGAGCAGCATAAGTGGGAATATTGGATCCTTACGTTCTTTGGTACACTCATTATTTTATCGACATTATTCACAAAACAGCATGCCTTCTTAGATGCAGTTTCTGGCATGGCATTGGCGAGCACATTGTACCTCGGTGTGCAATTATTATTAGTTAACAGAAAAGAAACTGTTACAATCCCAGTAAAACAAACCTATAAAATGTAACAAAAAAGCAGACTGTGGCTTCTTCAGTCTGCTTTTATCTATATAAAGGAGATTTTCAATGTAATATGTTGTTTGGCAATTAAGATTGTGGCACAGTCATATCGCCTGAATGAATTCGGCCTGCTTTTTTTAGCCCAATGTAAATGATATAAGAAACAGCTACTGGAATTACAATGTAAGTGATAACCATCGCTGGTACAACATCAAATCCTTGGCTGGAAATTAAATTAATTGGTGCAATCAAAGAACTTAATCCAAGACCTGCAATTTCTTTACCTGCTTCCAAGTGAAAAATTAGTGCAGATACAGGACCCACAATGGCGCTGGCAACGACAGTTGGGACGAGAATCATTGGATTTTTAGTAATGTTCGGCAACTGTACTTTCGGAGTACAAAGCGCTTGTGCTAAAATACCACCCAAATTGTTTTCTTTTGCTGAGATAACAGAGAATCCGATAAATTGAGCTACACATCCTGCAAGTGCTGCACCGCCTGCAACACCGTCTAGGCTAAGCGCAATTGCTAAAGCAGCTGATGATGCTGGAGAAATAAGTAATAGTCCCCAAACAACTGAAAGTACAATAGAAGCAATAAATGGGCTACCAGCTGAGCTATCTTTAATAAACGCTCCAACTATATTTAAAACAGGGCTAATATTTTGAGCTAACCAAATACCAACTATGCCTGAGCCTAGTATTGCCACAAATGGAACGAGCATCATATCTAAAGCAGTTTTCCCGCTTAATCGTTTACCGATATAGACCGCTAGAGTTGCTGTTAATAATGCACCGATCGGTTCACCAGTTTTAATGATTAGACCAGCTTCAGTAATCGAAATCGATCCTGCTCCAATCGCCCCGGCGACCATCGCTGAGAAAATGACAAGCCCGTTTGCTCCAAGCATGAAAGCAATCCCTGCTCCAATTGCTGGTGCCATAAGTGATTTCGCGACAACACCAATTGTAATTAACATCGGAATATCAACAATTCTTCCTATATTTTCTATCAGTAAACCAATTCCAAGTGATACGAAAATACCTTGTGCAATTCCGGCAGAACCTTTAAAAACACGAGACATTATATAGTCCTTCATCTGTTTCACCTTCTCCTAGTTTAGTAACCGATTGTTTTCATATAGTCACGTAAAATATCATTGGATTGTGCAAATCGGCTTTCCTCGGCTTCTGTTAAGTTTAGTTCAACGACTTCTTTCACACCATCTCTTGTAATAATTGCTGGTACACCTGTGCAAATATTATATTCACCGTACTCACCATCTAAAATGGCTGAAACAGCGATTACACAATGATCATCATTAAAGATAGAGCGTGCGATATAAGCTAGTGAATTCCCAATACCGTAATAAGTAGTTCCTTTACGTTTATAAATTTCCCAACCAGCTTTAGCAGTTTTCTCAACAATTTCATCTAAATCAATTTCGCCGAAACGCTCTTTTTGTTCATCTAAAATTTGCAAAATTGGTTTCCCGCCAACTGTAACATGAGACCAGGCAACCATTTGAGAGTCACCATGCTCACCTAATGAATAACCGTGAATACTACGAGGATCCACTTCAAGCATTTCAGATAAAATTGTTCTCAAGCGTGAAGAGTCTAAAGATGTTCCTGTACCAAGCACACGGTTTCTTGGTAAACCAGACACTTTCCAAACTTGATAAGTAATAATATCAACTGGATTTGATGCGATTAAGAAGATGCCATCAAATCCACTTGCCATTACACCTTCTACAACACTTTCCATAATCTTCGCGCTTGCTCCTAAAGTATCCAAGCGACTTTCTCCTGGTTTTGGAGCTGGACCTGCTGTAATAATAACAATATCCATATCTTTGCAGTCTTCATAAGTACCTGCATATACTTTTGTTCTTGTATTTGTAAAGTTAATGCAGTGTGATAAATCCATCGCTTCTCCAACTGCACGTTCATAATTTATATCAATTAATGCTAGTTCTTCACAGATACCTTGATTCACAATTGAATATGCGCAGCTTGATCCAACTAATCCAGTGCCAATAATTGCGATTTTTCTTGTGTTTCTATTCATAAGAACCTCTCCTAAATCATTATGTAATGTTTTGTTCTTTACACTTTTTATTATAGAGATTCGCACTATAGAAACCATGGATACTTTGTGAAACATTGAACAATCTTTTTGTACTTTTTGTGACATACCCTAAAAATTTTTCGTCATATTTGTTACAACTAGAAAAATATTTCACACATATGTATTGATATATACAAATACGAAAAAGCGAGTGAATGATCATCTGATATTCACTCGCTTTTTCGTATTTTATTATTGTGCATTTAGCTGACTTTTCAATTGCTGAACAACCATTGGATTCGCAGGAGCAGCTGGTTGATAATAATTTTTTTGCTTCGCATATTCATATACCTTACGTTGCCTTAATTCATCTTGATTTCGAATGTGAATCAACGTTTGATGTAACTGTGCGTTATCCGATTGCGCTATGTAATTCGCATAACCCGTTAAACTAGCATTTAACTCCGCTAAATAATCGTTCACCATATCTTTTTCATTCATAGTCTATACACTCCTAACCTAAAAAGGACATTAATTGTTGTCTTGTATTTCTTGCCGCTTGTGCATCTTGCTGTAGCATTTGCTTCAATTGAGGATCTGTACACTGCTGCGCATACTGATCTAATTTATTCGCAACTGTCGCATGCCCTCCAATAATATGACGTAAATTTTCAAGCTCAAGCTCTGTTAAATTTGGCATAATAAAACCCTTCCTTTCTTTGTTCATTCACCATTTAGTATCTATTAATTTTGGGATTGTATGCATGTGAAGTGATGACATAAAATGATGATTCACTAAAAAAAGATGAATGATCACATTCACCTTTTACTTAAAAAATCATAGTCATTTTAGCAAGCTTTTCTTACAAAGATAGTATTGTAAGAACACTTTATCCGAAGTTGATTTAGATGATCGTGTTCATGCGTATATTGATACGATTAATCCAGATATCGATTTTATACAGCGATTACTCACAAAAAAATCCGACAGCCCTTATAGGGTTGCCGGATTCTCAAAACAATTAAACTGTATAACGCTCATCCTCTAATACTTTCGTAGCAATTTCACGCTTCTTCGGAATTACGTTAAGCGGTGTATGACGAGTTAATTTGCGAAGCGCTGATAACATCATGCGCAGCATATCACCGTTTTCAACTGCGATAATTGTTTCTTTCGCATCTGCTTCAATTTGGTTGAAAGCTTCTTGGCAGAATACTTCAGTGTATAATACTTTTTGTTTATTCTTTTCAAGGCCAGTTGCTTTGATTGCTTTTTCTGTACGAAGAACAGCAGACTCCATTGCGTATAAATTGTTTACGATATCTGCAATGTTAACAAGAACTTCTTGTTCTTTATCTAATGCTTTACCGTATTTTTGGGCAGCTAATCCAGCTACCATTAAGCCGATTTTCTTCGCGTTATTTACTAAATATTTTTGAAGTGCTAATGGCTCATCGCCTACTTCTTCTGGCATCATCATCATTAACTCTTCTTGTAATTTTTGTGCCTTTTGAAGAAGCGGTAATTCACCTTTCATTGCTTTACGTAAGAACGTACCCGGTACGATTAAACGGTTAATTTCGTTCGTACCTTCGAAAATACGGTTAATACGAGAGTCGCGGTACATTCTTTCAATTTCGTACTCTGCCATAAATCCGTAACCACCATGAATTTGAACACCTTCGTCTACTACGTAGTCTAATACTTCAGAACCGAATACTTTATTTAAAGAGCACTCAATTGCATATTCAGCAATTGAAGCTGCAACAGCTTTGCCGTCTTTTACTTCTTCTTCTGATAATGTGCTCATACGGCTTTCAAATAAACCAACTGTACGATATACAGAGCTTTCCGCCGCATAAATTTTCGCTGCCATGTTCGCAAGCTTTTCTTGAATTAATGGGAAACGAGCGATCGGTTGTTTAAACTGTTGACGCTGATTTGCATATTGTGCAGAAATTTCTAGTGCACGTTTTGAAGAACCAACTGTACCAACACCTAATTTATAACGACCGATATTTAAAATGTTAAACGCAATGATATGCCCCTTACCAATTTCACCAAGTACATTTTCTTTCGGCACTAATGCGTCTTCTAAAATTAGCGTACGAGTTGAAGAACATTTAATTCCCATTTTCTTTTCTTCAGGGCTTGTAGATACACCTGGATATTCTTTCTCAACGATAAATGCTGTGAAATGCTCTCCATCAACTTTCGCGTATACAACGAATACATCAGCAAAAGCAGAGTTTGTGATCCATTGTTTCTCACCATTTAATACATAGTGTGTACCTTCTGCATTTAAGCGAGCAGTTGTTCTTGCGCCTAATGCATCCGATCCAGATCCTGGCTCAGTTAATGCGTATGCAGCTAATTTTTCACCAGTTGCTAAAGCAGGTAAATATTTTTTCTTTTGCTCTTCATTACCGAATAAAACGATTGGTAATGATCCGATACCAACGTGAGCGCCATGTGTAATTGCGAAGCCACCAGCACGAGAGAATTTCTCTGCGATTAACGCTGAGCTTACTTTATCAAGCCCAATTCCGCCGTACTCTTCTGGTACATCAGCACCTAATAAACCAAGCTCGCCAGCTTCTTTTAATAAGCGAACAGAACGATCAAACTCATGCTGCTCTAAATATTCAAGCTCTGGGAGAACTTCATTTACAATAAAATCCTCTGTCGTTTTCGCTATCATTTTATGCTCATCGCTATAATCCTCTGGTGTAAATACTTGATCAATCGTAATCTCATCAACTAAAAAGCTGCCGCCTTTAACTGCATTTCCCACTGTTTTTTCCATGAAAAATTCCTCCTTCATATTTTCATAGGCCACTCCTCTCATTTTGAAAGAAGCTGGCTCACCCTTTATTTTTTATACCCTTTTATTGCTTCCACTTTTTTATTTAATCCAGTTCCAGCGGCTAGAATAATCGGTGACTTCGCTTCTTCCTATGAGGCAAAGAACGCCTCCTCGCCAGAAGCTCCATCCCCCTCGCATTCTAAGCAAGCCGCTTCCACTTTTTATTTAATCCAGTTCCAGCGGCTAGAACAATCGGCCATTTCGCCCCTTCCTCCGAGGCAAAAAGTGCCTCTATGTCAGGAGCTCCAATGTCCTCTTGTTCTGGACGAGCCGCCTCCACTTTTTTTATAGTAATTCAAACACTCCGGCAGCTCCCATTCCCCCGCCGATACACATTGTTACAATACCGAATTGCTCATTGCGGCGTTTCATTTCATGAATAAGAGATAATGTTAATTTTGCTCCTGTACAACCAAGTGGATGTCCAAGTGCGATTGCACCACCGTTTACATTTACCTTTTCTTCATCTAAGCCAAGCTCACGAATTACTTGGATCGATTGAGAAGCAAATGCTTCATTTAGTTCAAATAAGCCGATATCAGATAGTTCTAATCCTGCTAATTTTAACGCTTTTGGAATTGCTGCAATTGGGCCAATTCCCATTACTTCTGGTGGTACACCAGCTACTGCAAATGAGCGGAATTTCGCAAGTGGCTTCATGCCATCGCTCACTGCTTTTTCACGATCCATTAAAAGTACGGATGCTGCTCCATCACTCATTTGTGAAGAGTTACCAGCCGTTACAGAACCGCGAACGTTAAATGCTGGACGTAATTTCCCTAAGATATCTAATGTCGTATCTCCTCTTACACCTTCATCTTGTGAGAATGTAATCATTTCTTCTCGGATTTTGTTATTTGCCCCAACGGTACGCAAAGTTACATCTACAGGTACTGTTTCATCAGCAAACTTCCCTTCAGCTAAAGCTTTGGCCGCACGCTGATGACTTCTTACCGCAAATGCATCTTGCTCTTCACGAGAAATTCCATATTTCACAGCAACTTGCTCTGCTGTATGGCCCATGCCCATATAATATTCTGGAGCCGCTTCAACAAGGCGACTATTTGGACGAACAACGTGCCCCATCATTGGAACCAAACTCATCGATTCTGCTCCACCAGATAATACTGCTTCAGAATGACCAAGCATAATGCGTTCTGCACCGTAAGCGATACTTTGTAGCCCCGAAGAACAGTAACGGTTAATTGTAATAGCTGGAACATCGTAAGAAAGTCCCGCTAACCCACCGATATTACGTGCCATATTTAAACCTTGCTCTGCTTCTGGCATCGCACAACCGAAAATTAAATCATCAATTGGTCCTTCATAATTATTCGCACGTTTTAATGTTTCTTTTACTACTAATGCTCCTAAATCATCAGGACGAACTGTTTTTAATGAACCTCTCTTTGCCTTACCAATTGGCGTTCTTGCTCCCGCAACAATGACAGCTTCTCTCATGAACGATATCTCCCCTCGTTATTAGTTACGTAATGGCTTTCCTTTTACAAGCATGTGCTGCATTCTTGCTTGTGATTTCATCTCACTTACTAAGCTAATAAATGCTTCACGTTCCACATCTAATAAGTATTGCTCATCAACTTCTGTTCCGTACGGTACTTTTCCGCCTGCAATTACATATGCAAGTTTCTTCGCAATATGAAGATCATATTCAGAAATGTAACCAGATAAATGCATTGCTTCTGCTCCAAGTGCGAGAGTTGCATATCCCGTTTCACCAACAACTGGTATCTTTTTGCGGATAGGTGCTTTATAACCCGCTTCATATAAAGCAAGTGCTTTTTGTTTCGCATCGTATAGTAAGTGATCACCATTCACACTAATACCATCTTTATCGCCTAAGAAGTTATGAGAAACTGCTTCTTGCGCAGATGTTGAAACTTTCGCCATCGCTACTGTCTCAAATACTTTGTTTGCAACCTTTTGCAGATCAAACTCTACACCGTTTGCCATTTTATTTAAATGTTTAATGTATAACTCTTTGTTACCGCCACCGCCAGGGATTAAACCAACTCCAACTTCTACTAATCCCATGTATGTCTCACTAGAAGCTTGAATGCTCGCTGCTGGTAAGCAAACTTCTGTACCGCCGCCAAGCGTCATACCGTATGGTGCTGCCACGACTGGTTTTGAGCAGTACTTAATTTTCATCATTGCATCTTGGAAGTTTTTCACGACCCACTCAATTTCAAAGTAGTTATCATCTTGTGCTTCCATTAAAATCATCGCAAGGTTTGCACCAACGCAGAAGTTTTTCGATTGGTTCCCGATAACAAGTCCTTTATAATTCTTTTCCACTTCATCAACAGCGTAGTTAATCATTTGCGTAATATCCATACCAATTGCATTGCTCTTTGAATGGAATTCTAAGCAAAGGACGCCATCGCCTAAATCGATTAAGCTCGCACCACTATTTTTCTTCAACACGCCATTTTTCTCTTTTAGTTGTTTAAGCGAAATTGCTTTTTTATTACGTTCAATCAGCTTATATTCACCGTTATCGTAGTAATAGCTTTCGCCGTTATCCTGTTTATAGAAAGTACTAAATCCTTTCTCTAACATGTCTTTTACCCATGCCGGAACAACTTTTCCGTTTTCTTCCATCTTTTGAACGGATTTTTCTACGCCAATTGCGTCCCAAATTTCAAATGGGCCTTGTTCCCAGCCAAATCCCCACTTCATCGCTTGGTCAATTGCAACAATATCGTCTGCGATTTCTTTATGAAGCTTCGCTGAATATAAAAGAGTTGGCGTAATAATATTCCATAGCAACTCTCCTGCACGATCTTTCGCATATACAAGCGCTTTCAATTTATTCGCTAATCCTTTTTCTTGTTTGCTTAACTCTACAGAAGCAGCTTTTAATTTTTTACGTGCTTCATATTCCATCGTTTCAGGATTTAACTCTAAAATTTCTTTTCCTTGTTTTAAGAAGAAACCTTGACCTGTTTTACTTCCAAGCCATTTTTTCTCCAGCATGCCATGCATGAAAGCTGGTACTTTAAATACATCTCGTTCTTCTTCCTGTACATTTTCATATACATTGTTCGCAACGTGAACGAATGTGTCTAAACCAACAACATCTAATGTGCGGAACGTTGCGCTCTTTGGACGACCGATTAATGGACCTGTTACAGAATCCACTTCTCCAACGCTATAGCCGCGCTTAATCATTTCTTGCAACGTCACAAGTAAACCGTACGTACCGATTCTGTTTCCAATAAAGTTTGGTGTATCTTTCGCGATAACGACACCTTTTCCAAGAACATCTTCACCAAATAATTTCATAAAGTTTAACACTTGTGGATCTGTTTCTTTTGTCGGTATAATCTCTAGAAGTTTTAAATAACGTGGTGGGTTAAAAAAGTGCGTTCCTAAGAAGTGTTTTTGGAAGTCATCTGAACGACCTTCTGCCATTTTTTCAACAGAAATACCCGATGTATTTGAGCTCACAATCGAGCCTGGTTTACGAACAGCATCTACTTTTTCAAATAGTTTCTTCTTAATGTCTAAATTTTCAACAACAACTTCAATAATCCAATCTACATCAGCAAGGCGCTCAAGGTCATCCTCTAAATTACCCGCTTCAATTAATGCTAAATTACCTTTCACTGTAAGAGGAGCTGGTTTTTGCTTTACTAATTTTTTCAGTGCCCCGTTACTAAAACGATTTCTTACACTTTTATGTTCTAACGTAAGTCCCTTCGCTTCCTCTTCTTTTGTAAGCGCCTGTGGTACGATATCAAGCAATAATGTTGGTATACCGATATTGGCTAAATGTGCAGCAATTCCTGAGCCCATTACGCCAGAACCGAGAACAGCAGCCTTTTTAATTTGGAACATCCATTTCTCCCCCTATTCTTGAATGAATGCTCATTCAATTTTTCGACATAAGTCGCAATCAATGAGTGAGCCTCTACTAATAAATATATGATACTGTTTAAATTTTCGCAATATATTTATTGATAAAATTTTCTGAAATAAATTATTTTCTTTGATTTGGGAACTCTATAACTGTGTATTTCTTGATAGAATACGCTTTTTCCTTTTTTAGAATTTAACGAAAATGGAGGAATATATATGGCAAGACTTAAGAAAGACCCATCAAAAGCAGGCGTTAGTGCTGCAAGTGTAACAGGAAATGCAGGTCCAGTTGATCGCGGTATTGAAAAAGGCCGTCAAGGTAACAATCAACAATATAAAAAGCACAACATGGGTGAAAAATAAGGATATATGTGCTTGTTCAAAAAGGAGTATAAAGAGAGCCGAGCAGTTCGACGTACGGAAGCTGGGAAGATACGGAGTGTAGTTGGAGCTACATGTGAACCGGACTGGCGATGTAGCGAAGAAAGCGGGCGGCGATCTTTACCGGACTTTTTGAACTTCCGCTATATTTTTGGGCAGAGAACGTGGCATAATGAGTATTGGGCCACTTTTCTGCCCAATTTATTTGTACATAAGGAAAAACAAAAGAGGGAACGATGATGAAACGAACAATACTCATGATTGTGATGATCGCTACACTGTTTACAAGTATGATTTTCTTCTCTTATGCAAACCAGCAAAAAGACGAGAGAGAGAGTCAGCCTGCTATCACTGGGAAATACGCCGTTACAATCGATGCTGATACTGGTGAAATTCTATATGGAAAACGGGAACAAGAACGTTCGTATCCAGCTAGCATAGCAAAAATGATGACAACTCTTCTTTTACTAGAGAATGTGAAAAAAGATGAAGAAATTACAGTCACTAAAAACGCAATAACAACGGAGAGTCAAAGCAAAAAAATTAAACTTCATGCTGGTGAAAAATTAAAAAGAGATGAAGCATTGAAACTCATGCTAATCATCAGTGCCGATCCAATCTCTGAATCCATTGCCGAACATATTGCAGGATCAAAAGAAGAGTTTATCAAAATGATGAATAGACGAGCGAAAGAACTCGGGACAAAGCATGCAACGTTTAAAAACGCGAGCGGAGCTGACGCATTAGGTAATAAAGTATCACCTTATGACATCGCCATCATTACGAAAGAAGCATTAAAATACCCAATTGTGCTAGATTATATGAATACAACGCGCTCAACATTACATACTTCACAGCGTGCCCCAAAAATTGCAAACTATGGCCGCGAGGAACTTTACGATGATCCATATGCAATTGGAAGTAAAAGCGGTTTATCTGCGCTTGGGAAATACACTGTCGTCACAGTCGATGAAAAAGACGGCAAACGAGTTATTAACGTTGTACTGTCTTCTACTCGTACGCAGTTATATCCAGATACGAAAAAGATGGCAAATTATGCATTCAAGCAATTAAAATAACCAAGGAGTATTTTAGCTCCTTGGTTATTTTTTCACCATTCCTTTTAAAACGAACGCAACGTTTGCTGGGCGTTCTGCTAGGCGGCGCATGAAATAGCCATACCAGTCATTTCCATACGGCACATAAACACGCATTTTGTAGCCTTCTTTTACAAGCTCAAGCTGACGTTCTGTACGAATACCATATAGCATTTGGAATTCGAATTGATCGCGTGAAATGTTATGTTCTTCGGCAAGTTTCTTCGTATATTCAATAATTGCTTCATCGTGTGAAGCAATAGCTGTATAATTTCCATTTAATAAGTGCATTTTAATAATTTTTTTATAATTTTCATCTACATCTTTCTTGTCCGGGAACGCCACTTCTTCTGGTTCTTTATAAGCCCCTTTTACAAGACGCAAATTAGGGTTATATGCATTTAAATCCTCGATGTCTTTTTCTGTACGATATAGGTAAGCTTGAATAACAGTACCGATATTATCGTATTCAGATTTTAATTGCTTAAAGATCTCAATTGTTTTCCCACATCGCGTATAGTCTTCCATATCAATCGTAACAAACACACCGTTTTCTTTTGCAGCCTCTAAAATGCGGCGCATATTATTCATTACGATTTCATCTGAGATGTCTAATCCCATAGAAGTCATTTTTAAAGAAAGCTGTGAATTGAGTTTTTCGCGTCCAATTGCGCGAATTGCTTCAATCGATTGATCTGCCATTTCGTTTGCTTCTGCTTCATTATCAACGAACTCACCTAAATAGTCGATTGTTACACAAAGTCCTTGCTGATTTAATTGTTTAATGGCTGCAGCAGCTAAATCAATTGTCTCCCCTGCGACAAAGCGCCCTGCACCAAAGCGTAAACCGTACTTCTTAGCCAGTTTTGTTAACGCTTTATTTTTTGACAAAAAAAGAAACGAATTGCGCATTAATTGTTCCATGTAATTCACCCCTATGACTGTACTTTGTCTGTTTTTTACCCCTCTTCTAAATTATATCACTGTTTAAAATTATTTGATACAAATAATTATTTAGATAATTTATAAAATACTATAAAAATGTTTAAAAGCCTATAATGTCGCTTTCAAATATTTATAAAATTTTTTCGACATTTAGAAAAAAACTATAAAAATAGGTGAGAAGGCTCATTTAAAATAAATATTCGACACTACTCGCACGCCTCTTACTTCTCCCTATACATTATACAAAGATACTAATATGACTGAAGGTGAATACAAATATAAAGCCCTAAGTACACCTAACTCACTCCTATAAAAATCAAGTGTAGAAACATAGGATTCCGTTTCATTTAAATGCGAAACATGTAAAGATATTTGCTCCTACCTCTACATATTGTGTAGGATTTTTTCATAAAGAGGCTATCCCATAAACGATTTCACCGACTTATGGGATAGCCTCTTTCTTCAACATTAAAGTGAATTATATTTTTTTTTACTTTTAAAAGAATAATCGGAACTCCTTTACCTTCATCGGCAAATTCCGCCCAAAAAAACTGTTCTGAAACCATCCAAATCCTAAGGACATATAATAATCTACCTTTTCATTGAAGCTATAATAGCTTTTTTTACAATAAAATAAGTAATAGAAAATAATAAACAAGTACCCATTGTACCAAAAACTGCAATTGAAATTTTACCTGCTAATGTTTCATTCGGATCTAATGCATTAGGTAAAACTGTACCAAAAATTGCAATGCAGGCTAATATAATCATAAGATATTTAAAATTTTTCACTTTTTTATTCATAACTAATTATCCCCTTTATTCCTTAATAGCAAGTTTTCCAACAGAGTATTCTTTTTTCAAATCCTTTCCGACATATTGAACCTCTTGTCCATCTGTTGTCACTTCTCCCGCTTTATCTTTCGTTTTCGGATCACCAAAAATAAGCATCAATAACATAAATGTAGTAAAAGCGCCAACTATGACAATTGCGCCCCATCCGACATACTCCCAAATCTTCGACTTCTTTTCAGCATCCACTTTAATCTCTCCCCTTATATGTAAATTTAAATAAACAATATCAAACATATAAATTTTACAATGTCATATTCTGTCGAAAATAATAAAAAACCACTCTATAAGTGGTTTTTTCAGTCTTTATGGTTACGGTGTTCTTCATTTAACCTCTTAATATCAGCTATTAAATGTACCATTTCTTCTTTTCCATCTGGATACGTTTCATTCCAATGCTTGACTAAAGCTGGCATTGTTTTTGCGATGTAAGAGTACAGTGCCCACTTTTGTACCTGCTCTTTTCTCTCTTCACTGCTTTCCCCTAGCAATAGTTCTGTATACTTTTCAAGCAAGCCATCAAACTGCTCATTAAATTTGTCACTCATCTCTGCTTCCTCCTTCTCATACCTTCACCATCCATAATAAAAAAGTGTATCATGGCTACACCCACATCACCTAATTTATCCACATAAAAAAGCAGCGAAATTCGCTGCTTTTTCCTATAATTTTGATCGAACAGAGTTTAATTTCTTCTCCATTGTGCTCTCTTTATCACGACGATCATCAATACGAATTGTTGTCGCTACACGCTTTGCACCTTTTGTATATGGTACTTCATGCATTTGTTGAATCACTTCAAGTAATACAGGAAGATCTCCTTCAATTACTGTATTCATCGGTGTTAATTGATACTTCACGCGGTCCGCATTTTTCTCTAACACTTTTTGTACTTCTGCTACGTATTCACTTACGCTTGGATTACCTGTTCCAACTGGAATAATCGATACATCAACAATTGCCATGATAGTTTCCCTCCTATATTTGCTTCATTTCTATTGTACAAAACTCTCTCCTACTTTACTAACCATAACTATACTTTTCATTTATTTTTCATAATATGCTTATTCGCAGTAATCCTTCTCCATCTGTTGTGCATATATTGATGTTATCCTTTTTTAATCACCTTATCCTTTTGAAAGGAAGTGGACACATGAAAAAGTTATTTCTTACTTTATTAGCTATTCCTCTTCTATTTGGAGCAACAGCGTGTGACACAGGGCAGAAGGACACAAAGCCCGCAGAAAAATCTGAAGCGAAGCCTGAGCCAAAGCCAGCCCCTACACCTAGTCCAACCCCACAACCTATCCCAACTCCACCACCTAATCCAACCCCACCACCTAATCCAACTCCGCCACCTAATCCAACTCCGCCACCAGCTTCAGTAGATACGGCTCAAATCATGAAAAAGCTAGTAAATGCAATTAACTCAGTTGGCAGTTCAAATGGTATTAGCATCAGTAACATTAAACTCTTTTCTGAAACAACACAAATCGCGACATATAATGGAACATTTAATACTACATTTGGATTAGGCGTTTCCATTTATAAAGCAACTGGTGGAATTGCCGCTGTTGCTATCGCTGGATCAGGTACATCTAAGGAACAAATCGATGCCTTTTATTCCACAATAAAGACTGTTATTCGTTCTCTAGATTCATCTCTAAGCGAACAAGATTTAAATAACATATTAGAAAGACTTGGTTCGAAAGATTACTTTCAAACCAAGCAATTCTCAACTCAAGCAATTAACGGTACATTAACTGTTACTGAAAACAATGGTGCGCTCATGTTCAAAGCGATTCATAACTAAACCGACACCAGAATAGGATCCATTCGGATTCTATTCTTTTTTTCTTGGTTAAAAAGTGAAGCACTTGTGTAAATGGACATACTTCTTTATTCTTATGTATAGAATCTATCTTGTTCGGGAGGCATTATGTTACAAAAATTCGGTTTCTCTCAATATGAAAGCCAGGCATATGAAGTCGTAGTATCAAGCGATGAACCACTAGATGCAACAACAATTGTAAAGCATTCGGGTGTTCCAAAAGCGAAAATATATGAAGTATTAGCACGGCTCATCGATAAAGGAATGGTTATGGATTCCGTCTCAGAAAAGAAAAAACTATATACAGCCCTGCCACTAGACCTTGCCATTCAAAAATTAACGACAGAATTCCAATCAAATATTAAAGAACTCCAAACAAACATTTCAAAACGCTCCTTTATAGATGACCGTGTTTGGAGCTTAAAAATGCAATCTTCTATTCAAGTTCAAAGCAAACAAATCGTAGCAGAGGCTAAACACTCCATTCGCATTTCCGCTTGGAATGATACATTTTTGGGGTATCTTCCTTTACTTGAAGAAAAAGCAAAGCAAGGTGTTGATATTGAGGCACTTGTAGTTGGCAATGTGGAGACAGAACTGACAAAGGTTCACTTTCTCATTCCAACCGAAGAACCTAACGCATTAGAACGTTACTTATTGCTTATCGTGGATGATCGAGAAATTTTATTTGCTGGGATGGAACAAGAATCTTGGCAAGCAATGAAAACAATGTCTCAGCCATTCGTAAAGTTCTTTACAGAGTTTTTCTACCACGATGTCGCGCTTGCAAAAATTACAGAGAAGCATCATGACCTCTTTATGAACGATGAGGAAATACGAAGCATTTTAATGAAGTTGAGATATTAAAAATAGCAAAGGTCCTTCCTCTGCTATTTTTTATTTTGCTGTTTTATCTCTTCCAACAATTTGATTATCTTTTCATTTTGTTTTAACTGTTCTTCAGAATTGAGATACATGAGCCGAATCCACCGAAAAACAAATACAATTAAAAGAATAGGGATTAACGCAAAAAAAGTTCCTATACTAGATGTTATTATATCTATATTCATATCTATCACGCCTTTCCATTTAAACCCCCTTCACATTAACAATATTTTACATCAATCCCAATAAAAAAGAACCTATCAAACGATAGATTCCTTCTTTACCATATGAGTAGATTGCCCTCTCGTGATCGAGAAAATTGCGCAAAGTAATGCTAAAATCACAAAACCTCCGCCTACCCAAGCATTATATATAACAGACGATTGTTCAATAACAGCTCCGCCCACTGTTGAGCCAAGTGCAATACCTAAATGAAGCGCGGAGTTATTTAAGCTTTGCTGGATACCGGCTGATTCGGGTGCAATTTCAATTAAATAATTTTGCTGTGCTGGTGAAATCGCCCAGCTTAACATGCTCCAAAGTCCCATCATGATGATAAATAACGGGAATGAGAATGTCATCATCGGTAAGGTGAAGATGGCACATGCAAAGACGATAATAATAGAGATAATACTTTTCTTAGAGCCCCACTTATCTGCAAGCCAACCACCAAAGCCGCCACCAATTACTGCTGCAATACCGAAAATAAAGTAAAATGCGCTAATCCAGTTCGCTTCCACATGCATCACATCTTTTAAAAACGGTGTTAAATATGCATATAGTGTTAAATGTCCTGTTAAAAATAAAAATGATGTTAACTGCGCACTCACGATCTTTTTATCTTTCAAGGTAGCAATCTGTTCTCTTACAGACAATATCGCTACCGGTGGAACCTTTGTTAAGAATAAAGAAATACTAGCAATTGCAATAACTGTTAATACCGAAATTAAAACAAATGGTGCACGCCACCCGTATGCATTCCCAAGCACAAGGCCTAATGGTACGCCCAGTACAAGCGATCCGCTAATCCCCATAAAAATAATTCCGATTGCACGCGCACGGAAATGCGGCTCTACAACACTAGAAGCTAGCGTTACTGACAATGCAATAATAAGAGATCCACTTGCCGCACAAATGACCCTTGAAAACATAAGCATCGTATAATTCAAACTAAACGCTGAAACAATATTTCCGATCAAGAAAACAGATAATGCTCCAATATATAAGGTTTTACGCTCAATTTTTCCTGTCACTGCTAATAGAATTGGCCCTGAAAGAGCAAATACAACTGAGAATATTGTAATAAGTTGACCTGCTGCACTAATGGATACACCTAAATCATCAGCTACCAAATCCAGCGTGCCCCCAATAATTAACTCAACCGTTCCGACTACGAATGCCGCAATGGCTAAAATATATACACGAAAATTCAAGTTTTTCCCCACACTTTCTCTCGTTCTCTTTTGGTTACTACAACTATAGTAACCAAAAAGATATTTGCAATCAAGTGTAAATCCTCCCACATATCAATAACAATTTTTTACAAAGAAAAAAAGCAGGCGTATCATACGTCTGCTTTTTAACTCTTACATCTCAGTTTCTTTTTTCTTATTTAAATACCAATAAACTGGAAGGCCTGTAAGCACCATTCCAATGGATAAGAAACAACTTCGCGGATCATTAATAATCGCACTTCCAATTACAAATAATGACCCTAAAATCGCTAAAATTGGTACGATTGGAAATAACGGCACGCTGTATGCACGGTCTTTTCCTTCATTTCGTTTTCGTAAAATAAAGACACCGATAAATGTCATCACATAGAAAATATAAATGATAAACACGGAAATCTCAGAGAGCTTATTTGGATCACTAATAATCATTAAAATAATCCCTAATATAATTTCAAAAGTAATTGCATTTGCAGGTGTTTTAAATTTCTCATGTGCTTTTGCAATGAATTTAGAAAATGGAAGTTGTCCACGTTCCGCCATTGACATTGGAATGCGCGGGAATGTTAAAATTTTTCCGTTTAAACAACCGAAAATAGAAATGATAATACCAATACTAATAATTTTTCCGCCATATTCTCCAAGAAGCATATTAGCCGCTGTCGCTGTTGCATTTTCTCCAAGATCTACAATTTTCGCTGCTGGTAACACTTTTAATAATGCCAAGTTAATTAATACATAAGCAGCTGTTACAATTAAAATCCCCACTGTCATTGCCTTAGGTAATAACTTTGTCGGATTCTTCATTTCACCACCAATAGAAGCCAGTAAAATCCAACCATCATATGCAAATAGCGTTGCTAAAATCGCCATTCCAATACTTTGATTCTCTGATAATGGTACAACTACATTAAAGATATCACTATTCCCTTTCCAAAAACCTAACACAACAATTAATACAATTGGAATCATCTTTCCGACCGTCGTAATTGTTTGGACAATGCCCCCATATTTTGTTCCCATACTATTTACAATACCAAGGAATACAACTGTTCCAATTGCAATTGGTAAATTCCATGATTTATCTAAATAGAAAAAGTTAATCATTAATGAACTAAAATACAAACCTAATGTCCCAATAATAGCTGGGCCATAAACAATTGTTTGCATCCAGCCGGATAAGTACCCCCAAAAACTTCCATAAATCTCCTCTAAATACGTATACAATCCACCATTTTTTGGAATTTGCGCTCCGATTTCAGCTACCGTTAAACCACTAGCCAATGTTAACAAGCCACCTATTACCCAAGCGAGAATTGCCATATTAGAACTCCCTGAGTAATCTAATACACTTCCTGGCTTCATAAATACACCAGACCCAATAATAGTCCCAACAACGATAGATAGTGCTACAGTTAAACCAATTTTGTTTTTCTCATCATGATGCATACCGCATTTCCTCCTTCCAATCCTAGTGTGGTGCAAAAATGAAATAAAAAAACACTCCTCCCTAAAAAAGGGACGAGTGTTGTATTCGTGGTTCCACCCTTGTTTAATTGATAAAATAAAGCATACTTCACCAATTTCTCAAGTCTAGATAACGGTGTTTGCCGGCAAGCAATTACTAGTTGTTCGTTCACTGCTGCAGTTCAGAGGTGGTAATCTATTTTTCCGTATTAGGAAGCTCACAGCCAAAGGCCTCCCTCTCTGAGAATCGTAAAAAATTGATCGTGTCCTCATCATCACTTCTTGATGTCGAATTTTGTAGTTATTGTTCATTATATTGAATTTTTAGAAATAATCAATATATTTTTATGTAACATACAAAAAATATTTCTTCTTGATATTATAACAGAACCTAATACATTTCTCTAATTTTCGATAAAAAAAGACAGATTTCTTCAAGAGAGAAATCTGTCCTCGAATACACTTTCTATATTTCAATTAGTTACTCGCTTTCTTCATCGAAAATTTATGATCCTTAATTGGAAAATCGACACCTAGCTCAGCTAATTGTGCTTTTGCTTTGTCTATAATTGCTTTTGCTTTTTCTTTCGTCTGATCATCAAGGTTTGCAAACATTTCTTCTCGCTTCCCTTTTTCAGGAAGGTTCACACCTAGTTCAGCCAATTTCTCTTTTACTTGTTCACGTGTTAATGTTCCTGCTTTCTTTTGCTTCATAATTGCTTTTGCTTTTTCTTTCGTCTGATCATCAAGGTTTGCGAACATTTCTCCTCGCTTCCCTTTTTCAGGAAGATTCACACCTAGTTCAGCTAATTTTGTTTTT
>NZ_FNQA01000009.1:0-134168 GCF_900107445.1 Bacillus sp. 166amftsu | reverse complement strand
TCACCAACTAGCTAATGCGACGCGGGTCCATCCATAAGTGACAGCCGAAGCCGCCTTTCAATTTCGCGCCATGCAGCGCAAAATGTTATCCGGTATTAGCCCCGGTTTCCCGGAGTTATCCCAGTCTTATGGGCAGGTTACCCACGTGTTACTCACCCGTCCGCCGCTAACTTCATAAGAGCAAGCTCTTAATCCATTCGCTCGACTTGCATGTATTAGGCACGCCGCCAGCGTTCATCCTGAGCCAGGATCAAACTCTCCAATAAAGTTAGTTTGTCTAGCATCTAAAATAAAAATTGACGTTTCACGTTGTTTGTTTCGTTTAGTTTTCAAAGTTCAATATCGCGTTTCAGCGACTTTCATAATATAACATAATATATCATTTTCGTCAACAAGTTTTTTTGATAACTTATATCCCTCATTTGCTGACTCTGCCTATTATATAGGCTTTCTCTTCTCTATGCAAGTACTATTCCAAAAAAAATAAGAGGGGGGAGATCCTCCTCTTATTCTTCAGAAGCTTCTTCGCTTCCCTCATCGTTATCATCATCTTTTTGCGCTTTTGCTACCGTTGCAACTTCATGTTCATCACCTAAACGAATTAGTCGAACACCTTGTGTATTACGTCCCATTTGGGAAATTTGATCAACCGGCATACGAATAATGACACCTGCAGCTGTAATTAGCATAATATCTTCTTCACCTGTTACAGATTTAACTGCCACTAATTTACCGTTCTTTTCTGTAATATTACAAGTTTTTAGACCTTTACCACCACGGCTTTGCAGACGATATTCCTCAACTGGTGTGCGTTTTCCATAACCATTTTTTGTTACAATTAAAACATTCATATCCTCTTCAACAATTTCCATGCCTACAACTTGATCTTCATCGCCTAGTGTAATAGCTTTTACACCAGCAGCATTACGTCCCATAGAACGCACATCTTGCTCATTAAAACGAATTAACATACCGTTGCTTGTTCCAACGATAATGTCCTTATCACCAGATGTTAATCGTACAGAGATTACTTCATCCTCTTCACGAAGAGAAATTGCAATTAAACCATTCGTACGTATATTTGCAAACGACGAAAGAGGTGTTCTCTTAGAAATACCTTGTTTTGTTGTAAAGAATAAGAATTGATCATCACCAAATTCACGAATTGGAATAATGGCATTGACCCACTCACCTTTGTCTACTTCTAACAGATTAATAATTGGTATACCTTTTGCCGTACGGCTATACTCTGGAATTTCATATCCTTTTGTACGGTATACTTTACCTTTGTTTGTGAAGAATAGAATATGATCATGTGTAGACGTTGTCAATAAGTGCTCAACGAAGTCATCATCATTCGTACCCATCCCTTGTACACCACGTCCCCCGCGGTTCTGTGTTTTGTACGTAGAAGCAGGTAATCGTTTAATGTAACCATTATGAGTAAGTGTGATAGCAATATTTTGCTCTGGGATTAAATCCTCATCTTCAATTGCTTCCATACCACCAATTGTAATTTCTGTTCTTCTTTTATCATTAAAACGTTCTTTTACTTCCATTAATTCTTCACGGATGATTTCAAGAACCTTTTCTTCATCTGCTAAAATTGCTTTTAATTCAGCAATTAACTTCATTAAGTCTTGGTATTCTTGTTCAATTTTTTCGCGTTCTAGTCCTGTTAAGCGTTGCAGGCGCATATCTAAAATTGCTTGCGCTTGTTTTTCACTTAAACCGAAACGTTCCATCAATCCTTGTTTTGCAATATCAGCAGTTTTTGAACTACGAATTAATGTTATTACTTCATCAAGGTGATCCAATGCGATTCGTAGTCCCTCTAAAATATGAGCGCGCGCTTCTGCTTTCTCTAATTCATAAGCAGTACGTCTACGGATAACTACCTTTTGATGCTCTAAATAATAATATAAAGTTTGTTTTAAGTTTAATACTTGTGGCTCTCCATTTACTAGGGACAGCATATTAATACCGAAACTAGTTTGAAGCGCTGTATGTTTATATAAATTATTTAATAGTACGTTTGCATTTGCATCACGGCGTACTTCCATGACAATGCGCATACCATTTCGATCTGATTCATCGCGTAAATCTGTAATACCTTCAATTTTCTTATCTCGAACTAATTCCGCAATCTTCTCGATCAATCTTGCTTTGTTAACTTGATAAGGTAGCTCTGTTACAATAATTGCTTGTTTTCCATTGGTTTTTTCTTCAATTTCAACTTTAGCACGAAGTATAATAGAACCTCGTCCTGTTTCGTATGCTCTTCGAATGCCACTTCTTCCTAAGATTAGACCCGCCGTCGGAAAATCTGGTCCCGGAATAAATTCCATTAATTCTGCAATAGTTATTTCAGGGTTATGGCTCAATGCTAGTACGCCATCAATTACTTCCCCCAGTTGATGTGGCGGAATATTTGTTGCCATACCAACCGCTATACCCGTTGTACCATTTACTAATAAGTTAGGGAAACGTGCAGGTAGTACAATCGGTTCTCTTTCAGAGCCGTCATAGTTATCTTGGTAATCTATCGTGTTTTTTGTAATATCACGCAATAGTTCCATAGAAATCTTAGACATTCTTGCTTCTGTATAACGCATTGCTGCAGCCGAATCTCCATCAACAGAACCGAAGTTACCGTGTCCATCAACCAGCATATAACGTTGGCTAAAATCTTGTGCCATACGTACCATTGTTTCGTAAACAGCTGAATCACCGTGCGGATGATACTTACCGATTACTTCACCAACGATACGTGCTGATTTCTTATATGCTTTATCAGCAGTAATCCCTAAATCATTCATTGCGTATAAAACCCTGCGATGCACAGGCTTTAATCCATCACGAACATCTGGTAGTGCACGAGATACGATAACACTCATCGCGTAATCTAAAAATGAAGTACGCATTTCGTGACTAATATTAATTTCTCGAATTCGTGCTTGTTGTTGATTGTCTGACATCAACGAGCACCTCCTCTTACATTTCCGTTACACATACATTGATTTATACGTAGAAGACAGGAACGCTCAGATTCCCGTCATTACTTACTTAAATATCAAGGTTTTTCACGTATTTTGCATTTTCTTGGATAAAGTTTCGACGCGGTTCAACTTTATCACCCATTAAAATTTCAAACGTTTCATCTGCTTCAATTGCATCTTGCAGAGAAACTTGAAGTAATGAACGTACTTCTGGATCCATTGTCGTTTCCCATAGCTGAGTCGGGTTCATTTCTCCAAGACCTTTGTAACGTTGAATGCCTGGTTTTGGCTGAGCTGGTAACTCTGCTAATATCTTTTCAAGCTCTTTATCATTATAGGCATATTGAATTTTTTTCCCTTGTTGCACTTTAAACAATGGTGGTTGTGCGATATAAATATAGCCATGCTCAATAATTTGACGCATATAACGATAGAAGAACGTTAATAATAGGGTACGAATATGTGCACCATCGACATCAGCATCTGTCATAATAATAACTTTATGATAGCGAGCTTTTTCAATATCAAAATCTCCACCGATGTTTGTACCAATTGCCGTAATGATCGTACGTACTTCATCATTAGATAAAATTTTATCTAATCGCGCCTTTTCAACGTTAATAATTTTACCTTTCAGTGGTAAGATTGCTTGGAAATGGCGATCACGTCCTTGTTTTGCCGATCCTCCTGCAGAGTCACCCTCTACGATATAAATCTCACTTATTGATGGATCTTTAGAAGAACAATCCGCAAGCTTCCCTGGTAAACTTGATACTTCTAACGCACTCTTTCGACGTGTTAATTCACGCGCCTTCTTCGCTGCTACACGTGCACGTGCTGCCATTGTTCCTTTTTCTACAACCTTACGGGCAACGTTTGGGTTCTCAAGTAAAAACTTTTCGAATGCTTCTGAGAAAACTGATTCTGTAATCGTTCTCGCTTCACTATTTCCAAGCTTTGTTTTCGTTTGTCCCTCAAACTGTGGGTTTGGATGCTTGATAGATACAATTGCTGTTAATCCTTCACGTACATCTTCACCTGTGAGGTTACTATCAGCATCTTTTAGGATGTTGTTTTTTCGTCCATAATCATTTATTACACGCGTTAAAGCAGTCTTAAAGCCAACCTCATGTGTACCACCTTCATACGTATGAATATTATTCGTAAATGAATAAATATTGTTTGTATAGCCTTCGTTGTATTGAAGAGAAACTTCAACTTGAATTCCATCTTTCGAACCTTCTACATATACAGGTTCTTCGTGAATCGGTTGCTTCGAGCGATTTAAATGCTCAACATAAGATTTAATCCCACCTTCATAATGGAACTCTTTCTTTTGCTTATTTTCACGTCTATCTTCAATTGTCAATTTAATATTACGATTTAAAAATGCTAACTCACGCATACGAGTTGCTAACGTATCAAAATCATATTCTGTCGTTTCTTTAAAAATTTCTGAATCTGGCTTAAAGCGAGTTATTGTCCCTGTACGATCTGTTTCACCAATTACTTTTAAATCCGCAACCGGAACACCTCGTTCATACTTTTGGTAATGAATCTTACCTTCACGGTGTACAAATACCTCTAACTCTGTTGATAGAGCATTTACAACAGATGCCCCTACGCCATGGAGACCACCCGAAACCTTATAACCGCCACCGCCAAATTTACCGCCAGCGTGAAGTACAGTCATAATAACCTCTACAGCAGGACGTCCCATTTTTTCCTGTATACCAACTGGAATACCACGACCATTATCCGTTACACGAATGCTATTATCTTCTTCAATACTAACGTTAATCTCATCACAATATCCTGCTAATGCTTCATCAATACTATTATCAACAATTTCCCATACAAGATGATGAAGACCTTTTCCGCTTGTAGATCCAATATACATACCAGGACGTTTTCGAACTGCTTCTAGTCCTTCAAGCACCTGTATTTGACTTTCATCATATGAATTTTCCTGCATTTGCTTTTGTTCCATTGACACAAAGATCACCTACTTTTCCATTTAAACAGAAATTATGCTCTGTCTATTTCACAATCTACCGTGCCGCTTTTTACATGAATTGTTTTCGCTTGCTTTAATGTTTCGTGTTCAATTCCGTCGACACTCGTCGTTGTCACAAATGTTTGCACTTTTCCTTGAATTGTATTTAAGAGATGCGATTGACGATAATCATCTAACTCTGATAATACATCATCTAATAAGAGGATTGGGTATTCTTTCACCTCTGAATAAATCAATTCAATTTCAGCTAACTTTAGGGAAAGTGCGGTTGTTCGTTGTTGTCCTTGTGAACCAAAGACTTGAACATTTTTACTATTAACGAAGAATTGTAAATCATCACGATGAGGACCAATTAAAGTTGTACCACGGAAAATTTCACGTTGTTTCACAGACTGAAAACTTTCATAGTATACTTCTTTTATTTTCGACAAATCCATTGATTCTGATACATCTACGCTCGGTTTATAGACTATTTCTAACTCCTCTAATCCTCTACTAATACCACGATGGATTGGAGCAGCCCATTCTTGTAGTAATTTCAAAAACTCAAAACGTTTTTGTAAGATTTTCGTACCATGTTCAATGAGTTGAAGTGTAAATACATCCAACATCGTTTCCTCATTTTTACTATTCCCTTGCATTTTTTTTAGCAAGTGATTTCGCTGCGTGAGCACTTTTTGATATTGACTTAATTCATACAAATAGACAGGTGCTATTTGTCCAAGTTCCATATCTAAAAAGCGTCTTCGTACTTGAGGGCTTCCTTTTACAAGATTTAAATCTTCTGGGGCAAACATAACAACATTCATTTCACCAATGTATTGGCTCAACTTTTGTTGTTCTAGTTGGTTTAATTTTGCCTTTTTGCCTTTTTTAGAAATATTTAATTCTAAAGACAAAGAACTATTTCGTTTTTGTAATCTACCTTTTATTTTACCATAATCCTCATCCCATCGGATAAGTTCACGATCGTTCGAAGTTCGATGAGATTTGGCCATCGCTAATACATAAATAGCTTCCATCAAATTCGTTTTCCCCTGGGCGTTTTCACCAATAATTACATTCACTTTATCCTCAAAGGAAAGATCTAGATATTCATAATTGCGATAATTTTTTAATTGTAATTCTGTAATATACAAAGGGCTCCCCCTTTATGATTGAACTTGAAATGTTCCGTTTCCCGGAATTTCAATAATATCATTTGCATATAACTTTCTGCCTCTTCTATTCTCAGGCTCTTGATTGACGTATACTTCATACTCCTGTAAGAACCATTTAACAGCGCCACCTGTATCGATTACATCAGCTAACTTTAAAAATTGCCCTAGTGTAATATACTCTGTTGAAATCTTAATACGTTTCATAAAATCTCTCACTTTCTGAAAGTGTTCATTCTTTCATTGTACTAAATAAACCAGCATTAGGAAAGTAATACCCCGAAAATCAAATAAGGGCTACTAGCATATTTTAACTAGCAACCCTCACTCTCACTTAGTAAGTACGAACCGGTAAAATTAATTGGATGATGGAATCATCATTTACTGTACGAATTAAGAACGGTCTCATTGCTCCAGTAAAACTAATTTTAATTTCTGTACTATCTAACGCTTTTAATGCGTCCATCATATATTTTGCACTAAAGGAAATTTTTAATTCTTCCCCTTCTACGTTTTCACATTGAACTTCTTCTACTACTTTCCCGATTTCCGGTGAATTTGAAGAAATTTCTAGCATTTGCTCTTCTAACGTTGATAATTTTACAACATTATTGCGACCATCTCTTGCTAGCAAAGAAGCACGATCAATTGCTTGTAAAAACTCTTTTGTATTCACAAATATGTCTGTTTTACTTTCTGCTGGAATTAATCGAGTTGTATCTGGGTAATTTCCTTCTAATAATCTTGAGAAGAATAATAAATGTTTCGTTCGGAATAATACTTGATACTCTGTAATGACGATATCTACCATTTCCTCAGACTCATCTAAAATTTTACTTAATTCATTCAAACTTTTTCCAGGAATAACAACATTCGCTTGAAATTCCTCAGAAATTGTATGACCTTCAATCTTTGCTTTACGAAGTGCTAGTCTGTGACTATCTGTTGCAATACAAGTCAACTCGCTGTTATACACCTTCCAGTTTACACCTGTCAAGATTGGACGCGTTTCTGAAGTTGAAACAGCAAATACAGTTTGACGAATCATATGTTTGAGTAAATCTGTTGGAAGCTTAAATACATGGTGCTCCTCAATTTGTGGTAATAATGGATATTCTGCAGAATCTAAGCCATTTAAATTAAACTCTGATTTTCCAGATTTTATTTTTGTCATAAAATGATTTTCTACAGAAATTTCTACTGTATCTTTTGGTAATTTTTTTACGATCTCGCTAAAATATTTTGCTTGTAAAACAATACTTCCTGATTGTTCAATTTCAACAATTTCTTTTCCATCTTCTTCAACTGGTATAAAAGATTCAATTGAAATATCAGCATCGCTTCCTGTTAACGTAACACCTTCTTCAGTTGCAACAACTTTAATTCCTGTAAGAATGGGAATTGTTGTACGAGAGGAAACTGCTTTCATTACATCTTGTACACTTCTTACAAGATAGTCTTTTTGAATTGTAAAACGCATAATAAAAACCTCCGGGAAATATAAGATTTTATTTATTTAATAAAGATAAAAAATAGTAGTAATAGTAATAGGGCTTGTGGATATGTGGATAACTGTATTTAGAGACGGAAAAACAGTCTATCTACATGTGGATAGACTGTGTGTAAAACAAATAAAGTTATTCACACTATTCAGCTACTACCTTAAAATATCATTGATTTCTTCAACTTGTTTTTGCAGTTGCGTATCAGTCTTTAATAGCTTTGAAATTTTTTCGTGCGCATGGATAACGGTTGTATGATCACGTCCACCAAATTCTTCCCCAATTTTAGGTAAAGATGAATCTGTTAACTCACGTGATAGATACATTGCAATTTGGCGCGGAAATGCGACTGATTTTGTACGTTTTTTTGCTTTAAAGTCCTCTAATTTAACCTGAAAAACATCTCCAACAGCCTTTTGAATATCATAGATAGAAATAATCTTTGGTTTAGAGTTTGGAATAATATCTTTAAGTGCTTCAGCAGCTAAATCTGCATTTATATCTTTATTAATTAGAGATGAATAAGCAACAACTCGAATAAGTGCACCCTCTAATTCACGGATGTTCGAGTCAATTTGATTTGCAATATAGAGCATGACTTCGTTTGGGATATCGAGGCCTTCCGCTTTCGCTTTCTTTCGTAAAATTGCAATTCTCGTCTCTAAATCTGGCGGCGTAATATCTGTAATAAGCCCCCATTCAAAACGGGAACGAAGGCGATCTTCTAATGTTGGAATCTCTTTTGGCGGTCGATCACTTGAGATTACGATTTGCTTACTTTCTTCATGCAATGCATTAAATGTATGGAAGAACTCTTCTTGTGTTTGTTCTTTTCCAGCAAGGAATTGAATATCATCTATAAGCAGGACATCAACATTACGATATTTATTACGGAAGTCGACCGCTTTATTATCTCGAATTGAGTTAATAAATTCGTTTGTAAATTTTTCCGATGACAAATAAACCACTTTGGCATTTGGATTATGCTCAATGACATAATGGCCAATTGCGTGCATTAAGTGTGTTTTTCCAAGCCCAACGCCCCCATAAATAAATAGCGGGTTATATGCTTTGGCTGGTGCTTCAGCAACTGCTAATGAAGCTGCATGAGCAAAACGGTTCCCAGAGCCAATAACAAATGTATCAAACGTATATTTTGGATTTAACATGCTCTGTGGTAAGTGACTAGATTCATCATTTATTCTCTTCTTTTTAGCAGGAGGATAGTCAATCTCCTCTTCAGTTTGACTTTGGGGAATAATAAAGCGAATTTCTAGTTTTGCTCCTGTTAAATCATAAAGTGTTTCTGAAATCAGTTCTGAATAATGAGATTCTAGCCAGTCACGAGCAAATTCATTTGGAGCTGTAATCGTTAATATATTTTTTTTCAAAGCATGTGCTTTAGTGGATTTCAACCACGTTTCATAACTTGGTTTACTCACCTTTTTTTCTAGTTCTTTCAAGGCACTATTCCATAAATCAGAGATATTTTCCAAAGGTGTCCCTCCTTTACAAAGATGGTAAAAGAATAAGGTTGCGCAATGATTGTACAACCTTCCAAAACGTAAATGTATATTTATACGAAACGTATTTTAAAACCCAAAAACGTCGTTTGTATACGAGATAGAGTTTTCGACAAAAAACACAAATGTGGACAAGTGTTTACCCACATGTGATTAAAACTGTCCACATGTTATGCACAAATTGTGGATAAATTAAAACTGTGGAAAACTTGTTCAAGGTGAAAACACAACTATAATATCAAAAAAAGATAGCTATAGCAATGAAATTCAAAAAGTTATCCACAAAATCAATACCTTGTGGAATAAACTTGTCCACAATACGATATACTGTGTAAAAGCGGGAAAATAATTTGTGGATATAAAAAAATAAAAAATACATTATCCACAACAAAATAAAATAGCTGTGAAAAAATTTGTGAATAGGTTCAATATGAATATTTGATGAAAATTTGGAGAACCATTGACATTTTCCTAGTTGATTAACTATAATTTATAAGACTGTCTTTAACAGATATTCCTCAGGGAGGTGTCATATAATGAAAAGAACTTACCAACCAAATAAACGTAAGCGCAGCAAAGTACATGGTTTCCGCAGCCGTATGAGCACAGCGAACGGACGTAAAGTGCTAGCAGCTCGTCGTCGTAAAGGAAGAAAAGTATTATCTGCGTAGACCACTGATCGTTCAGTGGTCTTTTTTTCTAGTAATAATGAATTTCCGCTGATGAAATACAGGAGTGTCAATTGATATGAAGAAAAAGAATCGTGTAAAGAAAAATGATGAATTTCAGGATGTTTTTCAAAATGGGAAATCAAATGCAAATCGTCAGTTTGTGGTATATCAGCTTGAAAAAGTGGAGCAACCATACTTTCGAATTGGTCTTTCCGTTAGCAAGAAGTTGGGCAATGCAGTAGTGCGTAATCGAATTAAGCGTATGATTCGCCAATCGATTACAGAATTAAAAGATGAGATAGATTCTGGAAAAGATTTTGTTATAATAGCAAGGAAGCCTTGTGCAGATATGACATATGAACAATTGAAGAAAAGCTTAATTCATGCCTTTAAGCGCTCTGGTATGAAAATAACAAACAAGTAGCGTAGGGAAAGGAAAATGAATTACACTATATACATACCGAAACAAGGAGGAGTAGGCTGTGAAAAAGAAGATAGGCTTACTAGCCATGGTTATTGCATTAATGGCAGTTACTGCAGGCTGTAGTGAAACAAATCTGCCGATTACATCGAAAAGCACAGGGATTTGGAATGAATATTTCGTATACCCGCTTTCTCAGTTAATCACGTATTTTGCAAAATTATTTGGTAATAATTATGGTTTAGCGATTGTTGTTACAACTCTTATTATTCGTTTTGCGTTATTACCATTAATGATTAAACAAACGAAGAGTACGAAAGCAATGCAAGCGCTGCAACCAGAAATGGTGAAATTAAAAGAGAAATATAGCTCTAAGGACCAAGCAACACAACAAAAACTGCAACAAGAAATGATGCAGCTATATCAAAAGAATGGTGTAAACCCATTAGCAGGTTGTTTACCAATCTTTGTTCAAATGCCGATTTTATTCGCATTTTACCATGCGATTATGAGAACGGCAGAGATTAGTAAACATACATTCTTATGGTTTGATTTAGGTCAGGCAGATCCGTACTATATCCTTCCAGTTGTTGCGGCAATCACAACATTTATTCAGCAAAAGGTTGCCATGGCAGGTACTGCTGGACAAAACCCACAAATGGCAATGATGGTTTGGCTTATGCCGATCATGATTTTAGTCTTCGCAATTAACTTCCCAGCAGCATTATCACTATACTGGGTAGTTGGTAACATCTTTGGTATTGCTCAAATGTATATGATCAAAGGGCCTGACATTAAGGCTAGTAAGGCAGGAGGATCAAGCAAGTGAGTATAATTACTGCTAAAGGACAAACAGTCGAGCTGGCAGTACAAGATGCTTTAAGACAATTAAAAGTTTCAAGGGATCAAGTAGATGTGAACGTTGTTGATGAAGGCAAGAGAGGGTTCCTCGGCCTTATAGGGAATCGTCCAGCTATCGTGGAAGTTGTAGTGAAGAAAGATCCTATCCAAGAAGCTGAGCAGTACTTAAAAAGTGTTGTTCGGGAAATGGGTGTGGAAGTGATGATTACGAAAAATGTAAAAGGTCGAGAAATTGAATTCACACTTTCTGGGAGAGATGTAGGGATATTAATCGGAAAAAGAGGCCATACGTTAAATTCTTTACAATATTTAACAAAACTTGTTGCAAATCGTAATACGAAGCAATATATCGGTATTACAATTGATGCTGAAAACTATCGTAGTAAGAGAAAAGATACGTTAGAATCGCTTTCTTATCGATTAGCAAAACAGGTAATGGTAACTAAAAAAAATGTTGTATTAGAACCAATGCCCTCTTTTGAGAGAAAAATTATTCATCAAGCATTGTCCAATCATCCGAATGTAATTACAACTTCTGAAGGTAAAGAACCACATCGGCATGTAGTAATATCTTCCAAATAACCGGTTGCTCATTTGAGTACCGGTTTTTTTGTGAGTGTATGAAAAAATAAATTGTGGATAACTAAAAACACTAGACTTATCCACTGTGAATAAGTTTAGTGTTTTTTACATGAGGACATAATAAAATGAGTTATTATTCTTTTGTAGATAGGTTCGTTATGGTATCCTAATAGTTTAGTGAAGGAAAAAATAATGTTGGAATAGAGAGAAATAAGCAAGCGAGGTGAAAGGACATGGATTTTGATACAATTGCTGCAATTTCCACGGCACTTGGAGAAGGGGCAATTGCCATTGTTCGAGTAAGTGGAGAAGATGCGATTGAAAAGGTCAATCGCATTTTTAAAGGGAAAGATTTAACGAAGGTTTCTTCTCATACAATTCATTACGGTCATATTGTAGACTTAGATAAAAATCAGGTAATTGAAGAAGTAATGGTATCAATTATGCGAGCGCCAAAGACATTTACGCGTGAAAATATTGTAGAAATCAATTGTCACGGTGGCCTTGTTTCCGTAAATAAAGTATTACAACTTATTTTGGCTCAAGGAGTACGTTTGGCAGAGCCAGGTGAATTTACAAAGCGTGCATTTTTAAATGGACGTATTGACTTATCGCAAGCGGAAGCTGTAATGGATTTGATTCGTGCGAAGACAGATCGAGCGATGAATGTAGCAATTAATCAAATGGAAGGGCGATTATCCAAATTAATTGGACGCCTTCGTCAAGAAATTTTAGAAACATTGGCTCATGTAGAAGTGAATATAGATTATCCCGAATACGATGATGTAGAAGAAATGACGCACAATATTTTAATTGAAAAAGCTACACATGTTCGCGGTGAAATTAAAAAAATATTGGAAACGTCTAAGCAAGGGAAAATTTTGCGAGAAGGAATTGCAACGGCGATTATTGGGAGACCGAACGTTGGAAAGTCTTCATTATTAAACAGTCTTGTTCAAGAGAAAAAGGCGATTGTAACTGATATTGCAGGAACAACTCGTGATGTCATTGAAGAGTATGTCAATGTACGTGGGGTTCCACTTAAACTCATAGATACAGCGGGAATTCGTGAAACAGAAGATATTGTTGAACGAATTGGTGTAGAACGTTCAAAAGAAATGATGGGGCAGGCTGATTTAGTCCTAATTGTAGTAAATTATAGTGAAGCATTAACGACTGAAGATGAAGAATTATTCCGTGCTGTGCAAGGAAAAGATTTTATTGTTATTGTAAATAAAACAGACTTACCAAAGCAAATTGATATGGAACGTGTTATAGAATTAGCAGGCACAAATCGCATGATTACAACATCGCTAATTGAGGAAAAAGGTATAGATGAGCTAGAACAAGCTATAGCAGACCTATTCTTTGAAGGAACAATTGAGTCAGCAGATATGACGTATGTTTCTAATGCAAGACATATTGGTTTATTGACACAAGCAGAAAAAACAATTGGGGATGCTATTGAGGCAATAGAAAATGGTGTTCCAATTGATATGGTTCAAATTGATCTAACAAGAACATGGGAAATACTTGGTGAAATTACTGGAGATACAGTTCATGAAAGCTTAATCGACCAATTGTTCTCTCAATTTTGTTTAGGAAAATAACATATAAGTGTTTTAGAAGGATAGATAATCTTAGGAGGAATAAACAATGGGATACAATGCCGGTTCTTACGATGTCATAGTAATCGGTGCAGGTCATGCAGGATGCGAAGCTGGTCTTGCAGCAGCACGTATGGGCTCAAAAACATTAATGTTAACAATTAATTTAGACATGGTAGCTTTTATGCCTTGTAACCCTTCTGTTGGTGGACCAGCAAAAGGGATTGTTGTCCGTGAAATTGATGCTTTAGGCGGCGAGATGGGACGTAATATTGATAAAACACACATCCAAATGCGTATGTTGAATACAGGAAAAGGCCCGGCTGTACGCGCTCTTCGTGCACAAGCAGATAAATTTTCATATCAACACGAATTAAAGAAAACGATTGAGGAAACACCAAATTTAACATTATGTCAAGGAATGGTAGAACGTCTAATTGTTGAGGATGGTGTATGTAAAGGTGTAATTACACAATCAGGTGCTGAATACACAGCGAAAACAGTTGTAATTACAACGGGTACATTTTTACGCGGTGAGATTATCATGGGTGATTTAAAATATTCAAGTGGTCCAAATAATCAACAACCGTCCATCACATTATCTGAGCATTTAGAGGAGCTTGGCCTTGAACTTGTGCGATTTAAAACAGGTACGCCTCCTCGTGTAAATAGTAATACGATTGATTATAGCAAAACAGAAATTCAACCAGGTGATGATAAACCTCGCGCTTTCTCTTTTGAAACAACAAAATTTATTATGGATCAAATTCCATGCTGGTTAACATATACGAGTGAAGAGACACATCGTTTAATCGACCGAAATTTACATCGTTCAGCTATGTATTCTGGTATGATTAAAGGAACGGGTCCTCGTTACTGTCCTTCAATTGAAGATAAAGTGGTCCGTTTCAATGATAAACCACGTCACCAAATTTTCTTAGAACCAGAAGGACGTAATACACAGGAAGTATATGTACAAGGTTTGTCAACAAGCTTACCAGAGGACGTACAACGTGAAATGCTTAAAACAATTCCTGGTTTAGAGAATGTTGAAATGATGCGTACAGGTTATGCCATTGAATATGATGCAATTGTACCGACACAGTTGTGGCCGACACTTGAGACGAAAAAGATTAAAAGTTTATATACAGCGGGGCAAATTAACGGTACGTCTGGCTATGAAGAAGCAGCAGGACAAGGAATTATGGCCGGAATTAACGCTGCATGTCGTTCTTTAGGGAAAAAAGAGGTTATTTTAGGTCGTTCTGATGCTTATATTGGTGTTTTAATTGATGATCTTGTGACGAAAGGGACAAATGAACCGTATCGTCTTTTAACATCCCGAGCTGAATATCGTTTATTATTGCGTCATGATAATGCAGATCTACGTTTAACGGAGATTGGTCATGAAATTGGCTTAATTCCAGAAGAGCGCTATGAGCGTTTTAGCGCGAAAAAAGGACAGATTGATCAAGAAAAGTCACGTTTAGAAAGCATTATTATTAAACCGCGTCCTGAAGTGCAGGAATTAATTCGCAGTGTTGGAGGAAGTGAATTAAAAGATGGAATACGTGCAAGTGATTTACTACGTCGTCCGGAAATGACGTATGAACATATTCGTATTCTTGCACCAAGTGAAGTGGAAATACACGATGAAATCGCTGAACAGGTAGAAATTCAAATTAAGTATGAGGGATATATTGAAAAATCCTTACAACAAGTAGAACGTATGAAAAAAATGGAGAGCAAGAAGATTCCTGTCGACATTGATTACGATGCGATTTCTGGAATCGCTTCTGAAGCGAGACAAAAATTAAAAGATGTTCGTCCTCTGTCTATGGGGCAAGCATCCCGTATTTCCGGAGTAAATCCAGCTGATATTTCCATTTTACTTGTGTATATCGAACAAGGAAAAATTGCGCGAGTATCGAACCAATAAATAAGTAAGGAGATATGGCAAGATGAACATAGAAAAATTTCAATCTATGCTAGGAGAAAGAGGGATTACTCTTTCTCCTAGGCAATTAGAGCAATTTGAAATCTACTTTGAAACATTAGTGGAATGGAATGAGAAAATGAATTTAACAGCTATTACAGAGAAAGAGGAAGTGTATTTAAAACACTTTTTTGACTCGATTACAGCTGCTTTTTATTTTGATTTTTCAAAATCATTCTCCATTTGTGATGTCGGTGCAGGTGCTGGATTTCCAAGTATTCCATTGAAGATTTGTTTCCCGCATTTAAAAATAACAATTGTAGATTCATTGCAAAAACGTATCAATTTTTTAAATCATTTAGCTCAAAAATTAGAGTTAAGTGATGTGGCGTTCTGCCACGATCGTGCCGAAACATTCGGGAAAAAAGAGGGTGTTCGTGAATCATTTGATATCGTAATGGCCCGTGCTGTAGCGCGTCTTTCTGTACTGAGTGAGTTGTGCTTGCCGCTTGTAAAAGTAGGTGGGACATTTATCGCAATGAAAGGCGCGGCTGCCAATGAAGAAATTGAAAACGGTAAGTATGCTTTAGAGGTGCTTGGTGGTGAACTAAAAGAGATCTCTACTTTCCAATTACCATTCGAAGAAAGTGAACGTAACATTTTATCAATTATGAAAAAGCGCAAAACACCAAAGAAATATCCTCGTAAGCCAGGGACACCCAATAAATTACCTATTGAAAAATAAATCTTATTAGACGTAAGATTAAATTATATAAATGAAAACGTAAATGTTTCCTATGAAACATTTCTGTGTAGGACATTCAATAGGCCCAAAGGTGGTGGAATATGTATGAAAAATACGTTTTCTCGTTTATTTGGCTTTGGAGATAAAGAGAGCGAATTCGAATTACAGGAAGAAAGCCATGAAGAAATAAATAAAAAGATACATGAAGAAATACAAGAAATTCTGATAGCAAATATCGTCCCAAATCGTTATCAACCTCGCACAGTTTTTGATGATGCACGTATTGATGAACTTGCTTTGACCATTCGTACACATGGACTTATCCAACCAATTGTTGTAAGGCAATATGAAGAAGGTAAGTATGAAATTATTGCCGGGGAAAGACGTTTTCGTGCTGCAACGAAATTAGGCTGGGAAAAGGTTCCGGCAATTATAAAAAACTTAAATGATACTGAAACAGCTTCTGTTGCTCTAATTGAGAACTTGCAACGTGAAGAGCTAACAGCAATTGAAGAGGCTATCGCTTACCAAAAGTTAATTGAGTTACATAATTTAACACAAGAAGCATTAGCACAAAGGCTCGGAAAAGGACAATCAACAATCGCAAATAAGTTGCGATTATTAAAGTTGCCTGAAGAAATTAAACAAGCATTGCTAGAAAAAAGTATTACAGAACGACATGCCCGTGCTCTCATTCCTTTAAAAAATAAAGAATTACAGTTGAAAGTTTTACAAGAAATTATAGAAAAACAGTTGAATGTAAAACAAACTGAGGAACGTATTGCTAAACTACTGGAAGAAGTAAAACCAAAGCGTAAGGCAAAACAGAAAGCGGTAAGTCGTGATATGCGAATTGCGATGAATACAATTAGACAATCATTACAAATGGTTGCAAACAGTGGACTTAATGTGAATTCTGAAGAAGAAGAATTTGATGAGTACTATCAAATTACAATTAAGATTCCTAAAAAGAAATAATTTATATGTAATAGAGATCTCACTTTTTTTGGGGTCTCTTTTCCTATATTTTTCTTCTTAAATGAAGAAGGAGTTTTAGAATAAATTTTGAAGTTTAATAAGGATGCAAAAGAAAAGTTTTTATTTCATGTTACAATAAACATAATTATTTTTAGAATAAGACAGAAAGGTTGAAAGTAGGTGACATCATGGGAAAAATCATTGCAATTGCTAACCAAAAAGGCGGCGTAGGAAAAACAACAACGTCTGTTAACTTAGGTGCTGGATTAGCACAGGTAGGAAAAAAAGTATTACTTATTGACATTGATGCTCAGGGAAACGCAACGACAGGTGTAGGAATTGAAAAATCGGAGTTAGATCAATGCATTTATAATGTTCTTGTAGAAGATGCAGAAGTTCAAGAGGTTATACAAAAAACCGCAACTGAAAACTTAGATGTTCTACCTGCTACAATTCAATTGGCAGGTGCTGAAATTGAACTGGTACCAACCATTTCCCGGGAAGTTCGTTTACAAAGGGCTTTGCAGCCAATTCGTAATGAATATGATTATATTATCATTGATTGCCCCCCATCTTTGGGCTTATTAACAATTAATGCATTAACAGCAGCAGATTCCGTTATTATTCCAGTTCAATGTGAATACTATGCATTGGAAGGATTGAGTCAATTACTGAATACAGTTCGTCTTGTACAAAAGCATTTAAATAAAAATTTAGCAATTCAAGGTGTACTATTAACGATGTTAGATGCACGTACAAACTTAGGAATTCAGGTTATAGATGAAGTGAAGAAATATTTCCGAGATAAAGTATATCGTTCTATTATTCCACGTAATGTTCGTTTGAGTGAAGCGCCAAGTCATGGGAAACCAATTATGCAGTATGATGCTAAATCGAGGGGTGCAGAAGTGTATATAGATTTAGCAGAGGAAGTGATTGCTGGTGGTTAAAGGATTAGGAAGAGGGATTAATGCGTTCTTTCCAGATTTAGATGTGAAAGAGGAAGAGAAAATTCAAGAAATTACATTAAATGAATTAAGACCCAACCCCTATCAACCGCGTAAAAACTTTCAAAAAGAAGCAATTCAAGAATTGGCAGCATCCATTAAAGAACATGGCATTTTACAACCTTTGATCGTAAGGAAAAGTATTAAAGGATACGAAATTGTTGCTGGTGAACGAAGGTACCGAGCTGCAAAAGAGGCACATCTTGAAAAAGTTCCAGCTGTTGTTCGAGAATTAAATGAACAGCAAATGATGGAATTTGCTTTGTTAGAAAATTTACAACGTGAAGATTTAAATCCAATGGAAGAGGCTGTGGCATATCAAATGCTAATGGATGAGTTGAATGTGACTCAGGAGCAATTAGCAAAACGTCTCGGAAAAAGTAGACCATATATCGCTAATTATGTTCGGTTGCTTACACTCCCTTCATTTGTTCAAGAAATGATTGCCGATGGAAATCTATCGATGGCACATGGACGGACATTACTTACAATAAAAGACGAGGAAAAACTAAAGTCATTGTTGAAGCGCATTGAAAAGGAAGGATTGAATGTTAGACAGCTAGAGCAAATTGTTCAACAGATGCACCAGCGCGTTTCACGTGAAACAAAGAAAGTGAAACGCGAACGAAATATATTTTTCGAAGAACGTGAAACGCTATTAAGGGAAAAATTCGGAACGGGTGTGAAAATTAAAGAAACAAAGAAAGAAAAAGGGAAAATCGAAATAGAATTTTTCAATAAAGAAGATTTAAATCGTATTTTAGAATTATTATCTAGGGAAAACTGAAAAGCAAACCATCTTTTTGTTTATAGATGGTTTGCTTTTTTCAATACGGATAATTTTTGGTCTGTTTCCTTTATGCTCTGGGCAATAACGCCTGCCATTTTCATAACTAGATTTAATCTCGTATTCTGTAAGACAAAAAATTCCATAAAACCGTTTAAATTTACGATACCATGTATGTGTAGCTCACCGATTGCTGGTAACTTTTTATTCATCGCTGCACCAGGTTTACTAGGTCCTTCACCAACAGTTATGGAACCGATGTTTTGGGATTTTCCAAGACAAGCATCGATTGCAATAATAAAAGAATCTGGTATAGAATTTTGTATATTCTGAATATTATCTTCGAGATTTAGGGCGTGAATAGGTTCGTCAAGTGTGCCGAATACGTGGAAGTTTTGAATGTTCATTTGTTCTAGTTTAGATCCGACTAATGGGCCAAGTGCGTCACCGGTTGAGCGATCTGTTCCAATGCAAATTATGCTGAGGGGTGTATTTTCATGAGTAGGTATGTGTGAGAGAAGAAAATCACTGATTATTGTACAAGCTTCTAAATCATGATGCATGACATTTTGCGATTTTTTTTCAAAAAAAGGTAAGCGAAAACTTCCGATATTCATGAAGCATCCATCCTTTTGATAAATTTTATAATTCGTTGTAAAAGTTTTTGGCTTTAGAATTTATTTTATAAAGCTTTAGTAATTGGGAGGTTAATTCTCAGGAATTCAATAAAAATTAATATGGAAAATTATAAGTTCTTTATTTTTGTAAGCCGTTTATAAAATCGGAAATAATAGTACTAGTATATATATATCACTACTATTTTATACCTGGATAGAAGTAAACAAGCACAAATAAGATAATAAATTTTTTTCAGAAATAGGGAAAACTTCTGATACAATAAAGGGGATAGAAACAGAAATTTTTGCTGGAGAGGTAGAGGTATATGGATTTATTAGAGAAATGGTTTCATGCTATAAATTGGGCTCATATAGGAATGGGCGCACTAAAAATAATAATTATTTTAGTACTTGGTGCAATAGTTGTTCGTCTTGCTAGAGCGATTGTTCGAAAGGCATTTCATATGGGAAGCCGCTCACCGATTCAAATTTCGGAGCGTCGTACAGTTACTGTAGCTAAATTACTTGAAAATATTGTAGCATACGTTGTTATATTTATTATGTTAATTGCGATTTTAGGGGTATTTGGGATTAATGCAGCAGGTTTATTGGCCGGTGCTGGGGTCATTGGTTTAGCAATCGGTTTTGGTGCTCAAAGTTTAGTGAAAGATGTTATTACAGGATTATTTATTTTGTTAGAAGATCAATTTTCAGTTGGTGATTATGTTCGTATCGGCCAATTTGAAGGTGTCGTTTTAGAAATTGGATTACGTACAACGAAGATGAAAAGTTGGACAGGGGAAATCCATATTCTTCCTAATGGGAGCATTATACAGGTAACAAACTTTTCCATTAGTAATAGTGTTGCATTTGTTGATGTATCGATTTCCTATGATAGTGATATCGTGCGTGCAGAGCAGATAATTGAAGAGTTACTAGAAGAATTACCAGAAAAATATGAGCAAATGGTAGCAACACCTCAATTATTAGGTATTCAAACACTTGGTGCATCTGACGTTGTGCTCCGTGTAATTGCTGAAGTGGAACCGATGCAGCATGCACCTACTGCTAGAGCGCTTCGTAAAGAAATTAAAAATCGTCTTGATTTACACGGCATTGAGATTCCATATCCACATATGGTTTTATATAATCGTAAAGAGATGGTTAATCAAAAAGCAAATTAATGACGAGGGGAGTTTAGAGGGTGGAACAAAAGCGATATAACTTGTACGATGTTGTGGAAATGAAGAAGGCCCATCCGTGTGGTGCAAATCGTTGGAAAATTATTCGTATGGGAATGGATATCCGCATTAAGTGCGAGGGGTGTGGCCATTCGGTAATGATTCCTCGAAGAGAGTTTGATCGTAAGGTGAAAAAAATTCTTGTAAAGCACGAAGAATAGAGAAGAAGTAACAGTTGCTTTAAGCGGCTGTTACTTTTTTTGGCTTTTAGGGAACTTGTCATTTTATTCGTTACTATCTATAATGATGGAAGATTGAGACATAGGAGTGAAAAATATGGGATTAACGGCTGGGATTGTTGGTTTACCTAACGTAGGGAAATCAACATTATTTAATGCAATTACACAAGCGGGAGCAGAATCTGCAAACTATCCGTTTTGTACAATTGATCCGAACGTAGGGATTGTAGAGGTACCGGATGATCGCTTAAATAAACTAACGGAACTAGTAGAACCTAAGAAAACTGTTCCAACTGTATTTGAATTTACTGATATCGCAGGTATCGTAAAAGGCGCAAGTAAAGGTGAAGGACTAGGAAATAAATTTTTATCTCATATCCGTCAAGTAGATGCGATTTGCCAAGTTGTTCGTTGTTTTGAGGATGAAAATATTACACACGTTTCAGGAAAAGTAGATCCAATTGATGATATTGAAACGATTAACTTAGAGTTAATCTTAGCTGATTTAGAATCTGTTGATAAGCGTATTGAACGTGTAGCAAAATTAGCAAGACAAAAGGATAAAGAAGCCGTATATGAACATGAAATTTTAGTTCGTTTAAAAGAGGCGTTTGAAGAGGGAAAACCAGCTCGTACTGTTGAATTTACAGAAGAACAAATGAAAATTGTTAAAGGTCTTCATTTGCTTACAACGAAAGAAATGTTATATGTAGCGAACGTGAGTGAAGATGATATTATGGATCCATCTGAGAATAAATATGTGCAGATGGTAAAAGAATTTGCAGCGAATGAAAATTCACAAGTAATCGTTGTTTGTGCGAAAATTGAATCGGAAATTGCTGAGCTAGACGAGGAAGAGAAAAAGGTATTCCTCGAGGAGTTAGGTATTGAAGAATCAGGCTTAGACCAGTTAATTCGTGCCGCATACGATTTATTAGGATTAGCTACTTATTTCACAGCTGGTGTACAAGAAGTGCGTGCGTGGACATTCAAAAAAGGTATGAAGGCACCTCAATGTGCTGGTGTTATTCATACAGACTTTGAACGTGGATTTATTCGTGCTGAAACAGTTTCTTATGCTGATTTAATGGAGAACGGCTCTATGACAGCGGCTAAGGAAGCTGGAAAAGTACGTTTAGAAGGAAAAGAGTATATCGTAAAAGATGGAGATGTTATGCACTTCCGCTTTAACGTGTAATTCTATATTTCCTAGGAAAAATAGGGATATAAACTTGGTGAACATATCATATGTTTGCCAAGTTTTTTATTTATTGGTGAGTTGATTCATCTAACTTACTATGATATAATCTAAACTCGTGAGTAATTACTATATAATTAATTGCTCCTTGCCCATTATGGGCCGTTTAGACCAAAAGGAGGTGAAAGTGTAATGAAAAAGTACGAAATCATGTACATCATCCGTCCAAACATGGAGGAAGAAGCTCAAAAAGCTTTAGTTGAGCGCTTTGCAGGCGTTTTAACTAACAATGGTGCAGAAATCATTAACACGAAAGAGTGGGGTAAGCGTCGTTTAGCTTACGAAATCAACGACTTACGTGACGGTTTCTACATGATCTTAAACGTAAATTCTAACGCAGAAGCTGTTAAAGAATTCGATCGTTTAGCTAAGATCAACGAAGATATCCTTCGTCACATCGTTGTTAAAGAAGAAGAAAAATAATTAAGATATATAGGGAGAGTGGTTCGATTGATGAATCGTGTTATCCTCGTTGGTCGTTTAACTAAGGACCCTGACTTACGTTACACGCCCAATGGTGTTGCGGTAGCTACTTTCACGTTAGCTGTAAATCGCGCATTTGCGAATCAACAAGGTGAGCGTGAAGCTGACTTTATTAATTGTGTAATATGGCGTAAACAAGCAGAAAACGTGGCGAATTATTTGAAAAAAGGTAGCTTAGCAGGCGTAGATGGACGTCTTCAAACTCGTAATTATGAGGGACAAGATGGTAAACGTGTATATGTAACAGAGGTTCTTGCGGAGAGCGTACAATTTTTAGAGCCGCGTAATAGCGGCGGGGAGCAACGTGGTTCATTCAATCAGCAACCATCAGGAGCTGGTTACGGTAACCAAGGCTCTAACCCATTTGGTCAATCTAGTAATTCAGGTAACTCTGGATTTACGAAGAATGACGATCCATTTTCAAATGTAGGTCAACCGATTGATATTTCGGACGACGATTTACCATTTTAATGGTATGAATCGGTTATTTTTAACAAAGAATGGAGGGAAATAGACATGGCAGGACGCAAAGGTGGACGTGCGAAACGTCGTAAGGTGTGTTTCTTCACATCTAACGGTATTACTCGCATTGACTATAAAGATGTTGATTTATTAAAACGTTTCGTTTCTGAGCGTGGTAAAATTTTACCTCGTCGTGTAACAGGAACAAGCGCAAAATACCAACGCAAACTTACAGTTGCAATTAAACGTGCTCGTCAAATGGCACTTTTACCATATGTTGGTGAATAATAGCGTATGAAATGCACAGTAGAGTCGGACTCTACTGTGCATTTTGCTATGCTTTTCTTTTTAGAAAGAGGAGGTAAAAGATGAAACGTACAAGGCTTATTACAGAAGGGGCAGTTTTGTTAGCTGTATATGCAGTTTTACTTTTAACGTTCTTGTATGTACCCGTTATAAGTATGGTTGCAATATTTGCACTGCCATTACCTTTTTTATTGTTTATGGTAAGATACCCGTTTTCTAATACATGCATGCTTCTTGGGGCGGCAATTCTTATTACTATTATTGTTAGTTCACCACTTAGTCTTGTGAATACATTTATGTCAGGCATAATAGGCATCTCTTTAGGATATATGTATAAGAAGAAAAAAGAGCCAGCGGAGATATTATTGGTAGGGACGCTTGTATATTTGCTTAATTTTGTACTAGTCTATGTAGCGAGTATACAATTTTTTAACATAGATTTTCTTAAGGAAATGCAAGATATGTTCAAACAAGGAATGGAACAAAGTGAAGAAATAATGAAGGCAGCGGGTGCGCCAATTAGCCAAGAGCAAAAAGATTTGTTAGGGCAATTCAGTGATATGCTACGAATTCTTTTGCCAAGTTTGTTTGTAATGGTTTCTTTAATATATTCTTGGATTACAGTATTAATAGCAGGTAATGTTTTAAAGAGATTGAAGTATACTGTAGCACCGTGGCCTAAGTTTAAGGATATGCAATTGCCAAAAAGCATTGTTTGGTATTATGTTGTATTCATTTTACTTTCAACATTTATGAAGGTTGAATCAGATTCATATGTATATATGGCATTTTCTAATCTATATGCCATCTTTTCATTGCTACTTTTATTCCAAGGTTTTTCATTTATAGCCTTCTTCGCGCATGCAAAAGGTTATGCAAAAGCTATTCCTATTCTCAGCTTTATCGTATGTATGATTATTCCAATGTTGTTTCCTCTAGTCACAATCTTAGGTATAATTGATTTAGGCTTTTCGTTACGTTTTAAAATACAATCAAAATAAGCGAGAACGAGAAATGAAACCAGCTCGGTGAAACTCTCATTACCAATCGTGCTTTTCGTTTTTTTGCATATAAATCACTGCAATGAAATGAAAGGAGACCCGCACTGATTTTCTCACGCTGTTTTCACTTGGCATGGGTGGGAAGAGAATCTGACCGTTTCTATGCATAGTTGGAGGCTTTCTCATACCTAAAAAGTAAGGTTTTATATCGGTTTTTCAATTTGTATTTATATAAAGTTTATTATGTGACGTAAGCTTTTAGTGGAAGTTTAACTTAGGGCGTTTAATTTGTTCAACTAGCTACTGATGGAAATTGAATAATTTCCTATTTGTGTTAGTTTTACTTTATAGGAGTTGGGTACATGCCTGAATTTTATAAGAGCCAGCGGTTTTTATATCCTGTTTATGTATTGGCATTTTTTATGTTTGTGCTTATTACCATTCTAGGTTATTTTCACTGGATAATGGGAATGGCCGCTTTTTTTATTTTTTGTATTGTTCTCTTTTTGGTAATTCGATTTGAGTTGGCCTTTCAGAGGAGTTTCGAAAAGTACACAACAGAAATGATTACAAGAGTAAAGAAAGTGAGCAATGAAGCGTTTAATCAAATGCCAATTGGTATTTTGTTATACAATAAGGATTATGGAATTGATTGGGCAAATCCTTATTTGTCTTCTTGTTTGGGGCAACACTCTTTAGCAGGATGGCATTTGTATGATGTGTCAGAAACGTTACTTCTCTTTATTAAAGGAGAAACAGCTGATGATATTGTATCTTTAAATAAACGTAAGTTTCGTGTGTTTGTAAGAAAAGAAGAAAAGTTAATTTACTTCTTTGATGTAACAGAGCAAACGGAAATTGAAAAAATGTACGAGGATCAACGTACAGTTCTCGCAATTATTTATTTAGACAACTATGATGAAGTTACACAAGGATTGGATGATCAATTACGTACGAACATCACGAGCTTGGTGACATCACGCCTAAATGAGTGGGCTCTCAAATACGGCGCATATTTAAAACGAGCTTCTTCGGAGCGCTTCTTCGTTGTGTTAAATGAAAGTATTTTGGCACAAATGGAGAAAGGAAAGTTTGATATTTTAGATCAAGTACGTGAGGAAACATCAAAACGAAATATTTCACTTACACTAAGTGTTGGTGTGGGATCGGGCGACTTATCTTTATCAGAGCTTGGGGCTATGGCTCAATCTGGCTTAGATCTTGCTTTAGGACGAGGTGGAGATCAAGTTGTGATTAAACAGGCAACAGGAAAAGTGAAATTTTACGGTGGTAAAACAAATCCGGTTGAAAAACGCACACGTGTACGTGCGAGAGTTATCTCGCATGCGTTAAAAGATTTAGTGTTAGAGAGCAGTAATGTTATTATAATGGGTCATCGGGCTCCTGATATGGATGCGATTGGAGCAGCCATCGGAATTTTAAAAGTAGCACAGTTAAATGAGCGTGAAGGATACATTGTATTAGACGAGAATGATTCTGATAAAGGTATTAAACGCTTAATGGATAAAGTGAAGCAAAATGAGGAATTATGGTCTCATTTTATTACGCCACAGCAGGCTATGGAATTTGCAACGGATGATTCATTACTTGTTGTTGTTGACACTCACAAACCTTCAATGGTGATGGAGGAAAAACTTTTGCATAAGATTGAAAACGTAGTTGTAATCGACCATCATCGCCGTGGTGAAGAATTTATTGAGGGTCCTCTTCTTGTGTACATGGAGCCATATGCGTCTTCGACAGCTGAGCTTGTAACTGAGCTTCTTGAATATCAGCCAAAACGTTTGAAAATGACGATGTTAGAAGCAACAGCATTACTTGCAGGGATTATAGTGGATACGAAAAGCTTTACATTCCGGACAGGTGCCCGTACATTTGATGCAGCTTCTTATCTACGTTCGCACGGAGCGGATACAGTTCTTGTACAAGAATTATTAAAAGAAGACATGCAGCAGTATTTACGAGTTGCAAAAACGATTCAAAATGCTTACATTTATAAAAATGGAATTGCAATTGCAAAAGCAGAAGGCGATGAATATTATGATCAAATATTAATCGCACAATCAGCCGATACTTTGCTAACAATGACAGGAGTAATTGCTTCTTTTGTCATTGCGAAACGTGGGGAAACCTTCATTGGAATTAGTGGGCGTTCTTTAGGTGAAGTGAATGTGCAACTAATTATGGAAAACCTAGGTGGTGGTGGACATTTAACAAATGCTGCTACACAAATGCAAAATATAAAGGTCGATGAAGCTGAAGAAAAACTTCAAAGTGTTATTGATGATTATTTACAGGGAGGCACACAATCATGAAAGTAATTTTTCTAAAAGACGTAAAAGGTAAAGGTAAAAAAGGAGAAGTAAAAAACGTACCAGACGGTTATGCAAATAACTTCTTATTAAAACAAGGATTAGCTGCAGAAGCAACAAATAGTAGCATGAAAACATTAGAGGCGCAAAAGCGTAAAGAAGAAAAAGATGCAGCAGCTGAGCTTGAAAACGCGAAAAAACAAAAAGAAACTTTAGAAAAATTAACAGTAGAATTAAAAGCAAAATCAGGCGAAGGTGGCCGTTTGTTTGGTTCTATTACAAGTAAACAAATTGTAGATGCGTTGCAAAAGGCACACAATATTAAACTTGATAAACGCAAGTTCGAAATGGATGATGCAATTCGTGCATTAGGATATACAAATGTAACTGTGAAATTACATCCACAAGTAACAGCAACAGTAAAAGTTCATGTTCGTGAACAATAAAAATAAGTTAGGCAAGGAGGATTGCGTATGAGTGACGTGCTTGCTGATCGTACCCCTCCGCATAATATAGAGGCCGAGCAAGCGGTTTTAGGGGCGATTTTCCTCGATCAAGATGCGTTAACGTCGGCTTCAGAACTGCTGCTATCTGAATCTTTTTATCGGACAGCACACCAAAAGATTTTTGGAGTTATGCTTGAACTATCTGATAAAGGAGAACCAATTGATTTAGTTACTGCAACAGCAGCACTTGCTGACCAAGGTTTGCTAGAAGAGGTTGGTGGTGTTTCCTATTTAGCTGAATTAGCAGAGGCTGTTCCGACAGCTGCTAACGTAGAGTATTATGCACGTATTATTGCAGAAAAAGCACTTTTGCGTCGTTTGATCCGAACAGCAACTCACATTGTATCAGATGGTTATGAACGTGAAGATGATGTAGAGGGCTTGCTAAATGAAGCAGAGAAAAAAATATTAGAAGTATCACATCAAACAAATGCAAAAGCATTCCAAAATATTAAGGATGTTCTTGTAGATGCTTATGATAAAATTGAACTTTTGCATAATCAAAAAGGTGAAGTTACAGGGATACCAACTGGGTTTACTGAATTAGATAAGATGACAGCAGGATTTCAGCGTAACGATTTAATCATTGTGGCAGCCCGCCCTTCGGTGGGAAAAACGGCATTTTCACTGAATATCGCACAGAATGTGGCAACTAAAACAGATGAAAATGTAGCAATTTTTAGTTTAGAGATGGGTGCTGATCAACTTGTTATGCGTATGCTTTGTGCAGAAGGAAATATTGATGCGCAAAGACTTCGTACTGGCTCGTTAACTTCGGATGATTGGGCAAAGTTGACAATGGCAATGGGAAGTCTTTCGAATGCAGGGATATATATTGATGATACGCCAGGAATTCGAGTTAGTGAAATTCGTGCGAAATGCCGCAGATTAAAGCAAGAACAGGGACTTGGAATGATTTTAATCGATTACTTACAGCTTATTCAAGGTAGTGGGAAATCTGGTGAAAACCGTCAGCAGGAAGTGTCTGAAATTTCCCGTACATTAAAAGGAATTGCGCGTGAGCTACAAGTTCCTGTTATTGCCTTATCTCAGCTTTCTCGTGGTGTTGAATCTCGTCAAGATAAACGTCCGATGATGTCTGATATTCGTGAATCAGGAAGTATTGAGCAGGATGCCGATATTGTGGCCTTCTTGTATCGTGAGGATTACTATGATCGTGAAACGGAAAATAAAAACACGATTGAAATTATTATTGCCAAGCAACGTAATGGTCCGGTAGGATCTGTAGAGCTTGCATTCGTGAAGGAATTTAACAAATTCGTAAACTTAGAGCGACGTTTCGATGATGGACATGCGCCACCGGCATAGTAGAAGTATAAAAAAGAAACGCATTTCTTATAATAAGATGTGTTTCTTTTTTTTTTTATATAAGATAGGGCTTTTATCGTGTGAATAAAGAATTCTTACGAACGAAACCGATAAAAGGTAAAAAAATGTTCGTTTTTAAATTGACTTCTTTTTTCATTTTGGTACAATTATATTGTTTGAAAAGTTCGTTTGAAAATTGCGGAGGTGCTTTAATAATGTCTTCAGTAGTAGTTGTAGGAACACAGTGGGGCGATGAAGGAAAAGGTAAAATTACTGATTTTCTTTCTGAGCATGCGGAAGTAGTTGCAAGATATCAAGGTGGAAATAACGCTGGGCATACAATTGTTTTTGGCGGAGTTAAATATAAATTACACTTAATTCCATCTGGTATTTTCTATAAAGAAAAAATTTGTGTAATCGGAAACGGTATGGTAGTAGATCCGAAAGCATTACTTGTAGAGTTAAAATACTTACACGATCGTGGTGTAAGCACTGATAACTTACGTATTAGTAACCGTGCACACGTTATCTTACCTTATCACTTAAAACAAGATGAGTTAGAAGAAGAGAGTAAAGGCGATAACAAAATCGGTACTACGAAAAAAGGTATCGGTCCTGCATATATGGATAAAGCTGCTCGTATTGGTATCCGTATGGCTGATTTATTAGATCGTGAAGCATTTAAAGAAAAGCTTGAACGCAGTTTAGCAGAGAAAAATCGTTTATTTGAAAAAATGTACGATACAGAAGGTTTCAGTGTAGAAGAAATCTTTGAGGAGTACTTCGAATATGGACAACAAATCGCACAATATGTATGCGATACATCTGTCGTATTAAATGATGCATTAGATGACAACCGTCGCGTATTATTTGAAGGTGCACAAGGTGTTATGCTTGATATTGACCATGGTACGTACCCATTCGTTACATCTTCTAACCCAGTTGCTGGTGGTGTGACAATCGGATCTGGTGTTGGTCCTTCAAAAGTTAATCGTGTAGTAGGTGTGTGTAAAGCATATACAAGCCGTGTTGGTGACGGTCCATTCCCTACTGAACTTCATGATGAAATTGGTCATCAAATTCGTGAAGTTGGTCGTGAATATGGTACAACAACAGGTCGTCCACGCCGCGTAGGTTGGTTTGATAGTGTTGTTGTAAGACATGCACGTCGTGTTAGTGGTTTAACGGATTTATCATTAAACTCTATCGATGTATTAACGGGTATTCCAACTGTTAAAATCTGTGTTGCTTACAAATACAACGGAGAAGTTTTAGATGAAGTTCCAGCAAACTTAAACATTTTAGCAAAATGTGAGCCTGTTTACGAAGAGCTTCCAGGTTGGACGGAAGATATTACTGGTGTAAGATCATTAGATGAGCTTCCTGAAAATGCAAGAAAATATGTAGAGCGTGTTTCTGAATTAACAGGAATTCAATTATCTATGTTCTCAGTTGGTCCAGATCGTAATCAAACAAACATCGTTCGTAACGTATACGGTGGTTAATTAGGATAAAATGGATTTATTTAAGAAAAAACTCATGCTTACATGAGTTTTTTCTTATCTTTTGTAAAAAAAATATAAAAAAGTATTGCAAACATAAAAGTTCTTATGGTAAGATAACTCTTGTCGTCACGAAAATATGACGTTGGTGAGTATGAGCCATTAGCTCAGTTGGTAGAGCATCTGACTTTTAATCAGAGGGTCGAAGGTTCGAGTCCTTCATGGCTCACCATTTTATTTTTCGTGGCCCGTTGGTCAAGTGGTTAAGACACCGCCCTTTCACGGCGGTAACACGGGTTCGAATCCCGTACGGGTCATGTTATATATATATGTTTTGTGGTCCCGTGGTGTAGTGGTTAACATGCCTGCCTGTCACGCAGGAGATCGCCGGTTCGACCCCGGTCGGGACCGCCACTTTTGTTTATACCACCATTAGTGGTTTTATATATATGTTTTGGCTCGGTAGCTCAGTCGGTAGAGCAGAGGACTGAAAATCCTCGTGTCGGCGGTTCGATTCCGTCCCGAGCCACTCTCAGGATATTAAGTGGACCCACTTAATATCCTTTTTATATTGTTCAATTTTACAAATGAGAGTAGTTATTTTACAATAGAATGAGAAGCCTCTAGCAGTTGAAGCTAGAGGTTTTTCTATAGATTATACAGCGTTCCATATGTAAGGGAACCATACATGATTCTAGGAGAATAGAGGATAAAATACTCAAACAAGGGATAAAGTTGTATAGATATATACTATGTAAAGAATTGTGCATGTTTGAGGATGAATGACCATATTTTTATTAGGAGGAACTACACAATGATGGGAAAGAAAATCTTAGTCGTTGATGATGAGAAACCAATTGCGGATATTTTAAAATTCAATTTAGAAAAAGAAGGTTTTGAAATTGTCATGGCACATGATGGTGACGAAGCTATTGAAAAGGCAAACGAAGAACAACCAGATATGGTTTTACTGGATATTATGTTACCGGGGAAAGATGGATTAGAAGTTTGTCGTGAAATACGAAAAAGTTCTGAAATGCCAATTATTATGTTAACTGCAAAAGACTCTGAAATCGATAAAGTGTTGGGATTAGAGCTTGGTGCAGATGATTATGTAACAAAACCATTTAGTACACGTGAATTATTGGCACGTGTAAAAGCAAACTTGCGTCGACATCAACAAGGTGGCTCAGCCGAAAAAGAAGAAAATACAGAAATGGTTATTGGACCAATTATAATTAATCCAAATGCGTACAGCGTAACAAAAAGAGATGAAAGCATCGAACTTACGCATCGTGAATTTGAATTACTTCACTATTTGGCGAAGCATTTAGGACAAGTTATGACACGTGAACATTTATTACAAACAGTTTGGGGATACGATTATTTTGGAGATGTACGTACAGTAGATGTAACAGTACGTCGTTTACGTGAAAAAATCGAAGATAACCCAAGTCATCCAACTTTAATTGTAACAAGACGTGGAGTAGGGTATTACTTGCGTGATCCAGAGCAGGAATAGTATATGAAGAAAGTTGGTTTTTTTCAATCGATTCATTTAAAGTTTGTGCTCATATATATGCTATTAATTTTGATAGCAATGCAGGTTATTGGTGTATATTTTGTTCGTGAACTGGAGAAAAGTCTCGTACAAAGTTTTAAGGATTCATTAACGCAGCAAACCAACTTACTGTCTTATAATTTGAAGCAAGAGTTTGCAAAAGAGCGTGAAAAAACAGATCCAACTTTAGAAGAGGCGCTTAAAACATCAATCACTGAATTTACTGCAGACCGTAAAAAAGATATCCAAGAAGTACGTGTTATTGATCCAAATAGGCGTCTATTAGCAATATCTAATCAATCTAAGCAAGGTATGGTAGGTAAAACAATAACAGACATAACAGTGCAAAGGGCTATTGTACAAAAAAAGGCTGAAGGTAAGATTGAGAAAGATGGAAATACGGGCCATCGTGTTCAAGTTATGGCTACCCCAATTGAAAACGATAAGGGGAAAATAATTGGTGTCATTCATATCGTTGCTTCGATGGAAGATGTCTATAAACAGATGAAGGATATCAATCAAATTTTTGCGACTGGGACAGTGATTGCTTTATTAGTAACAGCGGTTCTAGGTATTTTATTAGCCCAAACAATTACACGACCAATTTCAGATATGCGAAGACAAGCAATTGAAATGGCGAAGGGAAATTATTCCCGTAAAGTAAAGGTAAATAGTCATGATGAAATTGGTCAATTAGCATTAGCATTTAATAATTTATCTAAAAAATTACAACAAGCACGTTCTTCAACTGAAAGTGAGAGACGTAAACTTTCGTCCGTTTTATCTCATATGACAGATGGTGTAATTGCTACTGATCGAAAAGGGGATATTATCTTACTAAATGACCCTGCAGAGAAGATGCTAAATGTTTCGCGTGAGACGGCGTTAGATCAGTCAGTTTTAGACGTATTAGGTATTCAAGAGGAATTTACGCTCGATCATCTATATGAAGAGCCAGATTCTGTTTTATTAGATTTTAGTACACGAAATGAACCATACATCTTGCGAGCTAGTTTTTCCGTTATTCAAAAGGAGACGGGTAAACCAAATGGTTTAATCGCTGTATTATATGATGTGACCGAACAAGAGCGTATTGACCGTGAGCGCCGTGAGTTTGTGGCGAATGTATCACATGAACTGCGGACACCATTAACAACGATGCGGAGCTATTTAGAGGCACTTAGTGATGGTGCATGGCAAGATCCGAATATTGCACCGCAATTTTTAACAGTTACACAAGAAGAAACAGAAAGAATGATTCGACTTGTGAATGCCTTGTTGCAATTATCAAAGTTAGATAGTACAGAACATCGTTTAATGAAAGAGTGGGTAGACTTTACGGATTTCTTTAATAATGTTATTGATCGTTTTGAAATGTCAAAAGAACAAAATGTAATCTTTAAACGTTCATTCTCTAAGAAATCTAGATTTATTGATATGGATGCTGATAAAATTACACAAGTTTTATATAACATTATTTCGAATGCTTTAAAATATTCTCCTGAAGGTGGAACAGTAACGTATCGCCTGCGTGATCGAGAGGATATGTTAGAAATTAGTGTAAGTGACCAAGGAATGGGTATTCCAAAAGAAAATGTAGAGAAGATTTTCGAACGTTTTTATCGTGTAGATAAGGCTCGTTCAAGACAGATGGGTGGAACAGGCTTAGGTTTAGCTATTGCTAAGGAAATGATTGAGGCGCATGGTGGATCTATTTGGGCAAAAAGTGAGGAAGGAAAAGGGACAACGATTTACTTCACACTTCCAATGGCGAAGGAAGAAGAGGACGATTGGGAATGAATATGGAAAACTTTAAAACTATTGTCCTTATTAACTTAGTTGTCATTAGTCTGTTTCTTACTTTTAATTTATGGACGTATGTACCTGATTCTAATTCGATGCAAAGCACAAAGTTTGTCCAAGGAAATGCAGATGCATTAAAACAAGATGTTTCAAATGTAATTGTGCCATCTTCTATAATTGTTCATAAGGATAAGAAGCATTTTGTAAGTGAAAAGAAAGATAATATCGACTTGTTATATACAATTATCGAGAGAGGGGAATTGCACGATTTTAAGGATATTACGAACTCTATCCCTAAAGGTGATTTCCTCTCTTATGTGCACGAGGAAGGCAAAATTGAAATTGTCTTTCCAACAGAAGTTCCGTTTGATGCGATTAGGGGCGTATTAACAATTAAAGATAAGAAATTAGATATGTTTAATTTTGATCGTATTATTGTTGATCCTTCTAAAAGTGGTGATCAAAATATTGATGTGAATTTTGTTTCTTATAACAATCATAAAGTGTATAAAATGACATTAACAGGTGTGAATCTAAGAGACGTTATAAATGCACAAAATCAATTTTTAGCTTTGGCAAGACCATATTTTGCGTATGACATAAGTGATACGAAAAGAATATTCTTACCAGATGGTTCAACAGAAATGCAAGATTTAATGTATTTTGCGACAGACATGGGAGTAGAATCATTCAAAAATGCACTATTTAGTGATCCGCGTTATGTAACCCCTATGTCTAATGAATTAGAGGAAACTTATACAGATGGTATTCGCCTTATGCAAGTGAATAAGCAGAACCGAATGCTAACGTATACGAATCCATCTGTGGCTAGCGGTGCGCGCATGTATGGAAATCTCCTTATGCAAAAAAGTTTCGAATTTGTTAATAGTCATAGCGGCTTAACAGATGCATATAGATTTGATTATCTAAATTCCAAGGGGAAAACAAAGTTCCGTTTATATGAAGAAGATTTACCCGTATTTAATAGCGAAGGAATGACTACATTAACACAAGTATGGGGATCGGAAGAATTAATTAGCTATAAGCGACCATTATTTAATTTGTTAATCGATAAGGGTGAGGATAAAAAGACGGTACTTCCATCTGGATGGACTGTTATAGAATCATTACAAAAAAAATCGAATCTAGATAAAAAGTTAATTCAAGATATAGGAATTGGTTATAAATTAGTAACAGAAAATGGACCAAATGGGCCAAATGGACAAGTTGCAAATGGAAACTTAAAGCCGATTTGGTATGTCGTTTATGGTGAAAATCATCAAGTGCTTGAGTGGAGTGAAGAAAAGGAGGGAGAGCTAATTGGACTGGAATCGGATTAAAACAATATTTATTGTTACCTTTTTTATTTTAGACCTCTTTCTCGTTTTTCAATTCATTTCAAAGCAGGATAGTAATCAATTAGACTTAATGGCAGAAACAAGGGTAGATCAACAATTAAAAGATGATAACATTACAGTTGGTGATTTGCCAAAAGAACCAAAGAAAGATTCTTTTATTACAGCGAAAAATAAGGAATTTAAAGAAGAGGATATACGTTCCTTAAAAAATCAAACAGTTACTTTACAAGATGCCAATACAATTGTAAGTAAATTAAAGGAACCATTGTTAAACGCAAAAACACTGTCTAAAGATAAATATAGTGAGTTTTTGAAAAGCTATGTATTAGATGGTCAGAAATATGAGTTTGGTAAAGCAGAAGCAACGAAAATCTATTTCTTTCAAAAGTATAAAGATAAGCCTATTTTCTATAATGATCATGGGATGATTGTTGTGGATATAAATGAGAAAGGTGAATTTGTTTCATATACACAAACAATGCTAACTGATTTGAAAGAGATGGGTGAGAATGAGAAAGCAAAAGAGCAAGAGATTATTACAGCTCAAACAGCTTTAGAAAATTTATTCTTTAAGAATGAAATAAAACAAAATACGCATTTTAAAGAAGCGCAGATTGGATATGCGACTCTCGTTACATCTTCTGCTTCTAATATGCAAGTGCTTGCTCCAACATGGAATTTAAAAACAGATCGAAAAGTAGATTATTTTGTGAATGCTATTGAAGGACAAGTTATTAAGTTAGGGAAAGAAAAGGAAAATGAAAAAATAATGGAGTGAGCAGAAATGAGTTTGCATTTTAGTGTGCTTGCAAGCGGCAGTACAGGAAATGCGCTATATGTAGGGACCGAGAAACAAAAATTGCTCATTGACGCAGGCTTGAGTGGAAAAGCGACAGAAGCTTTATTTAGGCAAGCTGAACTAGACATACAAGATATATCGGGTATTCTTGTCACGCATGAGCATAGTGACCATATTAAAGGTCTCGGCGTTTTAGCACGTAAATATCAGTTACCTGTGTATGCAAATGAAAAAACGTGGAGTGCTATGGAGCATTTAATTGGTAACATTCCAACCGATCAAAAATTTGTTTTCTCAATTGGTGATGTAAAAACATTTGGAGATATTGAAGTGGAATCATTTGGCGTTTCTCATGACGCTGCAGAGCCAATGTTTTATGCATTTCATCATAATGGTAGAAAACTGGCTCTTATTACAGATACGGGTTATGTGAGTGATCGTATGAAAGGTATCATTAAAGGAGCAAATGCATTTGTGTTTGAAAGTAATCATGATGTGGAAATGCTTCGTATGGGACGTTATCCATGGAGTATAAAACGACGCATTTTAAGCGATGTGGGTCACGTTTCTAATGAAGATGCCGCGCTTGCAATGACGGATGTTATCACAGATGAAACGAAACACATTTATTTAGCCCATTTGAGTTTAGATAATAATATGAAAGAATTAGCACGTATGTCTGTTGCGCAGGTGTTAGAGGAAAAAGGTTTCGCAGTTGGAGAAGCATTTGAGATACATGATACAGATCCAAAGGCACCAACGAAAATTCAATACGTATAATTCTTGGTTTTAGTAAACAATAAAGGAGAATATAGTTGTTTTCGGAAGGATTGGTGAACAAGTATGTCCTTTATTGATGAAGAAGAATTCCGTATGAAACGAACAGGGAAAAAGAAGCGCAAAAGTATCGTTATTTCTAGTATAGCGGGAACAATTGTAGGGGCTTCATTGTTTGCATTTGGAGCCCCTTTATTTTCTGAATCTGAAACCGGTCCCTTAGAGCAAGCTGAGGCCAGTGAAGGGAACATGGTAGGAAAGCAATCACAAACAGTGAGCCACTCTGGTTTTGTAGATGCTGTTGATCGTGCATCGGAAGCTGTTGTTGGTGTTATTAATATACAACGTGATAATTTTTCAGAAGCAGATGCGGAAGCTGGGACAGGATCAGGTGTAATTTATAAGAAAACAAATGGTCATGCTTACATTGTGACAAATCATCATGTTGTCGCAGGGGCGAATCGTATTGAAGTGAGCTTAAGCGATGGTAAAAAGGTTCCTGGTAAAGTATTAGGTAGTGATGTAGTTACAGATTTAGCGGTTTTAGAGATAGATGCAAAACCTGTAAAGAAAGTTATTGAAATAGGGGATTCTAATACGGTTCGTCGTGGAGAAGCAGTAATTGCAATTGGAAACCCACTTGGATTACAGTTTTCTGGAACAGTAACGCAAGGGATTATTTCTGCAAATGAGCGAATTGTTCCTGTAGACTTAGATCAAGATGGGCATTATGATTGGCAAGTAGAAGTATTGCAAACAGATGCAGCTATCAACCCAGGGAATAGTGGTGGTGCACTTGTAAATGCGGCAGGGCAACTAATTGGAATCAACTCGATGAAAATTGCAGCAAAAGAAGTAGAAGGGATCGGACTTGCCATCCCAGTTACAAGAGCAGTTCCTGTTATGAATGAGCTTGAAAAGCATGGGAAAGTAAGGAGACCTTATGTTGGGGTTGAACTTAGATCTTTAAATGAAATTCCGAATTATTACTGGTCTGAAACATTGCATTTACCAAGTAGTGTAACGGAGGGTGTTTGTATTTTGGATGTGAAAAGCCCATCGCCTGGTGCAAATGCAGGACTCAGGGAACATGATGTAATTGTGGCTGTTGATGGAAAGACAATACATGATATTATCGGTTTCCGAACGGTATTATATAATAAAAAGATTGACGATAAGATGACTCTGACGTTTTATCGTGGTACAAAACGAGCAACAACAACGGTTAAATTAGGCAGTCAAAACTATTAAGAAAACAGGAGGGCGTCCTCCTGTTTTCTATTGTGAAATAGTGAGGTGAAAAATATGAAGCTACCTTGTTGTTTAGAACATGTAGAATTAGCGTTAGATATCATTGTGGATGAATGTGAAGTAGCGCCAGTTATCAACAGTGTGGATAACTCAGGAAAAGATCAAAAAACATGTGAATTTTGTCAAAACAAGGCGACATATGTTGTATCGAACACAGATTCTCACACAATATGTGGGTAACGGGTGTGGATATGTGGATAAGTTTTGTGGATAACGTGTTTGTAAGGTGGGGAATACGTGTGAATATCTCGATTATTTTAATCGGAAAATTAAAAGAAAAATATTTAAAACAAGGTATTGCAGAATACCTAAAACGACTCTCTGCGTACGCAAAAGTAGAAGTTATTGAATTGCCGGATGAAAAAGCGCCAGAAAACTTAAGTGAAGCAGAAATGTTAATTGTAAAAGAAAAAGAAGGGATACGTATACTAGATAAAATTTCAGATGATACACATGTTATTGCATTAGCAATTGAAGGAAAACAAAAGTCATCAGAAGAATTTGCAGCGAATCTGGATCGTCTTGCTACATATGGAAAAAGTAAAGTAGCATTTGTCATTGGGGGATCACTTGGACTTAGTTCAGAAGTGATGAAGCGTTCTAATGAATCACTTTCATTTTCGAAAATGACATTGCCGCATCAGCTGATGAGATTGGTACTTTTAGAGCAAGTGTATCGGGCATTTCGGATTAATCGTGGAGAACCATATCATAAATAAGCACATAGTTATTTGAGGAAGAAGTATCAAAGAATAAAACAATATCTTCGGTGCTTCTTTTTTCTATTTTGTCAGAATGATATACGAATGTATGTGTGAAATATTTGTGTTTTTCTACAGGCAGTGTAGGTGGAAATTTTGAAAAAGCAGAAAGAGTATCAAAAACTTTATTAAACAAAACTTCTTTAATAGCAGGTTCTTGTAATTTTTGTTCTATATATTGTTTTCTATCGTTTATTTAAAGTATTTGGGTTGCTTTATAAATCCTTAAAAATTCCAATGTTTTATCTACGTGTGATACCAGCGAAGAATGTTCGTAAGTGAACAGTACATTCTCAATCTCGTTGAATGACCTTTCATTGTGACTATACTTTTTATATTTCTGTTGGATTATATTGTGCGGCTTATGATGACTCTGTCACGCCCCTCGCATAAACCTCCTTGCTTACAAATTTGTAAGCTTTTTGTCATGTTTTTAAATAGTACTAACTGTATGTGAAGATTATAATTCTAACCATAAAGTACTTATTTTATATCAAACAATTCTTACCCAAGGAGGTTTCACAATGAAAAAATATATTGTAACTTTAATACCACTGATCTTAGGAATGGGATGTTTAATTAGTTATAACATTCTTAGTGCTGAATCTACAGTTGCAGCAAATGGTGTTCTTGTAGAACCGTTTTATTTACTACCAATGGGTTATGCATTTTTAACTATCAGTATCATTAGTTTTGTTATATCTAAATTTAAAAAAGTTAAACAATAGTTTAAAAAAGAGCCTGAATCCAGACTCTTTTTTTGTGCCCATTATATTTCGTGCTCACATCGTAAATGTTCAACAAATAAAAGCTAGATTCCCCAAAGGAACCTTCCTAATTAAAAATCCCAGATGGCCTTTTTAATGTTTTATAATAATTAGAAGAATTATTTGTTTAGATTATAGTAAGATAAGTAAAATCATATGCTTTCAAACAGAGAAAATGGTAAAATTAGTTTCCTTGAATAAGTATGTTTCTATTTATAAAAAATTGTGCTGTAATATTGATAGAACAATTTTTTATTTTGTTCTAAGTAGTTAAAGAAGTGGGGAATTGAGGTTGAAAAAGTTCAAGAAGTTCAAGAAGTTTTACTTAGAGATTACAAGTGTATGTAATCTTGCATGTAGCTTTTGTCCGCCAACAGAACGGCAGAAGCAATTTCTTTCTGTGGAGGATTTTTCTAAGAGATTAGACCAAATTAAACCTCACACAGACTACATTTATTTACATGTAAAGGGAGAGCCATTGCTCCATCCTAAAATAGACCAATTGCTGGACTTAAGTCATGAAAAAGGGTTTAAAGTTAATATTACAACAAATGGAACGTTAATTCATAAAAAGAGACATAAATTATTAAATAAACCTGCATTAAGACAAATGAATTTTTCACTTCATAGTTTTGATGGGCATCCAGGATCTGAAGATAAAGAAGGATATGTAAGAAGCATCCTTTCCTTTATTAAAGAAGCAACAAGTCAATCAGAATTAATTGTTTCGCTGAGACTATGGAACCTGACACAAGACAATAAGACGAATCTTGAAATACAAAGAAACAGACAATTGTTGGAAATTATTGAGAAAGAATTTGATTTACCATACAAAATTGAAGAGAAGATCACACCAGGAAGTGGCGTGAAAATTGCAGATCGCATTTTTATTAATCAAGATTACGAATTTCAATGGCCGGCCTTGCATGAAGAAGAGGATGATGGAAAGGGCTTCTGTCATGGTCTTCGAAATCAAGCTGGTATTTTAGCAAACGGAACTGTCATTCCTTGTTGCTTAGATGGTGAGGGAATCATTAATCTTGGAAATATTAATGAGGCCTCATTCTCTGAGATTATCGAAGGGGATAGAGCAAAAAATATTGTAGATGGATTTTCGCGTAGAGTGGCTGTAGAGGAATTATGTAGAAAATGTGGATATCGTAAAAGGTTTGGAAAATAAGAAATGAGATCGCATAAGAAAAATGAGCAAGTACGAAATAAGGTACTTGCTCATTTTTTTCTATAATAATCAATATTTATTCCCCTTAAAGGGCAAATAGAGCTTAATATACTTTATCACCATTAAAGATTGAGTTTTTTACGACAACATAATCTACAGTACGGATTGCATCTAATTTCGTTCCACCAGCATAAGAAATAGACGACTGAAGATCTTGTTCCATTTCAATCAATGTAGCTTCTAAAGATCCTTTATGCTCGACAAACATTTTTTTACCTTCTACGTTTTTCTTTTCACCTTTTTGGAATTCTGAAGCTGAACCAAAGTATTCTTTGTAGAGCTTCCCATCCTTTTCAATTGTTTCCCCTGGAGATTCTTCATGTCCAGCAAATAATGAACCAATCATAACCATAGTTGCACCAAATTTAATTGATTTAGCTATATCACCATGAGTACGAATACCGCCGTCAGCAATAATTGGTTTGCTAGCTGCTTTTGCACACCAGCGAAGTGCAGCCAATTGCCAGCCACCAGTTCCAAAGCCTGTTTTAATTTTTGTAATACATACTTTACCAGGTCCGATTCCTACTTTTGTTGCATCAGCACCAGCGTTTTCTAGTTCTCTTACTGCTTCTGGAGTCCCCACATTTCCTGCGATAACAAAGCTTTCAGGTAAATGTGTTTTAATGTGTTGAATCATTTTTATTACCGCATTGGAATGCCCATGTGCGATATCGATTGTAATATATTCAGGAGAAAGCTGTTCAGTTGCTAATTGTTGTACAAATTCGTACTCTTCTTCCTTAACGCCAACACTAATAGATGCGATTAATCCACGAGAGTGCATATCTTTAATGAAAGAGATACGCTTCTCTGGCTCAAAACGATGCATGATATAGAAATATCTATTTTCCGCTAAATATACAGCGATTTTTTCATCTATAATTGTTTGCATATTTGCAGGTACGACAGGTAATTTAAATGTATGTTTTCCTAAAGTCACACTTGTATCACACTCAGAACGGCTATTTACTATGCATTTTGCAGGAATTAATTGAATATCTTCATAGTCGAATACTTTTTCCATAGATTACACCCCTAAATACGAATATTTTATTCTTTAGTAAAAGAAAATGTTCGTCCAAAAAATAATGTACATTATTTTTTTTATTAAGTCAAAGATTTTAGTGTTTATTTATCAAATATAGGGGTGGAATTTTAAAATATCATAAATAATACCGAATTAATCTGTTGTTTTATCTTTATATTGTTCGTTTTTGAAAGATATATGACTAAAGTTTAATTGATAATGTCAAATAATATTTTGAAATATAATAATGGAATAACAAAAAAAGAAAGGTGCTTAAAATCTCCTTCTTTTTTTGTTATTTATTATCTTCAAGGACTTGATATTTCTCTTTTAATTCTTTTAAATCATTTACCAATTGCTCTCCAATTGTAGGAGTAAGATCTTCGTATATAGGAGATAATGCTTTTTCCCATTCTTTTCTTTCTACATCAGTTAGTGTATGAATTTGGATGGATGAGTTTTGTTTAATAAGTTCAAGTTGTTTTTCATTCATTCGGATGGATTGATGGTTGTTCCATTCGGTTGTTTCTTTCATTGCTTCAAGTAATATTTGCTTCGTTTTTTCCGTTTGTTGATTCCACGTTTTTTGATCCATCATTACAACATAGCCTAAATAACCATGATTACTAATTGTCAAATAGTTTTGAACGTTATAAAATTTTTTAGAGTAGATATTTGAAATTGTATTTTCTTCACCATCAACTTTACCAGTTTCAATTAATTTATATGTAGAATTAAATGAATCTTGATGTGCATCAACTTTTAATAAATCAAATTGAGATTGGATAACATCACTTTGCATAATGCGAAAGGATTGTCCTTGTATATCTTTAGGGGTATAAATAGGTCCTTTATTTGAAGTAATTTGTTTAAAGCCATTCGACCAATGGGCAAGCCCCTTAATCTTATCTTTTTGTAAGGATTGAAGTAATTGCTCTCCAATTTTTCCGTTTAAGCCTTCTTGAATGGCCTCATAACTTGGAAAGGCAAATGGCAAGTCTAGCACGCCCCATTCGTGAGATAACATTCCAAGTTTTGAGGTAGAAGGGGCAATAAAATGAACTTGTCCAGCTTTTAAAGCGCGAATTTCTTCTATATCAGAATAGAGACTCCCGTTTGGAAAAATTTCTATTTTTATATTACCATTTGATTTTTCGTTAACAAGCTCAGCAAATTTACTAGCTGCAAGTCCTTTAGGTGTATTTTCTGCTACAACATGACTAAATTTGAAAACAATTTGTTTGTTTAGTCCTTCTTGGTCATCATCATATGCAAGTTTCCCTTGGGAAAAAGGACTTTGAAACTTTACAAATAACGCGCTAGTAATTAAAACAATAAAAAGGAGTATAAAAGTAGCTATTTTTTTCATTTTAAACCTCCTCGTGGGTCGTTATTGTAAGCATACCGAGAAGATTTTTATTCGTAAAGGTGCTTTTAGGGGAAAGGGGAACGAACAGTGAAACAATTGCCTATCCGCTGGAAAATTACAATTTTATCCTATGCAGTAGTTATTTTTTCATTACTCATTGGTGGAATTGTTATCATCGCAAATATTCAACAAAAGGAAGAGAAAGAATTAAGAATTAGATCAATGAATACGGCGCGGACAGTGGCGGAATTATCAGATGTAAAGAAATCACTTCAGGAAGCAACGGGGTGGTTTACACTGAACCCGGCTATTGAAAATATACGAGTAATTAATGAAACAGACTATATAGTAGTAATGAATATGGAGCGAATTCGATATTCGCATCCTGTAAAAGAAATGATTGGAAGGCCATCAAAAGGGACGGATGAAGAAGCGGCATTTGCGGAGCATATTTACTTTTCAAAAGCAAAAGGAGAGATAGGTACTGTAATTCGTGCTTTTATGCCTATTAAGGATCAAAATTTAAATCAAATTGGTGTTGTTGTTGTTGGAAATAAAATACCGAATTTCTGGGAGATTATGCTGGGATTAGCAGAAGAAATTACTTTTATTGTCATATTAACTTTAATATTTGGATTGATGGGTTCATTGATGCTTGCTAATCATATTAAAAAACAGATGTTTCAGTTAGAGCCTTATGAAATTAAACGGATGTTAGAAGAACGAACAGCAACCTTTCATTCGATTAATGAGGGTGTGATTGCAATTGATAATCAAGAGATTATTACTATTTTTAATGAAAAAGCAAAGCAGGTTTTTCATGTAGATGGAAATGTTGTAGGGAAGCCCATTCGTACAGTCTTAAAGGATACAAGACTTCCAGAAATCGTTGAGAGGAATCAGGCAGTATACAATGAAGAGATAAAAGTAAGTGGAAAGGTAATTCTAAGTAATCGCATACCAATCAAGAAAGATAATGAACTGATTGGGGCTGTGGCAATCTTTCAAGATCGCACTGAAGTTACGAAGCTTGCAGAGGAATTAACAGGAGTGAAAACCTTTGTTGAGGCACTTCGAGTACAAAGTCATGAGCATATGAATAAGCTTCATACAATAGCAGGTTTAATTCAACTTGGCAAAGCCGATAAGGCATTACAACTTGCTTTCCACACTTCAGAAGAACAAGGAAGTGTAACAAACTTTTTAAATGAAACGATTAAAAATGATGCTATTGCTGGTCTCCTCTTGAGCAAAGTAAGTCGGGGAAAGGAATTAGGGATACAGGTCGTAATTGACCAAAATAGTTATTTAGAAGTATTTCCTTATCAACTGGATCAACATGATTTCGTTGTATTACTAGGTAACTTAATCGAAAATGCCTTTGGATCATTTGAGCAAACTGAGGTAGAGAATAAAAGAATTGATATTAGTATTGAACAGTCTGAAGATGTATGTGCAATATTAATTGAGGACAATGGATGTGGAATAAAAGAGGAGCATTTACCAAAAGTGTATGAGAAAGGATTTACTGTGAATAAGATTGCTGGAACAGGCTATGGGCTTTTTCTAGTAAAGCAAATTGTTGAAAAGGGAAGAGGAGAGATTAACATTTCATCTTTTCAAGATGAAGGAACTTCTTTTATCATTACTTTTCCAATGGAGATGGGGGCGGAATTGTATGAAATATAAAGAGGAAATCAAAGTACTATTGGTTGAAGACGATCCGATGGTTCAGGAAGTAAATAAAGAATTTATTAGAAGTGTAAAGGGGTTTCAAGTGGTGGCTGTTGCTAATAATGGCGAGGAGGGGATTAACATCGTTCAAAAAGTGAATCCAGATCTCGTTATTTTAGATATTTTTATGCCGAAAAAGGATGGTATTAAGGTATTACAGGAATTTAGAAAACTTGAGTTAGAAACAGATGTAATCGTTGTTTCTGCTGCAAAAGATAGGGAAACGATTAAACTTATGCTTCAAAATGGGGCAATGGATTATATTATTAAGCCTTTTAAGCTATACCGAATTCAACAAGCATTAGAAAAATATCGACGATATAGAATGAGTTTGAAGGAAACTGGGGCGATTTCGCAGGAACAGCTGGATTTATTATTATATTCTGGACGTTCTAAGAAAACAGCAAGTAATTTGCCAAAGGGATTAAACGAGTTTACATTGAATGAAATCGAAGAATATGTAAAAAAACAAGATGAACCTCGTTCTGCAGAGGAGGTAGCAAGTGCAATTGGAATAGCTAGAGTTACCGCTCGGCGCTACTTGGATTATTTAGAAAAAAGAGGTTTGATTCATTTAGCAGTTCAATATGGAGGGATTGGGAGACCAGTCAATCGTTATGTGTATCGTGATGTAGAAAAGTGAGACCAAAATGACCAAAATATTCGTTATGACCATAAACTTCTCACCTTTTATTGGAAACGCTATCATTATGTAAAACATAAGGATGGGAAAGTTTTTAAACGTGAAGAAGGGGAGGAGAGTTAAAGGTGAAACGACTATTTAAAAATTTAACATTTCAAGTATTAACAGCGATTGCACTCGGTGTATTAGTTGGGCTTATATGGCCAAGTGTTGGGAAGGAAATGAAGCCGATAGGCGATACGTTTATTAATGCTGTAAAAATGGTAATTGCGCCAATTATTTTCTTAACAATTGTACTTGGTATTGCCAAAATGGGAGATATGAAGAAGGTTGGTAAGGTTGGGGGAAAAGCTTTTATTTATTTTGAGGTTGTGACAACATTTGCACTTATTGTTGGATTAATCGTTGTAAATGTTATGAAGCCAGGTTCAGGTCTTAACTTTAATGAACTTGCAAAAGGAGACGTATCTAAATATACACAAGGCGGGGGACAGGGTATTAATTGGATTGATTTTATTACTCATATTGTTCCTTCGAATATGGTTGATGCGTTTGCTAAGGGTGATATTTTACAGGTATTATTCTTTTCGATTTTATTTGGTGTTGGGCTAGCTGCACTTGGAGAAAAGGGAAAATCGGTGATTGATTTCCTAGACAAGCTTTCACACGTATTTTTTAACATTATTGGCTATGTAATGAAGGCAGCACCAATTGGGGCATTTGGTGCTATGGCATATACAATCGGTCACTTTGGGCTAGCTTCGCTTGTGCCACTGGGGAAATTAATGATGTCAGTATATATAACGATGTTTCTATTCGTGTTTGTTGTCTTAAATATTATTTGTAAGATATATGGTTTTAGCTTATGGAATTATTTGAAATTTATTCGAGATGAAATATTAATTGTATTAGGAACAAGTTCTTCGGAATCTGTACTTCCTAGAATGATGAATAAGATGGAGCGATATGGCTGTTCAAAATCTGTTGTTGGCCTTGTTATTCCGACTGGTTATTCTTTTAACTTGGATGGTACGTCTATTTATTTATCCATGGCAGTTGTCTTTTTAGCACAAGTATTTGGTGTCGATTTAACAATTGGACAGCAAATCACTATTATTTTAGTACTTATGTTAACGTCTAAAGGCGCTGCTGGTGTAACAGGAAGTGGATTTATTGTGTTAGCATCTACTTTAGCGGCACTAAAGGTTATTCCTTTAGAAGGATTGGCATTACTTCTTGGTGTCGATCGTTTTATGAGTGAGGGAAGAGCGATTGTAAACCTAATTGGGAATGGAATTGCTACAATCGTTGTTGCAAAAAGTGAAAATGAATTCGATGAAACAAGGCATGCAGAGGCAATTTCTGATATGAAAGTATTGAAGGAGACGAAGGAAGCTGTATAGGATAGGAAGGCAGACTTAATGATAAGTCTGCTTTTTATTTTGAAATATATTAATCCCGATTTGAGGGCGGATTCAAGTATAATGAAATAATGCATATGATATTTACACAATGGTGAAAAATACATAAAAGAATATACTATATAACAAAATGAGGTTAGTACATGAGTAAAAGAAGTTTTAAAGATTACCCATTAAGTAAGGAAATTGTAAGAGCACTTACTAGCTTGAAATATGAGCAACCAACAGAAGTTCAAGGGAAAGTCATCCCAGTTGCACTAGAAAAGAAAGATCTTGTTGTGAAATCACAAACGGGAAGCGGAAAGACAGCTTCTTTTGGTATTCCACTTTGTGAAATGGTCAAATGGGAAGAAAATAAGCCGCAAGCATTAATACTTACACCAACGAGGGAACTTGCTGTGCAAGTAAAAGAGGATATAACGAATATAGGAAGGTTTAAAAGGATTAAGGCAACAGCTGTTTATGGAAAATCACCTTTTGCACGTCAAAAATTAGAATTAAAGCAGAAAACACATATTGTTGTTGGAACTCCTGGACGTGTGTTAGATCATATTGAAAAGGGAACTTTTTCTTTAGAGCGTCTGAAATATTTAGTGATTGATGAGGCAGATGAGATGCTAAATATGGGATTTATCGATCAAGTAGAAGCAATCATTGATGAATTACCTATAAATCGAATGACAATGCTATTTTCTGCTACATTACCAGAAGACGTTGAAAATTTATCTCGTACATATATGAAGTCGCCAATTAACATTGAGATTAAAGCATCTGGTATTACGACAGATAAAATTGAACATAGTCTTTTGAATGTGAGAGAGGAAGAAAAGTTTTCACTTTTAAAAGATATAACTACAGTTGAAAATCCAGATAGCTGTATTATTTTCTGTCGTACACAAGAAAATGTAGACCATGTATTTAGACAGTTAAAACGCTCTGGATACCCTTGTGATAAGATTCATGGCGGCATGGTACAAGAAGATCGCTTTGCAGTAATGGATGATTTTAAAAGAGGGAAATTCCGTTATTTAGTTGCGACAGATGTAGCGGCGCGAGGAATTGATATTGAGAATATTACTCATGTTATTAATTATGATATTCCATTAGAAAAAGAAAGTTATGTACACCGGACAGGAAGAACAGGACGTGCTGGTAATAGTGGAAAAGCAATTACATTCGTAACGCCTTATGAAGATAGATTCTTGACTGAAATTGAAGAATATATTGGTTTTGAGATTCTACAAATAGATGCTCCATCAAAAGAGGATGTTACAAAAGGAAAGATAGCTTTTGAAGAAAAAATAAACGCTAAACCAATTATGAAAAAAGAGAAAAATGTAGGGTTAAATAAAGATATTATGAAGCTGTACTTTAACGGTGGGAAGAAAAAGAAGATTCGAGCGGTAGATTTTGTCGGTACAATTGCTAAAATCCCAGGTGTCACAGCAGATGATATAGGAATTATTACAATACAAGATAATGTTTCTTATGTTGATATATTAAATGGTAAAGGTCCTCTTGTCTTAAAAGTGATGAAGAATACGACGATAAAAGGTAAGCAGTTAAAAGTTCACGAGGCGATTAAGTAAATGGAACTACCCATCTAACAGGTGGGTAGTTTTTTTATGAAAAATAAGGAAATCATGTAAGAATATATTTATTACATTCGTATATATAAGTGAAGGGGGAGCGAATATGGATGATAGGGAATTAGTAGATGAAATAAAAAAACAAAATACAGAAGCATTGGATCAATTGATTCTTCAATATAGTAAGTTGATTTATGGAGTAATTGGAAGTGTATTAGGGGAGCGCCATGAAAGAGTAGAAATTGAAGAGTGTTATAACGATGTTCTCCTCATACTTTGGTATAAAATAGACAGCTTTCAAATTAAAAAAGGACAGCTTAAGAACTGGATTATTTCTATTGCAAAGTTTAAGGCGCTAGATTATAAAAGGAAACTTAAGCAAAAGCATATTGAACAAACAATAGAGCAACTGATTCTACAAGATGATGGAGATGTAGAAAAAGTATTACTCAAAGAAGAGGAAAAAGAGTTTGTTTTACAAGCAATTCATCAGCTAGATGATGTAGACCATAATATTTTTTATCGAAGGTATATTGCTGATGAGAGTATAGAGGATATTTCAAACGGACTACATATGAGTACAAGTGCAGTGTATACAAGATTATCAAGGGGAAAGCAAAAATTAAAAAGAGTAATGGAGGGGTATTATGAATTGTGAAAACTATAGTATCGATCAAATTGTTTTCGAGCAGTGGGATGAACAAGAAATATCCCAATTTGAAGCAATAGGGGAGCGCCTTATTGGAAATTTGGAGAATAAGAAAAAAGATATTAGAAAACGAATTGCTAGAGAAAATTTTAAAGAGATAGAAGAAAAGGCAAATAATGAATTAGAAGAAAACGAATTTATCGAATTACAATTTCAAGCACAAGCTACAGGCGGCCATCATTTGGGCGCAATTATGTGTTCAGCAGACTATGCTGTAATGCCATTAGCGCTTATGGATGTAGGAAGTCGATTCGTCGTTTTTGGAACAAGACATAAAATTATGATTTATGAAGTAAAGGAGCTTTATCAAATTCAAAGGGCATATATTATTGATTATGATGATATCTTTAAATACTATTACAAAATAAGAAAAGACTATACGGTATTATGTTTTAAAGCTAAAAAGGACAAGTATAATCAATTAAGAGAGTGTTCGAGTTGGATGTTGTATGGGTATTTACAAGGAAGAATTAATATGGTTATTAATAACTCAGATAGAGATGTTATAGCTAAGTATTTTGATAGAGAGATCCATTCGAAAAGAGACCATTAAAAAGGATTTACAAAGAAAGAAAATGAAATGTATGTGCATCGTCGTATATCTGAATTTTTAGGTCGCTATCAGTAAAAATTCTATGAAGAAGAGCCATCGAAATAGATGGCTCTTCTTTATGCTTAAGAGTTCTTTAAATCATCAACTAATTTCTCTGCTAAGCGTCTATACATATTGCTCATTGTTACAAATGAGGTTAGCAGTAAGAATTTTTCCAACTCTTTATCTTCAAATGGAGTAGTAGCTTTTAACTCAGCCAATCGGTTATCTACGTCTTTTTTAAAGTTTTCAACATTTATTTTTGTAAGTTCAAGATAATCTTTATAGAGGGTGTCTAGTTCAAAAGTATCTTCGTTTATTATTTTCTCGTTGAGATTTGCCAAAGCACTTTTAATATCATTAATTGAGAGGGCGCCTTTTAATTGATAAATTAAACTAATTAAAATCATATGTTCTTTTGAGTATTTTTTATTTTTTATGGGGATGAACAATTTTCCTTTTGCGTAGTTATTAATCATCGTTTTTGTAAGCACTTTTTCATCTTCTGTTCGTGTTGTATTACCGTAGCTGTTTTCAAATAGTTGAACCACTTGATCTACATATAAATCCACATTAGGGATATCTTCAAGCGTAATGTTTTTTTCTAAATGTAATGTTTCGAGTAAGTTCTTTATGTTTTCCATATAAACCCTCACCTTTGTAGGAATAATGTACACTTTATCTTTTAATATGGTATTACGAAACAAATGAATTGTAAATGTTGACCTTTATATGCATTGTGTATATAATTACATGTAGTTATCAAAACTACATGTAATTATATGAGGAGTTGTTAATGTGAATGCTTATGTGAGGGAGCCGATTAATGCGTTTACCCATCTAGGGGGTGCCGTTTTATCATTTGTTGCTTTACTAGCTATGCTTGTAAAAGTCTCTGTAAAAATGCCATCTGTTTCTACAATTTCAGCGGTGATTCTATTTGGAGTAGGGATGATGATTCTTTACGCAGCTTCGACCGTGTATCACAGTGTTGTAGCAAGTGAACGTGTTATTTATTTCTTTAGAAAACTGGATCATTCTATGATTTTCATCTTAATTGCAGGCACATATGCACCTTTTTGTTTAATTACATTAGAAACTGCAAATGGTTTGCTATTATTCGTCTTAGTTTATGTAACCGCTGTGTGTGGTATCGTTTTTAAAATGTTTTGGTTTAGTTGTCCAAGGTGGTTATCAACAGCAATTTATCTTATGATGGGATGGTTAATCGTTTTATTCTTTGCACCGCTATCGGAAAATCTAAGTATAGAGGGTATGTTGTTTTTAGTAATTGGTGGCGTTTTTTATACGATTGGTGGATTTATTTACGGAGCAAAACCAAAATGGCTAGAATTTAAATATATGGGGCATCATGAAATTTTTCATGTTTTTGTGCTATTAGGTAGTCTTGCCCACTTTATATGTGTATATTGTTATGTTATTTAGTTGAATTAATAAATTTTATTTATGTAAAGGTTACATATCGAGAGGTATGTGGCCTTTTTAGTAGGAAGGGTATGGGGGACGGCAAACTTAGAATCAACCGAAGATAAGGTGATGCCAAGTTTGCTCAATTAAGTGCGCGTTCATTACAGGATTTGATGAGGGATATATCCTTGATGAACTCGAACGAGTTGCTTATGATATACTTTATCACCTTCTTGAGCTGTAGATGAAGATGAGCTGCGTCCGAAGCAATTTGTAATAATATTGGAATGATCGAAGTGAGTGATACGAATTTCATAAAGATTAATTTTATCATCTAAATCTGCATATAAAACTGCTGAATTTCCACTATCCAAGTAGTATGGGAAAGTTACCACTTTATTTTCTCCAACTAGAATTGGTAGTTGTACTGGATTAGAATGGTTGGACCAATCTAATATCTCTACATTAATAGAATGTGCATAATTTCTATCCAAGTTTACAATATTTATTTGGATAGAAGCTGTTTGTGGTTCACGTGTTAATACACCTGTTGAGTGGACTACTTGTTTAGGCATATGATCTCCCCTTTCATAAAACATAAATTTTTAGCTTACGATATTTTATGATAGAGATGTTAGTTTGCTATAAGGAAAATGATTGATTCTACTTATTTCTAAAAGAAATGGGCGGAGAATAATATAGGTTTTTGAATTTTATTCCAGTGTCTTTGACATTTATTTTTAGAGGTAATGCTGTTATGATGATGTTATTGTTTTCAGAGTGTGTTATATGAAATGGATTTTATTTATTGTTAGAAAGAAATATACTATTTTGAAAACGTTTTAATTATATGATACAGTGATTGCATTCCTTGGCTTTCTTTCTGTTTTAAGGTAGGAAGTCTGACTTATTTTTAGATAAAAAATGTTAGTACACATGAAATAATAGTTGTGCCCTGTGTATGCAATTTGAAATGGGTAGGACAATATCACTAGTAGGATTTTACGTTATAAGGAGGTTAAGGTGTGGAAAAATATGATTTTCACACGAATATATATGGGGTACGTTGGATTATTACTTTCAGGTGCGGTGTTGTTTTTAAATAGTCTCGTTATATTAGGAAAAGCAGAGGAAAAAAGTGCAGGGGTTTTTAATTTATTTGTAGGAGTGCTACAAATTGTAATTCCGTTTTATCTTATTATGATCTCTGATCAAAGTAATTGGACTGTGTATTCATATGCAGCCACTTTCTTATTTGGATTGACTTATTTATATGTAGGTATCACATTTATTACAGGTATGAGTGGTAATGGGCTAGGATGGTTTTCCTTATGGGTAGCAATTGTTGCATTATTCTATATGGTTGTATCGTTTGTTCAATTTCAAGACATCGTTAATGCACTAACTTGGTTTATGTGGGCACTTCTTTGGTATTTATTTTTTGTATTAAACGTACAAAAAAAGAATATAAATCAATACCTTGGAAGAATAGCATTTGTACAATCTTGGGTAACACTTACGTTTCCGTCTCTTCTTTATTTTATGGGAGTATGGGGAACGCAACTTGTATATCAGGTATGGATTTATGTTTCAGTGCTTTCCATTTTATATTTTTGTTATTGCATTTTTAAATATCGAGTACAATAATTGTTTTACACTAAGAGGAGAATTTATACGGATTCTCTTCTTTTTTTATGTGGTAATAAATTTAAGTATAATCATTTATTCAGTCGCCATAGAAATAAAAATAACTGGGGAATGATGAATGTGAAAAAGATATTAGTATTAGGCGAAACAAGGAATTTTGGAAAAGATTAGTAGAAACCCTCTTGCGAGCTGGATATGATGTGACAATTGTAACGCGGGGACTTACGAAAGATTCATTTAATAGTGCTGTTAAATCTTCTAGAGGTGTAGCTTGATTTGGTTTGTTACTACACTTCTTTTTGCTTATACTGTAAAGTAATAGTGTCTTGTTGAAATAGAAGGAGATTGCTTATGAATAAAGTGAAAGAATTAATAGATGAGGCAAGGAAGTTTATTACGACTTGTTATGAAGAGTTAGGTAGAGAGCGGCAAATAGAAGAACGTCTCACTCAAATTGCATCGGAAGTAGAAGCGACAGGAACGTATGAGCATACTTTTGAGGAACTTGTCCATGGTGCACGTATGGCATGGAGAAATAGTAATCGATGTATTGGAAGATTGTTTTGGAATAAAATGCATATATTAGATGCCCGTGAAGTGAATGATGAGGAAGGTGTATATAATGCACTTATTCATCATATTCGATATGCAACGAATAACGGGAAAATTAAACCAACGATTACAATTTTTAAGCAGTATAATGGCGAACAAAATAATATTCGAATTTATAATCATCAGTTGATTCGTTATGCGGGATATGAAACAGAAATGGGAGTGATTGGTGATTCCCATTCAGTTCCATTTACTGCGTTTTGTCAGGAGCTGGGTTGGCATGGGGAAGATACAGGTTTTGATGTATTGCCACTCGTATTTTCTATTGATGGACGAGAACCTGTATATAGAGGAATTCCTAAAGAAGAGGTCAAAGAGGTTGAGATTGAGCATCCGGAATATCCATTTGCATCTTTAGGGGCAAAATGGTATGGAGTACCAATGATTTCAGATATGCGTCTAGAGATTGGGGGTATTTCTTATACCGCTGCTCCTTTTAATGGCTGGTATATGGGAACAGAAGTTGGTGCACGTAATTTAGCAGATCATGATCGCTATAATTTACTACCTGCTGTTGCAGAAATGATGAACCTGGATACATCTAGAAACGGTACACTATGGAAAGATAAAGCGTTAGTAGAGTTAAATATAGCTGTTTTACATTCATTCAAGAAACAGGGAGTAAGTATTGTTGATCACCATACAGCAGCGCAGCAATTTGCACAATTTGAAAAGCAAGAAGCTGCTTGTGGACGCGTTGTGACGGGAAACTGGGTCTGGCTCATTCCACCATTATCGCCGGCTACAACTCATATTTATCACAAACCTTATCCCAATGATATTCTAACTCCAAATTTTTTTCATAAATAATAAAAAAGCATTGAAATGAAGAATTTCAATGCTTTTTTGATTAGGTTTAGTCTAGTACTTTTCCTTTTGTCTCCGGTACACATACTAGCATTGTGATAAGCCCAATTGAATAAATGACATAATAATGAGCCCGAATGTTGTCATTGTTACTTTATTATTTGAAAATAATTTGCAAAGTGGGAACTTTTTTATATGCTTCAGTGTTTCAAATTCAGCAACTGTTAAAGTGCCCTTTCGTTCCTTTTGGAGTAGTTCTTTCTTATATTCCGACTTCCTTCTCAACCTCACGGGGCTGTGTTAAAGGACTGTAATTATATTGCTTTAGTTTTAGTATTCTTGAGTTTTGTTGTCAGATAAATAATATGTGTTATTTTAAATGCCTTATATTATAAAATTACATGAAATATACGGTGTTCTCCTTGACGGTACCTTCACTATTTTCCGATAATAAAACTAACTAAACAAACAGAGGATGAATCACGGATGCTAGATTTAGTACTTATGATGATTGAGCGCGTTGGATTAATTGTTATATTGGGTTTTTTACTTTCACATATTAAAACATTTCGGCGCATTCTTCATAAACAGGATGGATATAAAGACAAGCTGATGCTTATTTGTATTTTTTCGTTATTTGCAATTCTAAGCAATTACACGGGAATTGAGATTGCAGGGAATACAATTATGAATGAAAATTGGCTGCAAGGTGTTTCTTCATCAAGTACGATTGCCAATACGCGTATTATGGGTGTTGGAATTAGTGGATTATTAGGTGGCCCGATTATCGGAATAGGCGTCGGATTTATTGCTGGTATTCATCGTTATATGCTTGGGGGAACGACAGCTCTTAGCTGTGCAATTTCATCTATTTTGGCAGGAATTATTACTGGCTATATTGGGTATATTTTCCGAAAGTATAATCGTGTCATTACACCTAAAATGTCAGCTATTTTAAGTGTTTTTATTGTTACTTTAGAAATGGTTATGATTTTGTTTATTGTAGAAGATGGTTTTAATGTTGTGAAAACGATTGCATTACCTATGATTCTTGTAAACAGTTTCGGTAGTTATATTTTACTTTCGATGGTACAAGCTATTTTGCGCCAAGAAGAAAATGCGAGAGCGTTGCAAACACATAAAGTACTACGTATCGCAGATAAGACCCTTCCTTATTTTCGGCAAGGCTTAACGGAGGAATCGTGTAAATATGTGGCACAAATTATCCATCGCTTTACAGGGACAGATGCGGTATCTTTAACCGATACTGAAAAAATATTAGCGCATATTGGGCTAGCATCCGATCATCATATTCCTTCTCATAGTCTAATTACAGGACTATCAAAAGAAGTGTTAAACACAGGGAAAATAATGAAAGCGAAATCGAGGGTGGCTATTAAGTGTCAGCATGAAGGTTGCCCATTACAAGCAGCGGTGGTTATTCCGTTAACGTCACATGGGAATACAATTGGGACATTAAAGCTGTATTTTAAAAACCCGAACCGATTAAGTCGTGTAGAAGAGGAATTAGCAGAAGGATTAGCAAAGATTTTCTCTACACAGCTTGAGTTAGGCGAGGCAGAACTACAAAGTAAATTACTTCAAGATGCAGAAATAAAGGCATTGCAAGCACAAATCAATCCGCACTTTTTATTTAATGCGATTAATACAGTATCAGCTTTATGCCGCACAGATGTAGAAAAGGCAAGGAAGCTGCTATTACAACTTAGCGTTTATTTTCGCTGTAATTTACAGGGAGCACGTCAGTTACTTATTCCATTAGAGCAAGAGCTGAATCATGTACATGCATATTTATCATTAGAACAAGCACGGTTCCCAAATAAATATGAGGTGAAAACGTATATTGAAGAAGGATTACAGACAGTTTTGTTGCCACCATTTGTATTACAGTTATTAGTGGAAAATGCACTTCGTCACGCCTTTCCGAAAAAACAACCTATTTGTCAGGTAGAGATTTATGCTCATGCTAAAGGGAACATGGTTCACTTTAAAGTGAAAGATAATGGTCAGGGAATTGAACAAGAGCGCTTAGAGCAATTAGGAAAAGCTGTTGTACCATCAAAAAAAGGAACGGGAACAGCTTTATATAACATTAATGAGCGATTAATAGGGTTATTTGGGAAGGGAACAATACTTCATATTAAGAGTGAACTAGAAAAAGGAACAGAGATCTTCTTTGCAATTCCGATTCAAAGTGTAAGGGAGGAAGGAAGTCGTGTTAAAGGTATTAGTAGTAGATGATGAGATGTTAGCAAGAGATGAGTTGAAGTATCTATTACAACGAACAAAGGAAGTTGACGTAATTGAGGAAGCAGATTGTGTAGAAGATGCATTAGAACAGCTGATGGGTAGCAAACCGGACCTTGTTTTTTTAGATATTCAGCTTTCAGATGATAATGGATTTGAGATTGCAAATATATTAAAGAAAATGAAGAACCCGCCGGCCATTGTTTTTGCAACAGCGTATGATCAATATGCGCTGCAAGCATTCGAAGTGGATGCGTTAGACTATATTTTAAAACCATTTGATGAAGAGCGAATTGCACAGACGCTGAAAAAATATAAGAAACGAAAGCAAAGTGAAACAGAGAAAAAGCAAGACGTGAAGGTACCAGACGTAACTGCTGAGATGCATAAGCTTGCGTTGCCAATAGAGGAATCTATTGTACTTGTGAATATTGAAGACATCGTTTATGTAGGGCTCGTTGATGGGAAAGTAACTGTAAAGACGATTCGAGAAACATATGTAACACATGATACACTTGTTATTTTAGAAAAAAAATTACCACAAACAAGTTTTATGCGCGTTCATCGTAGTTTTATTGCGAATATCAATCATATTTCAGAAATACAGCCTTGGTTTAATTCCACTTATAATCTGATTATGAAAGATACTTCCAAAGTACCGGTAAGTCGGACATATGCAAAGGAACTCAAAAAGCTGCTTCGTATTTAAGAAGCAGTGATGGCAAGCATTGCTGTAACAGTAGTTGTTATTCCGATAGTTATGCCATTTATCGGTTAACGGAATATAATTTATAAAAAGTATAAAAGCGAGCTGTTAGTAGAACAGATTTCTATTGATAGCTCGCTTTTTGTGTTACAGTAATGGTAAGACCTATTTTTATACGAGAAAAAAAGAATTTTCCTTAAATCTTCATTAATACTTTATAGAATGCGTTCTGAAAAGGATGATTGTATTGTAAAATAGAAAGTAACAGGATTTATTACACGTTAACAGGCAGTAATATCTAGAGCTTAAATCTAGCGTCAGCAAAAAATTTAAGTAGAGAATAAGTTGCCTGGGAAAGCCCGATTTATGAGGGAGGATAATAGGGGGAAGATAGAGAAAACCCACTTTTTAAAGTTTCACTTTATAGGACAGGAGAGATCACTCGTCGATTATGCAAATGAAAAACCTGTTTCAAAGCAAAGGATTTCAGAGGTTACTTGTATTACTCTTACTAGCCCTTATGTTATACGGGCTAAAAAGTATGTTTAATTTAATTTTAATTACGTTTATTTTTACGTATTTAATGGATCGATTCCAAAAGTTTATTTCTCGGAAATTAAATAACTTTATGCCGATTAATCGGAAAATTATTATAGCATTCTTATATGTACTGTTAGTTGGTGGGATCTCCATTACATTATTTAAATATCTACCGGTATTAACGGTACAAATTTCACAATTGATCTACCAGTTCAATGTGTTCCTTAAAAATCCACCTGATAATGAGATTATAAAGGCTTCAATTAATGCTATTAACCATATGGAGCTTTCCAAATATGTGGGGCAAGGTGTAGATATTCTTTATAAGTCTATTGCCAATGTCGGGAAATTTGGTTTGCAATTTTTACTTTCACTCATTTTAAGTTTGTTCTTCTTACTTGAAAAAGCTCGTATTGTAGCTTTTACTGCGAAATTTAAAGAGAGTAGACTTGCAATTTTTTATAACGAAATTGAATATTTTGGAAAGAAGTTTGCTCGTTCATTTGGAAAAGTAATTGAAGCGCAATTTCTAATTGCAATTGTTAATTGTATCTTATCAGTGATTGCGTTATGGATTTTAGGATTTCCACAATTACTCGGATTAGCGCTAATGATTTTCTTACTTGGTTTAATTCCGGTAGCTGGTGTAATCATTTCGCTCGTTCCACTTTGTATGATTGCTTATAATATTGGTAGCATTACTTATGTAGTGTATATTTTAATAATTGTTGGTGTTATTCATGCACTTGAAAGTTATGTCTTAAATCCTAAATTTATGTCGCAAAAAACTAATTTACCGATTTTCTATACATTTATGGTATTAATTTTCTCAGAACACTTTTTAGGTGTATGGGGACTGATTATCGGTATCCCAATCTTTATGTTTTTATTAGATGTGTTGGATGTAACGAGTGATGAAAAAGAAATGGATCTTGCTGAATAATAAAGTAGAAAAAGCATCGGGCGCCGATGCTTTTTCTTTCATATTGTCTACCTTTATATGCCATACTGTAGAAAGAATAAAGTGAAACTTTAATCAGTGGGGATTTTCTTCATCCCCCACTGATTATTAGTTGAACCAATCAGACCTTAACGGGCAGTTGATCAGCCACCTACCTTCCTTATTTCTATCTGAACCTTGAGGTGGGGGCTTACTGCCCGTTAAGGCGGGATAAATAGTGAGGTGATGCAAATTGACTATAAATAAAAAAGTAGAGCTTGCTACATTTGCTGGAGGGTGTTTCTGGTGTATGGTTTCACCATTTGAAGAGATGGAAGGAATCATTAAGGTTGTTTCAGGTTATACGGGCGGGCATAAAGAGAATCCAACATATAAAGAAGTATGCTCAGAAACGACAGGGCACTATGAAGCGGTACAAATTACATTCGATGCAAATAAAATGCCATATGAAAAATTACTAGACATATATTGGAGACAGATTGATCCAACAGATGTCGGCGGTCAATTTCATGATCGCGGACATTCTTATGAAACTGTAATTTTTTATCATAGTGAGAAGCAACGTGAACAAGCAGAAGATTCAAAAACGGCACTTGCTGAGAGCGGTCGTTTTTCTAAACCAATTGTTACAAAAATTCTTCCGGCTACTACGTTCTTCTCAGCTGAAGAGTATCATCAAGATTATCACAAGAAGAATGCTTTCCGTTATGAATTATACCGTCAAGGATCAGGTCGGGATGCTTTTATTAAAAAACATTGGCCAAAAGATAATGCGCACTTAAAAGAACGATTAACAGATATGCAATTTTATGTAACGCAAGAAAATGGTACAGAACCGCCTTTTCAAAATGAATATTGGGATCATAAAGAGGAAGGCATTTATGTAGATATTGTTTCCGGTGAACCACTATTTACTTCTTTAGATAAATTTGATAGCGGATGCGGATGGCCAAGTTTTACAAAGCCGGTTATGTCAGCTAGTGTAAAAGAGAAACTGGATGTTAGTCACAATATGACGCGTACGGAAGTAAGAAGTAAGGAAGGAGATTCTCATCTTGGTCATGTATTCCCAGATGGACCAGGTCCAAATGGTCTCCGTTATTGTATTAATTCAGCGGCAATTCTCTTTATTTCGAAAGAGGAATTAGAAAAAGAAGGCTATGGAGATTTTCTCATTTTGTTTGGAAATAAAAAATAACCTCGCTGCGCGCGAGGTTATTTTTTTATTCTACAGTTTTCTTTTTAAATTTGCTGAGTACTTCATATACAATTGGAACGATAAGGAGTGTTAATAATGTTGAACTTGTTAATCCACCAATTACCGTTACTCCAAGGCCTTTAGAAATTAATCCACTGCCCTCAAATCCTAGTGCAAGTGGGATAAGAGCGCCAATTGTTGCGATTGCAGTCATTAGAATTGGACGTAAGCGTGTTGCTCCAGCTTCTAATAATGCTTCGCGCGTTGATAGGCCTTCGCGCTCTTTATGAATAACACGGTCGATAAGCACGATAGCATTCGTTACAACGATACCGATTAACATAAGGGCACCAATCATCGCTGATACGCTTAATGTCTCACCAGAGATTAAGAGTGCAACAAGGGCACCGATAATTGTAAATGGTAGCGAGAATAGAATTGCGAGTGGTGCAAGGGCACCGCCAAATGTAACGACAAGAACGAAGTATACAATGGCAATCGCAGCTAACATCGCTAAACCAAGTTGCTGGAATGATTCTTGGATATCCTTTGTAACGCCGCCCATGGTAACATCTACACCAGAGGGAAGATCCATTTTATCGACTTCTTTCTGAATGGCAGCAGATGCTTTTGAAACGTCATCGGATGTTAATTTTGCACTTACTTCAGCATAAACACGTCCATCGCGATGTTTTACTGTATTGGAAGTTTCACCTTCTTTTACAGTCATAACATCTTTAACGGCTACTTCGTTGCCAAGTGGTGTTGTAATTTTGCGGTCTGTTAAATCATTAATTGTTTCATAATCATGTTTTTCTGCTTCTACATAAACGTTAATATCTTTACCATCTTTTTTAATTGTTGTAAGAACAGGGCGATCATGTTGATTAGAAAGTCCCATTCCAATTTGGGCAGCGGTTAGCCCCATTTTACTTAGTTTTTCTTGATCTGCGACTAATGTGTATTCTGCGTATGTTTTTGCAATACTAGAGTCGACATCTTTCAAGTCTTTTTCTTTCTTCATGATACTTTGAATATCTTTAACGACAGGTTTGATGTCTTCTGAACTATTTCCGTATACGTATAGCTTAATTTCATTGCTACCGCCACTAGTCCCGAAGTCTTGGCTTTTCCATTCACCTTTTCCTGTCATCTTTTTCAAGTCTTTAATGACTTGTTCTTTCTCTTTTTCAAAGTTCTTCGTGTCATTATCATACTGGACGAAGAACATAGCTTGATTTGTTTTACCAGGACTCATTGGGTTTTCTCCGCCTAATGAGAATTGAATTGTTTTTACATCCTTTTTATCTTGGAAGTGTTTTTCAGCTTTTGTTGCTATCTTTTCAACGTCTTCTAATGTTTGTCCTGGTTCAGGATTATACGTTGCAATAATCATTTTTTCTTCTTCAGATGGTAAGAAACTTACACCGATAATTGGTACAAGTGCAAGGCTACCTACTAATAAAAGAACAGCGATGCTAGATGTAATGATTTTATGGTTTAATGCCCAACCAAGCACACGTTTATAGCCGTTTGCTAATTTGCTTGGTTTTTCTTCATGATGTGCTTGTTTTTCTTTCATGCTTTCCTTTTTAAATAAGGAATGAGCTAACATCGGCACAATTGTAATCGCTACAAGTAATGAAGCTAACAAGGCAAACACAATTGTTAAAGCGAATGGTAGGAACATTTCACCGATCATACCTTTTACAAGTCCAAGTGGTAAGAAGACAGCAATTGTTACAATTGTTGAAGACATAATTGGAACAAACATCTCTTTTGTTGCTTCACGAATTAAGTCTTTTCCTCGTAATTTCTCCTCTGATAGGGACATACGTCGGTAAATATTTTCAATAACAACGATTGAATCATCGACAACGCGTCCAATGGCAACGGTCATTGCTCCAAGCGTCATCATATTAAGTGTAATATCCAGCTGTTTTAGTACTAAAATAGCCATTAATAAAGAAAGTGGTATAGAAATGACAGAAATCAATGTTGTTCGGATGTTTCGTAAGAACAACATAATAATGACAATAGCAAAGATGGCACCAAAGATTGCTTTGCTCAGCATTGTATCAACTGATTTCTCAATCGGTGCACCTTGGTCAAATGTTGAGATAATTTCTAAGTCTTTATATTTCTTTTCAAAATCTTTTACTTTGTTTTTTACGGCATTTACGACATCAACTGTATTTGCATCAGCTGCTTTGACAATTTGAATGCCGATGGCTTCCTTACCATTTGTACGCGAAATAGATTCGGCTTTTCCGACTTCCTTAATATCAGCAATTTCTTCTAATGCAACAGTAGGGATCCCATTAGCTGCAGCTGGATTCATCTGTGGTGCTTGAGATCTAGCCCCTGGATTACCATTACCCTGACCACTTGCCGCTGAAGGGACGGCAGGAATCTTCATTTCTTTTAAAGCTTTAATTGTTGTAATATTACCATCTACAACAACGGATTTCTCCGTATCTTTAAATGTATAGAGTCCAAGTGGTAGAGATACATCAGAGCCTTTAATGATATTCTTAACGGTATCTTCACTTAACCCTAATTCTTTCATTTTATCTGTTTTAAAGACAAGTTGTACTTCATTTACTTGTTGTCCCGAAGTTTGAACAGATGCAACGCCATCAAGTCCTTTTAATCCTGGAACAATATTTTTTTCAACCTTTTCAGTTAAGGAAGCTAAAGATTCATCTTTACTTGCTACGCTTAATGAAATAACAGGAAAGGCATTAAAGTTTACTCGGGAAACTTTTGGATCTTGCACGCCTTCTGGTAATTTTATATTCGCAAGTGCTTCTTTAATTTCGGTTTCAGCTTTCTCCATATTCTTATCAAAGTCATATTCTACTTGAATAGAAGAGGCATTTTGATAAGAGGAAGAACTGACAACATTGACGCCGCTTAAATTCTGCAGTTGCTGTTCCATCGGTTTCGATACCTTATCGGCTACTTCCGCTGGTGTAGCACCAGGATAAACCGTTGTTACTGTTACAACAGGTGTTGTAATGTCAGGGATTGTTTCTAGTTTCATATTAAGTCCAGAATAAATCCCTGTCACGGTAACGAGAATGGTTAATAGCCAAACTGCGAACTTGTTTTTTAACGAAAAGTTAATAATCTTGTTCATGTTTGCGCTCCCTTTTTAACGTGTGTTGACCGAATGGTCAGTCTAATACATAATATAACTGACCATATGGTCAGTCGTCAATGAAAAGGGATGGTATAATAAATTTAAGTTAAAACTTTAAGATGCGAGATTAAATTAGGAGAGAAATTATGAAAGAAAAAGAACGCTTAATTATAGAGATGGCAATGAAGTTATTTGCAACTAAAGGTGTAAACGCAACTTCAGTACAAGAGATCGTAACAGCTTGTGGCATATCAAAAGGAGCTTTTTATTTATATTTCAAGTCGAAAGATGAATTGTTATTAGCGACACTTAGATATTACTATGACAAAATCCACAACAAGATGATGGCTATTGATGGAGAATCGTTACTACCACGTGAAAAGTTTGAAAAACAACTACACTGTCAATTTAATGATGTACAAAAACATAAGGAATTCATTATTATGCACGCGAGGGAAAATGCAATTCCTTTTAATAAAGAAGTAGAAGCGTTTATGATGAGAGTGAAGCTCGAGTCACATGCATTTTATCGAAATAGTTTATTATCGATTTATGGTGAACAGGTTACCCCATATCTTTTAGACCTAGTTATTATGGTAGAAGGGATATGCAGGGGTTATTTAGAGTTGATTGTTTTAAATGCAACTGAAATAGATTTATTTCATGTTTCATCATTTATTTTAAAGAGAATGGATAATCTTGTAACAGGACTTATAGACTCTTCAGATGCACCTGTTTTGAATGAGGAAAAGTTAGAACAATTCTTTTGTAACTCGGAACTTATTAAAGAGCAAGCAAAGGAACATTTTTTACAGGAAATTATTATGTTTAAACGCACATTGGCAGATCAGTTAGAAAATGATGAATTGTTAGTTACACTAGATGTTTTGGAAGCCGAAATGAGGTTGCCAAATCCAAGAATACCAGTGATTCAAGGAATGCTAGCGAACTTGAAATCATATGCTAATTTCAAAGATTTTCGGTTGAGATTAGCAGGGTATTATCATATAAAAATCACATGAAATGGATAAATCCATCCATAGTAATAAAAAGGTGAACCACTGTGGTTCACCTTTTTATTAATTACTAGCTTGCGCCCATTCTTCTACGTTCCAAACTTTCGTTATCCAATCTTGGTAAAAGTCTGGTTCGTGGCATACAAGAAGGATTGTTCCTTTGTATGCTTTCATTGCTTTTTTCAATTCTTCTTTCGCTGTAACATCAAGGTGGTTTGTCGGCTCATCAAATAATAGCCAGTTACTTTCTTCACCCATTAATTTACATAAACGAACTTTGGCTTGTTCTCCACCACTTAATTGGTTTAGTGGACGAGTAATATGTTCATTTTTTAAACCACATTTCGCTAACATAGCACGAATTTGATGTTGGTCTAAACTTGGGAATGTATTCCATACGGCGTCAATAGGCGTTATGTTATCAGCTTTTACTTCCTGTTCAAAGTAGGCTGGTGTTAAGAAGTCACCAAGGCTTGTTTTCCCACTTAATGGATTAATTTTACCTAAGATTGTTTTTAGTAATGTTGATTTACCAACACCATTACATCCAACAATTGCAATTTTCTCACCACGTTCAATTGTCATTGTTAATTTTGGTAATAACGGATGTGTGTAACCAATTTCTACGTTCTCTCCTTCAAAGACAAAGCGGCTGCTTGCACGAGATTCTTTGAAAGAGAACTCTGGTTTAATCGCTGTTTCTGGGCGATCAATACGCTCCATACGATCAAGCTGTTTTTGACGGCTTTTTGCGCGGCCTGTCGTAGAATAACGAGCTTTGTTTTTCGCAATGAAATCTTCTTGCTTTTTGATGAATTCTTGTTGTTTTTGATAAGCGTTTAAATGTTGATTTTTATTGATTTCTGCAAGCTCTAAAAACTTCTCATACGTCGCTGTATAACGCGTCATTTTTGAGAATTCTAGATGGAAAATAACATCAACACATTTGTTCATAAATTCCGTATCATGAGAAATTAAAAGGAATGCATGTGGATATTCTTTTAAATAATTTGTTAACCATTGAATGTGTTCAACGTCTAAATAGTTAGTCGGCTCATCCAGTAATAATACTTCTGGCTGCTCAAGTAAAAGTTTTGCAAGCAATACCTTTGTACGTTGTCCACCACTTAGTGCAGAAACATCACGATCTAAACCAATTGCATCAATTCCAAGGCCTCGTGCTGCTTCTTCGATTTTAATATCTAGTAAATAGAAACCGCCTGCTTCAAGTGCATCTTGAATTTCTGCCATTTGATCAAGAAGTTCTTCTAATTCTTCTGGTGTAGCTGTCCCCATTTTTTCTGTAACGATATTGAGTTCTTTTTCTTTCTCAAATAAAGGTAGGAATGCATCTGTTAAAACATCACGAATTGTTCTGCCAGGTGTTAAGATTGTATGCTGGTCTAAATATCCGTAATCTGTACCAGGTGTCCACTCTACGCGTCCTTGGTCATGGATAAGTTGTCCAGTAATAATATTCATAAATGTTGATTTACCAACGCCATTTGCGCCAACTAATCCAACATGTTCACCTGCTAATAAACGCATTGATACGTCTTTAAATAGTGTGCGATCACCAAATGTATGACCTAAATTTTCAACTGTTAATAAGCTCATATTGTCCCCCGTCCATTTCAAAATAGTATCTTGAATCATGATACTAAATTCTTGTATATAATGCTATCCTTTCGAAATGTATATTTTTACAAGAATAGGGTTGCATATTTTTAAAAAAGGAATATAATGTAATTGAACAGTGGTTAATTAAAGTGTGAGGTATAAAAAATGTCACCAAGAAGAGCGGTTAAACAAGAGTTAACAAGAGAAATGATTATAAATGCAGCGAGAGATTTATTTATAAAACAAGGGTATCAGCATACTTCAATGCGTAAGATTGCGGGAGAACTAGGGTATAGCCATGGTTCAATTTATTATCATTTTAAAAATAAAGCAGAACTTTTTTATGCGATGGTTGAGCAAGATTTTCAATTATTGGATCAAAAATTGGATGAAACGATTGCTCAAAATTTACAGAGAGAAGAACAATTAAAAGCCGTTTTATTGGGTTTTATTGAATTTGGTCTACGAAATCAAAGTCATTATGAAATTATGTTTTTGATTAAAGATGAAGAATTAAAAGAATGTCTAGCAAATGAGCCAAATGCCAGTTATAACAAGTTTGCTAATGTTGTATCTTCCTTATGTAATGAGAAGGTAAGTATAATGACTATATGGTCTGTTTTTTTATCATTACATGGGTTTGTTTCACATTATTGTAGAAATGTTCAAACATTTGAAGATGTACGAAATTTGGCTAATGCACATGTGGACTTCATTGTAAAATCGCTTCTTATGTAAGTGATTTTCTTTTTAACATTAATTGAACAGTGGTTAATTAAAAGGAGGATATGATGATGAAAAAGGCGCTAGTATTGGGGGCATCTGGAGCAATGGGGTATGCAATTACAAAGGAGTTATGTAGGAGAGGGATTGATGTAGTTGCTTTTGCGAGAAATAAGGAGAAACTAGAAAAGCTATTTTACGATGAGGAAAGAGTACACATAATAGCGGGAGATGTATTTAAGCGAGCAAATATAATGGAAGCTGCAAAAGGTGTAAATGTTATATTTCATGCTGTAAATATTCCATATTTAGACTGGGAGACCAAACAACCGGAGTTACTAAAGAATATATTAGAAACAACGAAATATTACGGTGCTAAATTAGCGATGGTAGATAACATTTATGGGTATGGAAGGCAGGGGCGAGAGAAGGTAACGGAAGAGGATGAAAAGAATCCACATACAAAGAAGGGGAAAATTCGTTTGCAACTTGAATTGATGGCGAAACAGGCTGGGGTACCAGTACTTATTGCTCATTTTCCAGATTTTTATGGCCCGAATGCGGAAAGTACACTTGTTCATCATACACTACAAGGTGTTCTTAAAAATAAAATATCTAGCTTTGTTGGGGATAAAGGGATTGCAAGGGAATATATTTATACGCCAGATGGAGCTAATGCTATTGTTGAACTAGCATTATGTGATGATGCATACGGACAAAACTGGAATATACCAGGATGTGGCGTAATTACAGGAGAAGAGATGATTGGGTATATAAGAGAATTAACTGGATACACAAAGCCTATAATGACTGTAAAAAAACGTATGATTAGAATGCTTGGCCTATTTGATAAACAAATGAAGGAGTTTGTAGAAATGCTGTATTTGATAGAAGAGCCAGTTATATTGAGTGGAGAAAAATATGAGAACTATATTGGTAAAATACCAATGACACCTTATTGCGATGGATTAAAGGAGACTATTTCGTTTTTGAAGAGGGAAACTAGATAAAAAAAGAAGAGTAAACTGTTCTAATATTGAACGGCGCTCTTCTTTTTTTCTATTTAAAATATCCTCGAACGATTCCTTTTAAGCGATTTGCATGGAATTTACGTTTATCGTTTGAAATGTTTTGTGTTATACGGAATGCAGCAGCTGCAACTGCACGTAAAAAGTAAGGGAAGCCATAATGTAAACGAATAACTCTCCCGAAACCGCCGGCATAGGAAATGGCTCTTTTTAATGATTGCTCATTAATCACTTCTTCTTTTACGGGATGGTATACGAATAAGTCTTTTCTAAATAGTCCGGTATATCCATTTTTCATACCGCGCAGTACGAAGTCGGTTTCTTCACCAGCTCCATAAATTGTTCCAGATCCAACACCTAAGTCTTCATCAAATGTACCAACATCTTGTACAAATTGTTTCGTAAAGAATAGTGCAAAAGAAGGACCTATGAATCCATATTTATTATTTAACATAATATTTGTTTTTGGAGCATGTATTAATGATCCGGTTTTTTCAACATTTGTAGTGTTTGTCGAGACAAACTGAATATTTTTATTAGCATCAAATGTTTCGAGTATACTTTCTAACACGTTTGTTTCATAAACACAGTCATCATCTGGAAAAGCAATAATATCGCCATCAGTCACTTTTAACCCTGTATTACGGGCACGAGATAATCCTTTAATAGGCGTGTAAATATAATTGATTGCGAACTTTTCCTTATAATCTTCAAAGAGATCAGAAATTGGTGTATCGTTTTGGTCAACTACAATGAGCTCGAAGTTTTTATAAGTTTGTTTTTCTAACGATTTTAGTAAGTCAAGAATATCATCACGTCTGCCACAAGTGGCCATGATTAAAGAGAATTTCAATTATAACAGCTCCTTCAAGAAGGTTCATTTGTTCATATGAAGAAAAATAGTTTGTTTTCTTATTTCATCTACATTAAGCTCTTTTAAATCTTGTCTTCATTTTGTTTAATAGCATATAGAGAATTTCATCTTTCACTATGAATAGGATAAGTGCATAAGCTAATGCACATCCTAATATTGTAATGATAACTTGTAGAATTTGTTCCGAAATTACCGTATCAACTAAGAACGCTATTGGTAAAAATGTCAGTGAATAGAACATGTATTTTAGTTTCTGTATATCGAACAATGTGTAATTGACTTTTAATTTCTTTTTCACATAAATATACTCAAGTGTAATTAACAAACAGTTAGCGATTGTTGTTGTGAAAATTGCTGTTGCTGGTGTGAGTACGTGGAAATATATAAGTGCGATATTGGATGCAAGGTTTATGAACCCGCAAATGAATAAAAAGCGCACTAAAATGCTTTCTTTCTTTTTTACGTAAATAATTTGGTTTGATAAAATTGATTCGATCCCTACTGAAATCATATAAAATGCAAAAATAATTAATGTGTTACCAGCTCCAGCATATTCCTTTCCACCGTAAATGACAACAGCTTCATGAGCAATAAGCATTAATCCAATTGCTGCAGGAAATAGCGTAATAAAATATACTTTTGAAATTTTATTTAGTAGCGATTCATATGCTTCTTCAGTTGCGTTTCCTGACAAATACGAAAGTCTTGGAATTGTAACTTGTACAACACTTAACATAAGTGTATTAATAATGGTCATAATTTGAAAGGCCATTACATAGAAAGCCACTTCAGCTTTTCCAGCATATTCTCCTAAAACAAAGCGGTCTAGTTGTGTGTATAGAATATTAGCATTTGAAAAAATGACAACTAAAAATAAGGGCTTTAAATGTGGAATAATTGTTAAATTGGAAAAATCAAACTTAACTTGGCGCTTCACATATATAAAACTAATAGTATGGTTTAAAAATGTTGATAGAACTAATAAACCGGCAAATTGCTTATAGTCATCTGCTCCATGAATAAAAATAAAAAGAAGCACAACATAAATCAAGCGAACAACAACGGTTTTCTTCGTAATGAAATCATAATTTTCATGTGCTTCATTAAACCATTCTACATAAAATAAATTTGAGATAAAGTTGAATCCGAAAATGAGAAGTACAGGGAATAAATCCTGGTTCCCGTATCCAATATAACTAAATAATAAAAAGGCTGTTAAAGCCAAGATACTGGTTGTAAAGTTAATCACATATAGACTCGTGAACAATTGTGAAACTTTCTTCTTATCGTTTTTCACTAAACTGATTTCACGTAATCCATATTGATATACACCAAATACAGCAAAAATGAAAAAGTAATTAAAAATAGTTTCAGAGAAATTAACCGTTCCCATTGAATCGACTCCGAGCGTTCGATATGCGTATGGACCAACTAAAATGGGAAGTATGATATTAAAGGTATTGAGCAATATTTTATAGAAAATATTTGAGACAAGTGACTTTTGCATGATTTCACCTTTCTACATACATGAAAGTTACGTCAGTATCTTTCATAATAAATTATATTAGTTATTAAAATAGATTCCTTTTGCATGTTCTATTGGAAGTAATTCAATGTTGGAAGCAGCGTTAGAAGAATCCCAATTTGCATTTTTAATCATATAATTTGGACCATAGTTGTCTATTAAATATTCTTCATAATTACTAGGAACAGTAAACGTTTCACCTTTGAACGGAATTGTTCTCATGCCTGTAAATGTAGAGATGGCTTTTTTTGTTTTCCAACCAGTTGAAATACGAGTAGTTCCTGAATTTCCAAACTTTACATTTTTACCACCTTCAAAGAAATAACACCATATTTTATGGCTTTCTTCTTTAAAGTAATAGAAGATATCAATGTATACGCCGTTATAGACATATGTTTCCTCTACAGTCTTGTCGTCGATTACAAATGCTCTTTCTTTTATAAAACCTCTTTTTTTCATTTGATCCTCAATAGCTTGTTTCATTTGTTCATCTACGTAAAAAGTTCCAACATCAATATCATCGTCGTGTCCAATAAAGTCTTTTTCACGTACAGCACCTAGTAAAGTCCCATAATCTAACCAAAATGTATGCCCTGCCGATTTAAATGCTTCTTGCATTAGAATGAGTGATTTTAATCCATGCTGCTCCATGTTTGCTCTTCTAATACGAAGTGTTTTATTCTGAGAATAATTTTGAATAACAGGGATTGATTTTACTTTTCTATAAAGTGAATGATTTTTAATACATTGTATAAGTTTCAAGAAATGTCCCCCATATTGAATAAATTAATATTGGTAATTCATAACGTCGGATATAAGTGTACCGCACATAAACTTTGTAAATCAACTATTGGCTAGGAAGATATATGATGTAGATTAGGGGGAATTATATGTTTTTTTGTAAGACAGAACGTTTATAGATATAGTTAAAAAAAATAGCGAATATAGTGGAACTATATTCGCTAAGGGAGTCATGGTCTTTTGGGAAGAAGTTTTATACATTCCAAGGTTTATTCAATGTTAATACGGCAGCCATTTCCTTACTTTTTAAACGATTATTTTTTCTGTTTTGTGCACGTTCTTTGCCTGTTTTATATAACCAATGTTCTTCTTCTGTTTCTGGTAGCACCTGAGGAACAGAAGAGGGTTTTTCATTTTCTAGTGCTACGAATGTGATGAAGCAAGTTGCAGCAATACGACGCTCTCCTTCTAATAAATTTTCTGCAACGACTTTCACAAACACTTCCATAGAGGATTTTCCAGTATAGCAAACGAATGCCTCATAACAAACGGAATCCGTTTGATGGATTGGAGTTAAAAAGTCAACAGAATCAATGGAAGCTGTTACGCAATGTTTTCTGCTATGTCTTGCTGCTGCAATAGATGCAATGCTATCAATTTCTGCTAATAATTTTCCGCCAAATAAGGTGTGATGATTGTTTAAATCATTTGGGAAAACACGCGTTGTTTTAATTGCTTTTGATTCTCTCATAAATTTCTTATCCATATAATCTACTCCTATTTACGTTTTCAATCAGAGTGGTACGCTCATTTCCTGTATAAAAAAGATTGATCTCTTCTATTGAATACTATTTGTTATTTAGACAATCGATATTCGATAAGAAGTTGATCTTATTAAAATAGAATAATGTTGCATTTCTATGCGGGTAACTGAAAGAAAATTTGTTTTGTATAGATTGTAGTGTAAAAGAGGTTTCGCTTACATTGCAAGTAAAAAAAAGAGTGTGCTATTTTTGTCATATATAGTGAAATTTTAATCAGTGAGGATTTTTTCATTCTCAATTGATTATGAATCCTTTTCAATTGGGTTTTTAAGGACAGTTTATCTCTCATTTAATCCCTCTATTTCCATTTAAATTTTAGGGTGGGGGTATTACTGCCCGCGAATAGAGAGATAAATTTTTTAACTGTCATGTGTCTATTCGTGATAGAATCGTTGTGTTATAAATGGAAATAGAGGTGCAATATACATATGAATCACATACAAACAGGATTTAGTAAAATGATTATTGGAACTATGCTTGCCTTTTTTGCTTATTCTTGCTGGAACGCTTTTGAGGGGAGCAAGCAATTATTAGGAGGAAGTGCCACGAGCGTAACGATTGTACTATCCATTTTCGTTATACTCTTTTTACTTCTCGCTTCTATTTTGCAATATCGATTTACGGATAAACAGTTTCTCATTTTTCTAATGAGTATGACAGTACTCGTTAGACTTGGGGCAGTTCTCTTTTTGGATACCCCAGTTATAGGTGATGTGAGAGCCATGTATGAGACTGCAAAACAAGTTGCGCTAGGAAGCAGTAATATAACGGTGATTAGTCAATTACCTTTCATTATATATGAGTCAATATTGATTCGTGTGTTTGGCGATGCTACATTTGTTTTACGATTATGTAATATTTTATATTGCATGGGTACGGCGTTTTTCATTTATCGAATTGCTACCATTTTATTTCAAGAGGAATGTGGTCGGATTGCTGCAGTATTTTACGCGTTATATTTGCCTAATATTCTCTCTTGCTCATTGTTAACAGGAGAATCACTCTCTGTATTTTTATTTTACTGTGCGAGTTATATATTACTACATAAAGGATTGAGTCATTCTTACATATGGGTGTGTGCTGCGGTATTATTTGCTTTTAGTAATATAATTAATCCAGTAGGAGTATTTATACTTATTTTAGTACTTACGTATATTTTACTAGTAGAAATATTCCAAAGTGCAGATAAACAAAATATATTGTTAAAGGCAATAGGGATTTTAGTTGTATTTTATACGACACATTTTAGTGTGAATTATGGGATTCAAGCAATGGGAATAAAACAGTATACGATTTCTAACAATGCATATGTGCAATCGGTTTTAATTGGGGAACAGCACAATAAACAAGAAACGGTTCAAACGCAAAGTTGGAAAGAACGTATGGATCAAACATTAAAGGCGTTTGAAACAGAAAGGTTAGCTTCTCTTAAGTTAAACATAGATCAACTATCATCAGAAGGAATGAATGGAGCACTGTTAAAGGGTGAAAATCTTCTCTTTATGGTTGTAACTTTATTTATGATAATTGCACTTTTACATTTTCCTATTCAAAAACAAAAGAGCGAAGGCTATATGTTATTCCTATTACTTATAACAGGATACATTGGAATGAAACTTTTGAATAAGGATATTGTATACGGTAGTTTAATCATACCGAGCATTTTTATTTTACAAAGTTTAGGTGTTTATATGCTGTCTTTCTATTGTCAAAAGCTATTTTTCAAAAAATAAAGCCATTCGTAACAGGATCGTTTTATCCTATATCTTCCGGGAGCATAATGAGGTATATATGAAAAGAAAACTCATCATAAAAATGGTGAGTTTTTTTATTTAGGCAATGAGTATAAAATAAAGAGAATTCGCTTTGAATTCTCTTAATGACTTTTATTAGCATTTGCCTTTGAATGTGTTTTAAAGAAAACTGGAAAATGTACATTATATATAACAGTGACTACACGTATGGTGAACGTTACTAGTAAACAAATATAAAAGGCTAATACGTGTGCACCCATTTCATGCGTAATAAGAAAACTAATTGCACCCAAAATAGAAGCAATGGCATAAATTTCTTTACGGAATACGTAGGGAATATCTTGAGCGCAAATATCACGCAAAATTCCTCCGCCAATACCTGTAATAACACCCATTGAAACAACTAAAAATGAAGCATCAACGTGATGCGACATTGCTGCGTTTGCACCAATAGCAGTAAAAACGCCTAAACCGACAGCATCTGAAAGCATAATTACAACTTGAAGTTTGTTAATACGTTCAAAAAACATACAAGTAAAAAGAGCAGCTAATACGCTGACAAAAAAGTAAATTGGTTGTACAAATGCAACGGGAGGGAGGTTACCAATCATAACATCACGAATAATTCCGCCACCGAGTGCAGTAGCTACAGCTAAACAAAGGACACCAAATAAATCTAAATCTTTCTTTAAACCCACTAATGTACCAGAAATGGCAGCGGCAACAATGCCAAGAAACGTAAATATTTCGATTAATAACATAGCTCTAATTCCTTCCCTTTAAAGATGTTCCAGAGCAAAATATACACTAAAGTTTTAGAAATAACAATTACTTTTCGTTACATGTAGAAAAAAAGAAAAAATGGGGAAAGAAAGCGTTTGAAGATACGAAATATCTGACATATAAGAAGGGGATTTGTTATCTTTTCTCTATATAAATTGAAAGAGCTTAACTCAAAAATTATGTTATAATGAATATTTGAGATGAGTTAGAGTTTCATTGTAAATTGTATAAAGTGAGATAAGGTAATGATAGTTATTTATGGGGGTTTGAGATGGTAAAAAATAATAGTTTAAGTAATAAATTTGAAAACTTTTTATTGATTTTCATTATGTTACAGCCGATTTTAGACTTACTCACATCATTCTGTATTATGGTTTTAAAAATTGATACAACAATTGGAGTTATTACGCGTTTATTTGTAATGGCTCTTGGTGGAATCTATATTTTGCTGCAAGCAAAAGAAAAAGGAAATCGTAAATATATCATATATTTAATAGTAGTCGGGATTGTTTGTGCGGCAGGTTTTGTAAATAATAAATTCGTTAAAAGTCCTATCATGTTGGGAGAAGAAATTAAATTTATAGCAAAATCTTTATACCCAATCATTATGCTGACTTGTTACATCTTTGTATTTAAATCATTAAAAAATAAAGTAAATACATATTCAAAAATGCGTAATTATATCGTATATTCAACATTAATTATAAATGCCATCATGGTTATTTCGATTGCGACAGGAACGGATTATAATAGTTATACGTCTATAAAAACCGGTTCACGTGGTTGGTTCTATGCAGGAAATGAATTAGGTTCCATTTTAGCAGTGATATGTCCAATTGTTTTTCTATATTCAATTGAAAAAACAACAAGTATAGCAAAGAGTTATTTTTGGATTCCTTCTCTTTTAATGATTTTTTCATTATTTGCTATTGGTACAAAGGTAGGATTTGGAGCCATTGTTGGTACAATGATTGTTGCTGTGTTTATGTGTTATGTTCAAGCATTTTTACAGCGTAAAGATAGACAAAAGAAAGCATATTTACTGAACGGTATCATTGCAACGGTTGTTTTTGCTGGAGTAGTGGCGTATACACCGTTTTCTCCATTCCTCAAAAATATAGGATTTCATTTCCAATTTCTTGAGAATAAACAAGAGATGAAAGAGGCAGAGGAAAAGAAAGAAGATAAACCACAACATAAACCTCCTGTGACACAAGAGGAAAAAGAAGTAAAGAAACAAGAGGAAACACAAGCGCTTATTTTCAGCGGACGTGAGCTGTTTGAGAAAGTGTATAAAGATTACTATGCAGAAGCTCCAACATCTCAAAAATTATTGGGTATGGGATATTCTGGGAATTTCAAAGAGGATCCGAAGCTAATTGAAAGAGATTTCCATGATTGGTTCTATGCATTTGGAATTATCGGTTTTGCTTTGCTTTTAATTCCATTTTTATACTTTGGTATAAAGATTCTCCTCATACTAATAACTAGGTTTAGAGAGGTATTTACAGTAAAATACGGATTATTAGCAACCTCGCTAGCATTAGGTTTAGGTATTGCGTTTATAGCAGGTCATGTATTAACTGCTCCTGGAGTAAGTATTTATTTTGTTGTAATTTTTGCATATTTAATTGTGGATTTAGAAATTGAATGATAGAAAAATAAAAGCTAGCGCCACGTTAGCTTTTATTTTTTGCTATAGTAAACGATAAGAGAACATAAAGATGGAGGAGGAAAGAGATGAAAGTGTTGCATATGAATGCTGGAGCAGAAGAAGGTGGCGGGAAAACTCACATTATTTCACTTTTGTCACAATTTCCAAAAGATGAAGTTGAACTAGCTGTATTTGAAGAAGGTGCGATCGCTAGAGAAGCAAGAGAGCTCGGAATTAAGGTCCATGTTTTTTCCCAATCATCTCGTTATGACATATCGATTCTTTCCAAAATACGTACGTTTATTAATGAAGGATACTTTGATATTGTACATACACATGGTGCACGCGCAAACTTTTATCTATCTCTTCTAAAAAGGAAAATACGTGCAAAATGGGTTACAACGGTTCATAGTGATCCAACCCTTGATTTTATGAAGCGTGGATTAAAAGGTTGGGTTTTTACAAAATTAAATTTACATTCTTATAAGAAAGTGGATTTGTTTTTTGCGATTACAGAACGTTTTAAGAAAAATACTGTAGCACTCGGGGTGCCAGAAGATAAAATTTGTACTGTTTATAACGGGATTGAGTATGATGGTATCCCAGCGAAATCTTATAATTTGAAAGATAAATTTGGTATACAAGAAGAGTCATTTATAGCTATTCAAGTGGCCCGTCTTCACCCTGTAAAGGGACATAATATTTTATTTGATGCCTTGCAAAAAATAACGATCCCAAATATAAAAGTGTTGTTAGTTGGCGATGGTCCAATTGAAGCAGAGTTGAAAGAGGTAGTAAGGAAGAAAAATTTAGAAGATAAAGTACTATTTTTAGGACATCGTTCGGATGTAAAAGAATTATATGCATCCGCTCATATAAATTTATTAACTTCTTATAGTGAAAGTTTCCCACTTGTACTATTAGAAGCCGCAAATCAGCGTTTAACGTCTATTGCAACAAATGTTGGTGATATGGAACAGTTGATTGTTAATCCTACATATGGATGGATTGTACCGACTGGTGACACACATGCATTAGTAAGTGCACTAGAGGAAGGATATAAGAAATGGGAGAATGGTGAATTAGCATCGATGGGTGAACGCTTGTATGAGCATGCTTCTTCGCGTTTCTCATTACGAAATCTATATGAAGATACTCATAAAGCATATAAAAAACTTTTATTGAAATAGAGAGGATTATCATTATGGCAGTGCAAACAGTTGATATTTTAGGTGTCCCTTTTTCTACAATGACAATGGAAGAGACAATTCAATATATCATGAAGCAGTTAGAGGCGGAACGAACTCATACATTCCAAGTTGTAACAGCAAATCCGGAAATCGTAATGTGTGCGAAAAAAGACCCAAGTTTTTATCAAACACTTTTGAAAACAGATTTAATTACACCAGATGGTATCGGTGTTGTAAAAGCAAGTGGTATGCTAGGAACACCATTAAAAGAGCGAGTAGCAGGTTTTGATTTAATGAGTGATTTATTTGAAGCGTTGTCGAAAGAAAATAAACCTGTATCGGTTTTCTTACTTGGGGCAAAACCACATGTTGTGAAAGGTGCTGCTGATCATTTAACAAAAACATATTCAGCTGTATCTATTGTGGGGACCCAAGATGGATACTTTAAACAAGAAGAGGAAGAAGATATTATTTCTCGTATTCAAGAAGCAAAGCCTGATATTTTACTTGTAGCACTCGGATTCCCAAGACAAGAAAATTTTATTCAAAATAATAAGCATCGTTTGCAAGCAAAGGTAGCTGTTGGTGTAGGTGGCAGTTTAGACGTTTGGGCAGGGGAAGTAAAACGTGCGCCAAAATGGATTCAAGCCATTCATCTCGAATGGTTTTACCGGCTATGTAGCAATCCGACGCGTTGGCGTCGTCAGCTTGTATTAGCTGAATTTCTAAAAGAAGTAATGCGTTCGAAAAAGTAGCGAAATATCGCTGCTTTTTTGTTTGTAAAAATTTATCCCGCTATTTGCGGGTAGTAATACTCTCACCTCAAAATTGAGCGAAAGCATTGTCCAGTTCCAGTGGCTAGAATGTTCGGTGGCTTCGCTTCTTCCTGCGAGGTAAAAAAAGACTTCTACGTCAGAAACTCCATCCCCCTCACATTCTGGACGAGCAACTTCCACTTTATACAGTATTTTTCACTAATAAAGCCATCGTCTTATGGGAATTTTAAAATAAAACTTTACAGTAAGTGTAGAAATAAAAGTATTTTACTTATACAATACACATGTGTAAAATGATGTGTAAAGACACCTGTGTAAGGAGGGTTTTTAGTGGGGGATATAAAAGAAATTTCAAAGCGCAAGCTTCTTGGAATAGCGGGTCTTGGTTGGCTATTTGATGCAATGGATGTCGGCATGCTTTCATTTGTCATCGTTGCATTGCAAAAAGAATGGGGATTAAGTAGCCAAGAAATGGGATGGATTGGAAGTGTAAATTCTATCGGAATGGCAGTTGGAGCGCTTTTATTTGGAATATTAGCAGATAAGATGGGGCGTAAGTCCGTTTTTATTATGACATTATTATTATTTTCTATCTGTAGTGGCTTAACAGCATTAACAACAACATTAGCTATGTTTCTTATATTGCGTTTTTTAATCGGCATGGGACTTGGCGGAGAATTACCGGTTGCTTCGACACTTGTATCTGAAAGCGTCGAGGCGCATGAGCGTGGGAAAATTGTTGTGTTATTAGAAAGTTTTTGGGCTGGTGGCTGGTTAATTGCAGCTCTTATTTCTTATTTTGTAATTCCCAAGTATGGCTGGCAAGTAGCGATGGTATTAAGTGCAGTTCCAGCTTTTTATGCACTATATTTACGATGGAATTTACCAGATTCACCAAGGTTTGAGAGAGTCGGGAAACAACAATCTGTTATTACAAATATAAAAGCAGTTTGGTCTGGAGAATATCGAAAAGCAACAATTATGCTATGGATCTTATGGTTCTGTGTTGTCTTTTCTTATTATGGCATGTTTCTTTGGTTACCAAGTGTAATGGTATTAAAAGGATTTAGTTTAATAAAAAGTTTCCAGTACGTATTAATTATGACATTAGCGCAGCTGCCAGGATATTTTACTGCTGCATGGTTTATTGAACGACTTGGCCGTAAGTTTGTATTAGTTACGTATTTAATTGGTACAGCATGTAGTGCTTACGTCTTTGGAGTAGCTGAATCGCTTACGATATTGCTGGTGGCAGGAATGCTATTGTCCTTCTTTAATTTAGGAGCATGGGGAGCGTTATATGCATATACACCTGAGCAGTATCCGACAGTAATTCGCGGTACTGGGGCAGGTATGGCTGCCGCATTTGGTCGTATTGGCGGTATTCTCGGTCCGCTATTAGTAGGTTACCTTGTTGCCTCGCAAGCTTCTCTTTCTTTAATCTTTACAATCTTTTGCAGCTCCATTTTAATAGGGGTGCTTGCAGTGGTTGTGCTTGGACAGGAAACAAAGCAACAAGAATTAGTATAATAAAGGAAGGAAGTCCAAATGACTTCCTTCCTTTATTATTATTGAGAAAAAGAGTAGCATATTAAATAGAAAATATAGCTAGAAAAAGGGATTATTTCTTACTAAAGCGAATGTATACAACAAGACTTATGGACAAAACAATTAGGTGGTTGGGCAGATGAGGATTTTACTTATTATGGAAGATTCAGAATGTAGAAATCAATTAATTGAGACATTTACAGAAAATATGAGAAATGTAGAATGCTTTGAAGCAGGAACAGGAATGGAATCTTTACAGATAGCAAAAAAACATACTCCTGATTTCGTTTTTTTAGATACAAAGTTAAAAGATGGCACAGGATTTGAATTCTCTAGCTTATTACAACAGCTAAGTTGTAGTGCAAAATTTATTTTTGTAGGCAGGGATATAGAAGAGGCGATAACAGCTTTTCGATTCCAAGCATTTTATTACTTAATAAGACCTTTTCGTGAGGAAGATTTACAGTTTCTTTTGCATAGAATAGAGCAAGAAAAGGGAAAGAAAATAAAAAGCCATTTGCGCAAACTTCCGATTGAAAGTCATGAGGGAATTACATATATTTTTCCAGAGGATATTATATATATAAGTAAGAATAAGGAGAATAAAACAGTTTCGATTTATACAACAAATAATCAGTATATTTCAACGTATACACTTCAAGAACTAGAAAATAAATTAACAGCATATAATTTTTTGCGTGTTCATAAAAGTTATTTAATAAATGTTATGTATGTTCAAGAACTAAAGCCTTATTATAATGGAACCTATAATCTTTATTTGGAAAGGTATGATGAGCAGGCAATTCCCGTTAGTCGAAACTATGTAAAACGACTGCGAAATAAAATTGAACTATGACAAGTTGTAAGTGAATTTCAACATGTTAACATAAGAATCCTTCATAATAAGGAAGAATTAAATTAAATATTCAGAAAATTTAGTACAATTTCCACTAAGAAGTAGTATAGGGGGGGATTGTATGTGAAGGCGCTTAAGTCAATTTTACTTTGGGGTGTAATCGCAGCTTTAGGAGCAACCGGATTTGGTGTAATTGCCTTATCACAAGGTGAAACGATTAATGCTGTATGGCTATTAGTGGCAGCTGTTTCTGTATATGCTGTTGCTTATCGTTTCTATAGTAGATTTATTGCTAGGAAAGTATTTGAATTAGATAATAATCGGCGAACACCTGCTGAGACGCTAAATGATGGAAAGGATTATGTCCCAACAAATAAATGGGTATTATTTGGGCATCACTTTGCGGCAATTGCTGGAGCGGGTCCACTAGTAGGACCTATTTTAGCAGCTCAGATGGGATATCTGCCAGGAACAATTTGGATTATTGTTGGGGTTGTAATTGCTGGGGCAGTACAAGATTTTGTTATTTTATTTGCTTCAATGAGACGTAATGGAAAATCATTAGGTGAAATGATTAAAGATGAGATCGGTCCTGTAACAGGATTGATTGCGATGATTGGTATTTTAGGTATCATGATCATTTTATTAGCAGTCTTAGCTCTAGTAGTTGTGAAAGCGCTTGTTGGTAGTCCTTGGGGAATGTTTACGATCGCAGCGACAATTCCAATCGCTATTTTAATGGGTGTTTATATGCGTTACATTCGCCCAGGACGCATTGGAGAAGGATCGGTTATCGGTATTATTTTACTCCTTTTAGCTCTTGTGGGAGGGCAGTATGTAGCTGAGAATCCTACCCTTGCAAGCATGTTTACTTTTAGTGGTGAAACAATTGCAATTATGCTTATTGTATACGGTTTTATTGCGTCGGCATTACCAGTGTGGATGCTTCTTGCTCCACGTGATTATTTAAGTACATTTTTAAAAATCGGTACGATTGTTGGGCTAGCAATTGGTATTTTAATCGTAGCGCCAAACCTACAAATGCCGGCTGTGTCTAAGTTTATTGATGGAACAGGTCCTGTGTTTTCTGGGAACCTATTTCCGTTTTTATTTATTACAATTGCTTGCGGGGCAGTATCAGGATTCCATGCTTTAGTTTCCTCTGGTACTACTCCGAAAATGATTGAAAGAGAAGGTCATGCTCAGCCAATTGGCTACGGAGCGATGTTAATGGAATCGTTCGTTGCAGCGATGGCAATGATTGCAGCTTGTGTATTAACACCAGGAACATACTTTGCAATTAACAGTCCAGCAGCTCTTATCGGGACAGATGTATCGCAAGCAGCTCAAGTTATTTCTTCTTGGGGATTTGCGATTACACCAAACGACTTAAAGGACCTGGCTGTAAATGTTGGTGAACAAACAATTTTATCTCGCACAGGAGGAGCACCAACATTAGCAATTGGAATGGCCTACATCTTTTCACAAGTAATCGGTGGAACTGCGATGATGGCGTTCTGGTATCATTTTGCTATTTTATTTGAAGCACTATTTATTCTAACTACAATTGATGCTGGTACACGTGTAGGACGATTTATGATTCAAGATATTTTAGGACACATATATAAACCATTTGCGAAAACGGATTCTACACTAGCTAATGTTATTGCAACAACGCTATGCGTGTTAGGGTGGGGGTATTTCTTGTACCAAGGTGTAGTTGATCCACTCGGTGGGATTAATACACTATGGCCACTCTTTGGAATTGCGAATCAAATGTTAGCGGGTATTGCGTTATTACTCGGAACAACGATATTGTTCAAAATGGGGAAAAAGGCGTATGTTTGGGTTACACTTATTCCAACTGTCGGCCTGCTGATTGTGACGATGACAGCCGGCTACCAAAAATTATTCCATGATAACCCGAAAATTGGATTTTTATCCCATGCAAAAGTATTTCAAAATGCCTTAGATGAAGGGAAAATACTAGCACCGGCCAAAAATGTGGGACAAATGAAGCAAATTATTTTCAATGATTATATCGATGCTGCACTTTGTGGGATTTTCATGTTAGTTGTAATAGCGGTCCTTATTTCAGCTATTCGTATATGGATTAAGGTGCTGCAAAATAAAGCAACACCATTAAAAGAAGCACCCTATATTCCAAGAGATGAAAGTGAGTCGAGAAATTATGCTTAAAAAATTGGGGAAGGTGTGGAGGACAAGAAAGCAATTTATTAGTTTGCTTGTTGGAGTACCAAGTTATGAAACGTACGTTACTCATATGAAACAGCACCATCCAGAAGAAACGATTCTATGTCGAAAACAGTTCTTTGCAGAGGCGCAAGAAGCCAGATTCAATGCGAAAGGTGGAAAAATATCAAGGTGTTGCTGAAAAAAAAAGAGCGATTCGTCGCTCTTTTTTTACTTTGTTGTTGTTTCACGTGGAACAACAGGATTTTAAGTTTGTAGTTTTTAATAGTATGGAAATGTTAGAAATAAGCTAAGTTCAGCATCATAAAAAAACGGGCTATCTATAGATAGCCTGTTTTTTTATTTCTTATACAAGTTCTTTTCCAGTTGTAAATTTACGATATGCACCATGATGTGTTGGCCCGATGTATTCGTTTAATTTGAAAGAGTGACGAATCGCTGCTGTGATGAATTCTTTTGCGATTATTACAGCATCTTTTACAGATTTACCTTTTGCAAGTTCTGCCGTAATTGCTGCAGAGTATGTACAACCTGCACCGTGTGTATTTGTTGTATTAACTTTCTCTGATTCTAAAAGATCGAATGTTTCCCCATCATATAATACATCGATTGCAGTTTCCGTACCTAGTTTGCTACCACCTTTAATTAGTACATATTTTGCACCTAAAGCATGGATTTTTTTTGCGGCTTCTTTCATGTCCTCAAGGGAATTAATTTTCACACCACTTAGTTGATATGCTTCAAATAAATTTGGTGTCACAACTAATGCTTTTGGAACAAGTACATCGCGTAAGCAGTCATTTGTTTCAGGATGCAATGCTTCATCTGCCCCTTTGCAAACCATCACTGGATCTACTACTACATTTTGTAGATTATGCTTTTCAATTGTTTCAGCAACCATTTCAATGATTTCAACAGATCCAAGCATACCAGTTTTTAAAGCATCAACACCAACGCCTTCAATTGTTGTTTCTAATTGTGGTTTTAGTGTAGAAGCAGGGATAGGGAACACGTTATGTGCCCAACCGTTATGTGGGTCCATCGTTACAATTGTTGTAAGAGATGTCATTCCGTATACACCAAGTTCTTGGAACGTTTTTAAATCTGCTTGTATGCCGGCGCCACCGCTTGTGTCAGAACCAGCGATTGTAAGTGCTTTATTTAATGTCATTGAGAAAGCCCCCTTAGGTGATATAATGAAAACTACATTTTTATCCATTATATCAATGTTATGAATAAGTACAAAGTGAAAAAGTAGTTAGCTTGGTTGAAAAGATAATGAATTTGTTACAATAAGAAATGAAAATATCGTATATAGGAGACAATTTATGTTTCAAGGGAATCGTATAAGCGAATTAGCTATATTAAAAGAAATTGCAGAAACGTTAAATACATCTAATGATACATATCACATGTTGCAAGCGGTATTAGAAAAATTATTGCATGTAACAGGATTAACAACAGGATGGATTTTTCTGGCCGATGAAAATGGTAGATATACGAAATTAATTGATTATCATTTACCAGCAGCGCTCGCGTTTCAAAATAAACGACCGATGTGTGAAGGAGAATGCTGGTGTCTGCGTCGCTTTGTAGAAGGGAAATTAGAGCGAGCAGTTAATATTATTGAATGTAAGAGAATTAATAATGCAATTGAACATAATTGGGGCGATACAGAAGGAATTCTTCATCATGCAACAGTTCCCCTAAAAGCTGGCGGTGAAGAATTCGGTGTGCTAAATGTAGCAAGCCCAGGAAAAACACATTTTTCTGAAGAAGAACTTATGCTGCTGCAATCGGTTGCTTTGCAAATTGGAACAACTTTAAAACGGACAAAATTATATGAAAGTGAAAAAAGACGTGCTCATTATTATGTGAAATTAGAACGTTTCATTCAAGAGCTAAGAAAAATCCATAAGTTAAATACATTACCAGAAGAAGTTGTAAAACAAGTGGAGGATGTATTTCAGTGGGAGAAAGTTGCGTTTTTTATAAAGGAAGAAAAGAACTTATCTATGCGAGCTTGTTATAAGAAATATGTAATGGAAAGAGATAGGGAGTTAGAGAGTACTGCAAAAGAAGCGATAGAAAAAAATCAGCCTGTTTTGTTGAAAAGACGGTCTAATGGCTCTATCATTGTTGCTCTAATACAAATTCGAAATCAAGTGTTTGGTGTTTTATGCGTGAGTTCGAAGCATGGAGGATTTGATGAGAATACCGTAGATATCGTGCAAGCGTTAACGAATCATATTTCATTAATGATTGAAAATTTACGGTTAAATGAACAGCGACGTGAACTTGCTCGGATGGAAGAACGAAACCGTTTGGCACGGGATCTGCATGATTCAGTTTCACAAAAGTTATTTTCATTAACGTTTATGACGAAGGGGACAGAAGCTGTTTTAAAGGGACAAAATGAAACGGTAGATCAATCTCTTCATGAGATAAGGGAATTAGCACAAGGTGCTTTAAAAGAAATGCGAGCACTTATTTGGCAACTTCGTCCAGCAGGATTAGAAAAAGGATTGCTACCCGCTTTAAAGCAATATGGAGAGAACTTAGGGCTGAGCATTCGTGAGCAAGTTAAAGGTGTGCGTGAGTTACCACGTGTAGTGGAAGAAACATTATGGCGAATTGGACAAGAGGCTTTAAATAATGTGAGTAAACATGCGGGGGTAACAGAGGCGACAATTTATTTGAAAGTAACAGAGAAAGAAGTGTCCTTAGAGGTAGTTGATTATGGCCTCGGTTTTATAGAAAAAGATATAAAAGAGAAGAAATCGCTCGGTATGACAACAATGCGTGAACGCACAGAGTTAATTGGCGGATGGATTACGATTGTAAGTGAGAAAAAGCGAACAAGTATAAAAGTTATCGTACCATTATAATGCGATGTGAAAATGAGGGGAACTTGTGAAGATAAGAGTATTATTAGTTGACGATCATACAGTTGTTTTAAAAGGATTAGCCTTTTTTTTAAGCACACAAGAAGATCTTGAATTGGTTGGAGAGGCGAATAATGGGAAAGAAGCTTTGGTGAAGGTTCAAGAAGTGCGGCCAGATATAGTTTTGATGGACCTGTATATGCCAGAGATGGATGGGATCGAAGCGACAGCATGCATCAAAAAGGAATATCCAAATGTGAAAGTGCTCGTATTAACTAGTTTTTCTGATCAAGCGCATGTTTTGCCGGCTTTAAAAGCTGGGGCAAGCGGATATATTCTAAAAGATGTTGAGCCTGATCAACTTGTCGAAGCGATTCGTAGCGCATATAAAGGAAATATTCAGCTTCACCCTGATATAGCAAGCGCGCTTCTGTCTCAAACTTTGCCGCAAGAAGAGAAACAGGAGTCATCAAATATTCATGTAGATGTACTAACAGCAAGGGAAAATGAAGTGTTGCAGCTCTTGGCAAAAGGGATGAGTAATAAGGAAATTGCATCCGTGTTAGTGATTACAGAAAAAACAGTAAAAGCTCATGTAAGTAGTATTTTAGGCAAATTAAATTTATCTGATCGTACACAAGCAGCTTTATATGCAGTGAAAAGTGGGATCGTATAAGACAAAAGTCTTAGGACTTAGTTCGCCTTTAGGAGGCGGACTTTTTTTATGAAAAGATACGTCTATGTGAGGAAGAAATTGTTAGGATGAGAGGATAAAATGTATTTGTAAACAACAATAATTACAAGGGATCATCCCTTTTTAGCGAGTAGATAATAAACAACGTAAGAGTAAGCAATAGGAGGAAAAAAAGGCATGACAACAGTTTTATTTGTAAAAGCTAACAACCGTCCAGCAGACCAAGCAGTTAGCGTAAAATTATATGAAGCGTTTTTAGCAAGTTATAAAGAAGCACATCCAAATGATACAGTGGTAGAACTTGATTTATACAATGAAGAATTACCATATGTAGGAGTAGATATGATTAACGGTACATTTAAAACAAGTAGAGGATTTGATTTAACAGCAGAAGAAGCAAAAGCAGTAGCTGTTGCTGATAAATATTTAGATCAATTTCTTGCAGCTGATAAAGTAGTATTTGGTTTCCCGTTATGGAACTTAACAATTCCAGCTGTACTGCACACATATATCGATTACTTAAACCGTGCTGGTAAAACATTTAAATATACACCAGAAGGACCAGTAGGCCTTATTGGAGATAAGAAAATTGCGCTATTAAACGCACGCGGTGGTGTATATTCTGAAGGACCAGCAGCAGAAGTAGAAATGGCTGTTAAATATGTAGCAAGCATGATGGGATTCTTCGGTGCAAAAGATATGGAGACAGTTATTGTTGAAGGTCATAACCAATTCCCAGATAAAGCGGAAGAGATTATTGCAGAAGGCCTTGAGAAAGCTGTTAAAGTAGCAAGCACATTCTAATTAATACAATAATCGTCGCTCAATATGCAGTATCAGTACCTTTATGGTGTTGGTACTGCTTTTTTGTTTTTTAATAAATAGTCTAGCAGAAGAACTTACGGGGTTTCGTTCTGTTATTGCCGAGTGAGTTCATCTGCTAACTTTTGTAATTGCTCTTTGTCCTGTATGAAATACATTCTCCCTTCTTTTTTTAACCAATTTTGCTGACAAAACTGCTTTAATACAAATAAAAGATGGCGATAACTAACGTTTAAGTATTCAGAGGCTTCTGTATGCTTTTCAAGGTAACAATTATTTTGCTCGGTTAACAGAATGAACGCCGCTAATCGGTTTTCTAAAGCGTAGTTATGACTTTTTGCATATTGTTCAGTTCGAGTAATTGTTTTTTCTCCAATGAATTTGCACAACTGCTGTAAAAAATGGGCGTCTTGTAATAAGAGATGGCGACAATCTTTCAAGGGAAGAGCTAAACAGATACATGGTTCCATGGCTTCGATCCCTTTTGTTAACGTCTCTACTTCAATTAATCCTAATTCTCCCATGATTGATGGCGCTTTTACAAAATTAATTAAGGAAATCCTTCCATTCTTATGGCTCATATATATTTTTACTTTTCCGGAAATTAAGTAATAGAGATAGGGAAACTCCGCTCCTTCATTACAAATGGTTTCTTTCTTTTGAAACGAATGAATTTCTATATACGGAAAAATGTCAAAAGAAAAGAATGTTTGAAAATTGAATTGCTTTACATAATTATGAATCTCATATGAATCTTTTTTGATTTTCATTTTTTCACCTCTCATTTAGTATGAGATATCTCCTATTCTTTTTACAAGCGGGAGTGATACGATTTATTTAATGACAAAAGAAACAGCGTGTTTTTATAGAAGAAAGGAAGAGAAGCAACATGAAGAAATATCAAACATTACTATTTGATGTCGACAATACATTATTAGATTTTAAAGCAGCTGAAAGAAAAGCATTACATTTGCTTTTTGAGGAACAAAAAATTCCTTTAACTAATGAAATTGAGGCACATTATAAAAAAATAAACCAAGGTCTGTGGGAATCCTTTGAAGAAGGGAAAATTGCCCGAGATGAGGTAGTGAATACGCGATTTTCAATTTTATTCAGGGAATATGGCCAAGAAGTCGATGGACCATTGTTTGAAAAGAATTATCGTAGTTATTTAGAAGAAGGGAATCAGCTCATTCATGGGGCTTTTGAATTAATACAAGGTTTCCAAAGCGAATACGATTTATATATTGTTACAAACGGTGTTTCCAAAACGCAAGACAAGCGCCTACGTAATTCAGGATTACATTCATTCTTTAAGGGTATTTTTGTTTCAGAAGATACTGGTTACCAAAAACCAATGAAGGAATACTTCGATTATGTTTTTGCACGAATTTCTAATTTTTCTGTAGAGAAAGGATTAATTATCGGGGATTCTTTAAGTGCAGATATTAAGGGTGGGCAGCTAGCTGGATTAGACACATGTTGGTTTAATCCTGAAAAGAAGTTAAACGATAGCGGGATAGTTCCAACTTATGAAATTCAAACTTTTGATGAGCTGTATGGGATTTTAAAATGTTAGTTTTTTTGAGGTCTTAAATATTATTTTGCAATAGTCCATTTGTAGTGGCAATTTTATTTGTAAAAGTAAACATTCTTTACTCAAAAGGCAGTACCAACACTTTTATTGTGATGGTACTGCCTTTTATTTGTTCATTTTACTATTCGATATTTGCACCAGCTTCCTGTTTCTTCTCACTATGGTTAGGAAGTGGAAAAACATTACCAATCATTGCAGCTCCAATCATTGGTAACAATAAATTAATTGGGAAGAACATAAGTAATAATAATGTAATAGCGATTGGCTTTCGTATTGCATAGCTTGAAATGGCTGTCGTTATAATAGCTACAGAAGCAACTGGATCTAACGGTATGACAGTAGCTACAGCATATCCAATACTTGCACCAGCAAATATAATCGGGAAAATATGTCCACCACGCCAACCTGTATTTAAACAAACTGCCGTTATACATAATTTTAAAATTCCTGAAAGAAACAGGATCCAAAATGATAACTCTGTCCATTCAGTTACTAATTCTTTTAATTGGTGTTCTCCTGAAAACAGTGTATACGGAAGTAAAGTGCCTGCAATTCCTAGAAGAATACCGCCTATAATCGCTAATGTTAGTTTATACTTTTGAAAAGGATGTACTATTTTTTCTAATATATGTTCTATTTTGAAATAAAAATAGCCTGCACCGGCACCTATACAAATAAGGGGAAGAAAGGCCACCCATTCGCGGAGTGTAAAAGATCCTTCTCCAAAATTAACAATAAAAGATCCTCGATTATCAAACTGACTAAGCAATAAATATACAGAAAAACCAGCAAAAGTAGTAGCGAGATATACAATAGTCTTTTTCTCTTTAAAAGTTTCAGCAAGTTGTGTATCCTCATGCTCGCTTGGAGCTAAATAACCGAATAGCGGTGCATTAAAAATAACACTTAAGGCAGCGCCAATCCCAATTTCCGTTAGTTCGTGCATTCCTTTTAAAGTAAATTTAAAGCGATCACCAACCCATGTACAAAGTCCACCTATAATCCCAACAAGTGCTGCTTCTGGTCCTAAGCTTGCGCCAAATACTAAAACAATAATGGCTGTTAACGTAGCTTTATGTACAAATTGGTACTCAATTCTACCTGTCTTCTTATATTCACCCATTACTTCTGGCATTAAACGTGGGTATGTGCCGAAGTACTTCTGTGACAGTCCAACAAGAACACCGCCGATTATTGTTACACAAAGTGTGTAATAAGGTGGTAATCCCAATTCCTTAGGTAAATATCCCCAAATAAACTGAATTCCAGCATTTGTGACAACTAAAAATAACCAGACTGTAGCACCAACGATAGCACCTAGAAACATACCGTACACGGTGAGTAAATAGTGCAGATTTCTCCTAATAGTCAATTGTTATGCCTCCTCTATTTATACATTATTATGAAAAGTTAGAGATTCTGATACGAAGATAATTAAGTAATGAATTGAATATGCATATTATCTTTTTAAGAGAATTACTTATTCAAAATATATTACAAAAATCAGCAGTATTATTTTATGGGGTTCTGAAACATTCGTAAATGTAATCATATTTCTGTAAATATCTTGATGACCTGTATATAAAGTGTAACATGGTTAAAAATATTATGTTGCTTGTTACGATTAAATATAGCTCTATAATTTTACATAGTGAGTAGAGTTTTTAAAAGGTATTATTTTTCTTTAAAATAGGAGTATTTTCTTCAATTTCTTAAATTTTAATTTTGAGAATGAACAATTAAAGTAGCAATACAGTCTTTTGTAAATATTCAGAAAAATAATTGACATCAGGAAATTATTGCTATAAAATCAACGGTAATTACATAGTCTTATCAAGAAAAGGTGGAGGGACAGGCCCTATGAAACCTTGGCAACAGCCGCATAGCGGAATTGTGCCAAATCCTGCAGGTAATAAGCCCTGAGAGATAAGAAAGAGACTTTAGAGCGTGTTTTTAAACTGCTTCTTTCTTGTTAGGGAAAGAAGCAGTTTTTTTATTTTCTATAAAAGAAAGGAGAATGAGAGATGGGAGAATCATGGGGAAAAGGAACCATTTGTGTGCAAGGTGGCTATACACCGGAGAACGGTGAACCGCGTGTTTTACCGCTCTATCAAAGTACGACGTACAAATACGATACGTCCGATGATTTAGCGGCACTCTTTAATTTAGAAGCAGAAGGCTATATTTATACGCGTATTGGGAATCCGACACTAGCAGCATTTGAACAAAAATTAACAGAGTTAGAAGGTGGTGTTGGAGCTGTTGCAACAGCTTCTGGTCAAGCGGCTATTATGCTTGCTGTTCTAAATATTTGTAGCAGTGGTGACCATTTACTTTGTTCTTCAACCGTTTATGGGGGAACATTTAACTTATTTGGGGTAAGTCTACGTAAATTAGGGATTGAGGTTACATTCTTTAATCCAAGCTTATCTTCTGATGAAATTGTGGCACTTGCCAATCATAAAACAAAGCTTATTTATGCAGAGTCACTGGGGAATCCAGCGATGAATGTTCTGGATTTTAAAGAGTTTTCAGCTGCTGCGAAACAGTTAGAAGTACCATTTATTGTTGATAACACATTAGCAACACCGTATTTATGCCAAGCGTTTGAACATGGAGCAAATATTGTAGTGCATTCTACAACAAAATATATTGATGGTCACGCAAGCTCATTAGGCGGGATTGTCATTGACGGAGGAAACTTTGATTGGGCAAATGGAAAATACCCTGAGTTTGTCGAACCGGATCCAAGTTATCATGGTGTAAGTTATGTGCAGAAATTTGGGAAGGCAGCATATATTGTGAAAGCTCGTGTTCAATTATTAAGAGACTATGGAAACTGTATGAGCCCATTCAATGCGTATATTAGCAACATCGGTTTAGAAACTTTGCATTTACGAATGGAGCGTCATAGTGAAAGTGCTCTTGCAGTTGCGAAGTGGCTTGCTAGCCATGAACGTATTGAATGGGTAAATTATCCGGGTTTAGAAAGTAATGAGAATTATCAGCTAGTACAAAAGTACTTAGCAAAAGGAGCGAGTGGCGTTTTAACATTCGGCATTAAAGGAGGATTAGAATCTGCGAAAGAGTTCATTGCAAATGTGAAACTGGCAACGCTTGTGACGCACGTAGCAGATGCAAGAACATGTGTGATTCATCCTGCTAGTACAACGCACAGACAGTTAACTGAAGAAGAACAGCGTTTAGCAGGTGTTACATCTGATTTAATTCGCTTATCAGTCGGTATAGAAGATGTTTCTGATATTATTGCGGATTTAGAGGAAGCATTAGTTGGAGGCAAAGCACATGCCGATCATTGTTGATAAGGATTTACCGGCTCGTAAAGTATTGCAAAAAGAAAATATTTTTGTGATGACAAAAGAACGAGCTGAAACGCAAGATATACGTGCTTTAAAAATTGCAATTTTAAACCTAATGCCAACAAAGCAGGAAACAGAAGCGCAATTGCTCAGGTTACTTGGTAATACACCACTTCAATTAGATCTGCATTTGCTCCATATGGAGTCTCATATATCTCGTAATGTAGCGCAAGATCATTTAACAAGTTTTTATAAAACATTTCGTGATATTGAGGGAGAAAAGTTTGATGGTCTCATTATTACAGGAGCTCCAGTTGAAACACTTTCTTTTGAAGATGTAGATTATTGGGAAGAACTTGGGCGTATTATGGAATATTCAAAAACAAATGTAACATCTACATTGCATATTTGTTGGGGCGCACAAGCAGGCCTGTATTATCACTATGGAATTCCGAAATATCCGCTTGAAGAAAAGATGTTTGGTGTATTTGAACATGAAGTGCAAGAACAGCACGTGAAATTGTTACAAGGATTCGATGAGCTCTTCTTTGCACCACATTCACGTCATACGGAAGTACGCGCATCTGATATTGAAAAGGTACGAGAGTTGACGTTACTAGCAACATCAGAAGAAGCAGGTGTCCACCTTGTTATGGGGCAAGATGGAAAGCATATTTTTGTTCTTGGTCATAGCGAATATAGCTGCGATACCTTAAAAAAAGAATATGAACGCGATAAACAAAGAGGGTTAGATATTAAGATTCCGAAAAACTATTTTAAACATAATAATCCATCTGAAAAGCCACTCATAAGATGGCGGGGTCATGGAAACTTATTATTTTCAAATTGGTTAAATTATTATGTGTATCAGGAAACCCCTTATATTTTATAAGATGATCATTATATAACACGTGGCAACGCTTTCTTAGTAGGAATTATTTTATATTTTTCTAAATGTTCAAAATACATTGTTTTTCAGAATTTTAACTTATATAATGGCATCTAAATACAATTTTTTAGAGGGGTGGACAGTATTATGAATGAAATTCAAGTGGGTTTATTAGGCCTTGGAACAGTTGGCAGCGGTGTGGTTCGTATTATTACGGATCATCAAGATCGTCTTATACACCAAGTAGGTTGCCCAGTGAAAATAACAAAAGTATTAGTACAAAATATTGAAAAAGAGAGAGAGGTCCAAGTACCCTCTACCCTATTAACGAAAAATGCAAATGAAATTATAGATAATCCTGATATTGATGTTGTCATTGAAGTGATGGGCGGCATCGAGGAAGCGAAAGCATATATTTTACAAGCCCTAAAAAAGGGTAAACATGTTGTTACTGCTAATAAAGATTTAATGGCATTGCATGGGGCTGAACTTTTGACAGTAGCAAAGGCAAATCAAGCCGATTTATTTTACGAGGCAAGCGTAGCTGGAGGGATTCCAATTCTGCGCAGCATTGTAGAAGGGCTTTCCTCGGATCTTATTACGAAAGTGATGGGAATCGTGAACGGAACAACAAACTTTATTCTGACAAAAATGTCTGACGAAGGGAGAGCATATGACGACGTGTTAAAAGAAGCGCAACAGCTTGGATTTGCAGAGGCAGATCCAACATCAGACGTAGAAGGTTTAGATGCAGCAAGGAAAATGACGATTTTAGCTACTCTTGGTTTTTCTACAAATGTAGAGCTTGGAGATGTAAAGGTGAAAGGGATTACTTCTATTACGGCGGAAGATATTGCATATAGTAAAAGCCTAGGATATACAATTAAATTAATCGGACTCGCGAAGCGTGATGGTGAAAAGTTAGAGGTAACGGTTGAGCCAACATTACTTCCTAATACACACCCTCTTGCAGCTGTTCAAAATGAATATAACGCAGTATATGTGTATGGTGAAGCGGTAGGAGAAACAATGTTTTATGGACCTGGCGCAGGAAGTTTACCGACAGCGACAGCGGTTGTTTCTGACCTAGTTGCAGTAATGCAAAATGTACGCCTTGGTGTAACTGGAAATAGCGCAGTTTCTCCGCAGTACGAGAAGGTATTAAAGGCGTCTGATGAAATTTTTGTGAAAAAGTTTTTACGTCTACATGTAAAAGATGAAATTGGTGTGTTTGCAAAAATTACATCCCTATTCTCTGAACGAGGTGTTAGCTTTGAAAAAATTATTCAAATGCCACTTGGAGAGAAGGGGAAAGCTGAGATTGTTATCGTAACGCACCGTGCATCACTTGCAGACTATGAATATATCTTACATACACTTAGGTCATACGAAGAAGTAGATTGTGTGAAAGCAAACTATCGAATCGAAGGAGATGCTAAGTAATGTGGAAAGGTCTGCTTGCTGAGTATAAGGAGTTTTTACCTATTACGGAAAAGACACCATCCTTAACATTGCATGAAGGCAATACACCACTTGTTTTACTAGAAAACCTTTCAAAGCGGTGGGGTGTAACAATTTACGGAAAAATAGAAGGAGCAAATCCGACCGGATCTTTTAAAGATCGCGGCATGGTAATGGCGGTAGCAAAGGCAAAAGAGGCGGGAAGCGGAGCGATCATTTGTGCTTCTACAGGTAATACGTCTGCATCTGCAGCAGCATATGCAGCTAGGGCTGGGCTATCCTGTATTGTTATCATTCCAAATGGTAAGATTGCATACGGAAAGTTAGCGCAAGCCGTCATGTACGGAGCAGAAATTATAAGCATTGATGGGAATTTCGATCATGCTTTGCAAATTGTACGTAAGCTTAGTGGTTCATCGCCAATTACACTTGTGAATTCTGTTAACCCATATCGAATTGAAGGGCAAAAAACAGCCGCGTTTGAGATCTTGGAAAAGCGCCGGATATTCTAGCAATTCCAGTCGGTAATGCAGGCAATATTACAGCCTATTGGAAAGGTTTCAAAGAGTATCATGAAAGACTAGGTACGGGTTTGCCAAAGATGCACGGTTTTGAAGCGGAAGGAGCAGCAGCGATTGTGCGTGGGCATAAGGTTGAAGAGCCAGAAACAATCGCAACAGCGATTCGAATTGGAAATCCAGCAAGTTGGAAGCAAGCCGCACTCGCTGCGGAACATTCTCAAGGTAAAATTGATGAAGTAACAGATGCAGAAATTCTTGAAGCATATAAATGTTTAGCGAAATATGAAGGAATCTTTGCTGAGCCTGCTTCATGCGCTTCTCTTGCTGGCATTCATAAACAAGTAAAAAGCGGGGAAATTGCAAAGGGAAGTCAAATTGTAGCCATATTAACAGGTAACGGTTTGAAAGATCCTAATATTGCTCTTGATACGGAGAAAATTCAGCCCGTTGTGTTACCAAATGATGAGAGAGTTGTCTTTGATTATATTCAAGGAGCGGTCTTTCAGTGAAATAGATGAAAAAAAGCCTATTGTAGCGTTATTCGCTCAATAGGCTTTTTGTATGTGGAGAATTTTTGTTCCAATTTGAATAAACGCTTGAATAATCCAGCCTGTTGTAAAGGAAAGAATAATTGTTCCAAAGTAAATAGGTCCATCTAACAAGAAACTGAGTGTCAAAAATACTAAGGCTAATGAAATTTCTGTTCTGCGAAATGTCCACTTTTTCTTTTCAGACATGGTTAAGACGAATGCTTCCTGTGGTGCAGCACAAAGCTGTGTTGATACATAAATCCCAATTCCAGCGCCAACAAATAGATTTCCGCATATAAGTGTTATATATTTTGGAAGAGAGCGAATTGAATCCATAATGAAAGTAATAGAACCAATCCAATCAACAAAAACAGAAATAAGAACCATAGTAACAATTGTTCCAATTGTAATATGTTTTTTATTTAGAAAGAGCACAATAAGTGTAAAAGCAAAGTTAATCATAAAAATCCAAAAGCCAATACTTATTCCGAAGTTTTGATATAGTGCAATAAAGAATGAATCATAAGGACTAAGGCCAAAAGAAGTGATGGTTGTCATCATATTGATTCCGAGAGAAAGAATGAGTAAGCCACCAATAAAAAATATATAGTCTAGTTTAAAGCGTATCATATGTTTCAAATCCTTTCTAAACGTGTTTGCTAAGAAAGGATATATTGTGGAAAGCTTACCAGGTCAATAGAAAATTTTTAAATAAGATTTATTGATAATGAGAGAAGGGGGAAGAAAATAAGATGACAAATATAAAAAAGATTGCTGAAATTGCTGGTGTGTCAGTATCAACGGTTTCACGCGTATTAAATAACCATCCGTATGTAAGTGATAAAAAGAGGCAGGAAATTTTAGCAATCATTGAAGAGCTAAATTACACTCAAAATGTAAATGCGATTCATTTAGTAAAAGGAAAGACGAATGTGATAGGGGTTATTTTGCCGCATGTAAATGATCAATATTACAGTGCAATTATTGAGGGGATTTCTAAAGAAACGGCTAAAAAAAATTATAATATGATGCTCTGCCAGACGAACTATAGTGCCAAAAAAGAACTGGAAACTTTACATATGTTAAAAATGAAGAAACTTGATGGTGTAATTATATGTTCGAGAATGAATGATTGTAAAACGATAGAAGAATATACAAAGTTTGGGCCGATTGTGACTTGCGAAGAAATAGAATCACAGTCTATTTCTAGTGTACACATCGATCAATATAAGGTGTTTTCACAAGGAATGAAATACGTAATAGGAAATGGACATACTCGTATTGGATATTGTATTGGCAGAAGTAATAGTGTAAATAGTCAAAAGCGAAAGCAAGCATATTGTGAAGCATTGCAGAAGATTTCTATGAAGCCTCGAGAGAAATGGGAGTTTTCAGAGCGTTTTACAGTAGAGGATGGCCGTGAAGTGATAAGAGCGTGGATCGATATGTCTGTGAAACCAACTGCATTTCTCGTTTCTTGTAATCCAATCGCAGCAGGGATGGTAACGGAAGCGAAAAAACATGGAATTCGTATTCCTGAAGATCTTTCGATTATTGGATGCGATGATCAAGAGGTGGCTGATATATTAGGAATTACAACAATTGCGCACTCAAGTAAAGCAGTTGGTACGAAAGCTTTTGAAATGTTATATGAGAAGATAGAGGATGAAAAAATAGATGTGAAGAACATTGAACTTTTGCCGCAATTAACTCTTCGTGAAACCACATAATATACATGGATACAGAATAAAAACGACATGAAATTTTTTAGGAAGAAGAGAGTATAAGATTATGCATAGAAGTGGTCAGTGCCTTTTTTTAGCCCATGCCAAGTGAAAACAAAAAGAGACAGAGTGTAGATCTCCTTTTGTTTTCATGGCCACGAATTATATGTCGGAAAATCAATAGGGGTATATGTAGAAGAGATGAAAATCGCTTTTCAAATGGGCGTTTGGTATAATATGGACAATCTACGAGGCTAAAAGGGGTTTTGACATGAGATCCAAATTAGTAAAAGGAATTTTACTCATTACAATTGCATCTTTTTGTTTATTTGCATATGGCTTTATTTCGGGGGTTAATGATGTATTAAATCCGAAAGCTTCAAATTTAACTATGAAGACAGAGCAAAAACAAGTAGAGGGGAAAAAACATCCTGGGACATTACAAGTTGTCAGTTTAGGCGATTCTTTAACACGCGGCGTTGGAGATAAAGAAGGAATTGGCTATGTGGGCCGAGTGAAAGAAAGTTTGCAGAAGGATTACAAACAAAAAGTTGCGTTAACGAATTTGGCTGTTAGTGGCGCAAAAATGCCGGATTTGTTGAAACAAATAGAAAGCAGCGGTGCTCAGTATTCCATTAAACAGGCAGATTTAATTGTTTTAACTATTGGAGGAAATGATTTATTTCCAGGCTGGGAATCACTTGAGAAGATAGACATAGAGACATACCGTCCTGATACGCAAACGTTTCAAAATCAGGCGAAGCAAATTTTAGCCGAAATTCGAAAACTAAATTCAGATAGCCCGATTTTCTGGCTCGGTTTATACAATCCTTTTGAGGATGTAGAGGATTTAAAAGGTTCTTCATCCATTGTTGTAGATTGGAATGCATCTTTAGAGAAATTAGCAATAGATAATAAAAATGTATATATAACGCCAACGTTTGATCTGTTTCAAAACCGAGGGAAAGAATTATTATACTCAGATCATTTCCATCCAAACGAAACAGGATACTCATACATGGCAACTCGTTTACTACAAAATATTGTAAATAAGCTGCAGTTAGATGGAGGAGAGGCGAAATGACGATAATACTTTCGGTGCGGGATGTAAAAAAGGTAATTGGGAAAAAGACGCTTGTAGAGAACATATCGTTTGATGTGAACCAAGGAGAAGTGTTTGGATTTTTAGGTCCAAATGGGGCAGGGAAAACAACAACAATTCGGATGTTAGTTGGTCTTATTAAAGCGACTGAAGGTACGATTACTATTGGTGGGTATAATATTAAAGAGAATTTTCGAGAAGCAATGCGACAAATTGGGAGTATCGTTGAAAATCCAGAACTTTATACATACTTAACTGGATGGGAAAATTTAAAGCAATTTGCACGTATGCTGGGCGGTATATCGGATAAACGTATTTTAGAAATTGCGAAGATGGTCCATTTAGACGAACGTATTCACGATAAAGTGAAAACGTATTCTCTTGGTATGAAGCAACGCCTTGGAATCGCTCAGGCCCTTCTTGGAAATCCGAGACTCCTCATATTAGATGAACCGACGAATGGCCTAGATCCAGCTGGTATAAGGGAACTGAGAGAGTTTATACATACGCTTGTGAAAGAAGAAAATATGAGTGTTTTCATTTCGAGCCACTTACTAAGTGAGGTACAAATGATATGTGATCGTGTTGCTATTATTCATAAAGGAAAAGTGATTACAGTTGCACCTATTGAAGAGTTGATTAAAACTGCGAGCGATCGTGTGGAATGGATTGTCACTCCGATTTCAAAGGCGAAGAGCATATTAGAGGGAGCAAAGGAAGTAAGTGAAATTAGTGTAGATAACGATCGTTTATTATGCCGAATGGATATTGCAACAATTAGTGTTTGGAATAAACGCTTTGTAGAAAGCGGAATAGATGTACATAGCGTGAAGGAGCTTGTATTTACACTAGAAGATTTATTTATTGAACTCACAAGGAGTGAGCAACATGCGTGAATTTGCGAACCTTGTTTTAAATGAATCAGAAAAAATTTATCGAAAGAAACGTATTTTTGTTGTCGTGCTCATATTGGCGATCTTAATTCCTTTGTTTGTTTATGCACAGTACCGTGAAGTGCAGACAACGCAAAAGCGCCTTGGTACGAGTGATTGGAAAGTAGCACTTCAGCAGCAAATTGTTGATTCGCAAAATCGTTTAAATAATTCTAGATTACCAGAAGAATGGCGGGATTGGCTGAAGGTAAGGGTAGAGCAGCAACAATATTATCTAGATCATGATATTAATCCGACCGCACCAGGAGCACCAACGTTTGTACGAGCATTCATTGAACAAGGAATTACATTGTTTATTCCGCTGCTTGTAATGATTGTTGCAATTGACATTGTATCGGGAGAACGAAGTGAAGGAACAATGAAAATGCTTCTAACGCGTCCGATCCGACGCTTTAAAATCCTTCTCAGTAAATATGTGACGATGTTATTATTTATCTCGCTTATATTGCTCTTGGTGGGGATTTTTTCTTATGCATTATCAGGTATTGTTTTCGGATATGCCGGGTGGAGTTTACCGATCTTGACAGGATTTGGTATTGATAAAGAAACATTGAATACAAATTTTGTCCATCTTATTCCGCAGTGGCAGTATATTTTAATGGCATATGGATTAGCGTGGTTCGTTGCAATTGTTGTGGGAACAATATCTTTTATGGTTTCTGTATTAATTCGTAATACACCAGCTGGTATGGGGGTCATGCTGGCAGCATTAATTGCAGGTGGTATCTTAAATTCATTTGCAACGTCTTGGGAAGGCGCAAAGTACATTTTTAGCGTGAATTTATCACTGACAGATTACTTATCAGGGAAGTTACCAGCATTGCAAGGTCTATCGATGAGCTTTTCATTAATGAATTTAACGGTTTGGGCTGTAGCTTCTCTGATTATTTCATTTGTTGTATTTACGAAGCAAGATATGATCAATTAAGTGAATAGGAAGTGAAGAGATGGAACATATTTTAAAGAATGATTGGGAGTCTTTACTTGCACCAGAATTTGAGAAACCATATTATCAAAAACTAAGACAGTTTCTAAAAGAAGAGTATAGTACCCATGTAATATATCCGAATACTAATGATATTTTTAATGCATTGCACTATACAAGTTATGCGGATACGAAGGTTGTCATTTTAGGACAAGATCCATATCATGGACCAAATCAGGCGCACGGGTTAAGCTTTTCTGTACAACCAGGTGTAAGAACACCGCCATCATTGCAAAATATGTACAAAGAATTGCATGCAGACCTTGGTTGCGATATTCCGAATAACGGTTATTTAGTGAAATGGGCAGAGCAAGGTGTGTTGTTACTTAACGCAGTGTTAACTGTCAGACAAGGAGAAGCGAACTCACATAAAGGAAAAGGATGGGAGCATTTCACAGATCGTGTTATTGAACTTTTAAATGAACGTGAAAAACCGGTGATTTTTATATTATGGGGACGACATGCACAAGCGAAGAAAAAACTGATTACAAACTCAAATCATCATATTATTGAATCTGTACATCCAAGTCCTTTATCAGCAAGAAGAGGTTTCTTTGGTAGCAAGCCGTTCTCAAAAGTAAATAACTTTTTATCTAGCATGGGCGAAAAGGGGATTGATTGGCAAATTCTGGATCTGTAAAAAGAAAAGTAGCTAACATCTCAGCTGTTAGCTACTTTTTTTATTGTTGTTCGTTTTTTAATTTTGCATCTAGTACGAATGTACCAAATGGGATAACAGATGCAACCAAAGCACCTAGAGCCCATGAGATAGACTTACGATGTATAATTGTTACTTGAATCACTGCAAAGATGAATAATATAAATAGAACGCCGTGAGCCATACCTGTGATTTTAACGGCCGCTGCAAACCCCGCGAAATATTTTAACGGCATTGCTACGAATAATAGTAGTAGAAAGGAAATCCCCTCGACTAATCCAATTGCTCTTAATCTTCCGATTGGTGTAGATAACATGAAATTGCCTCCTTAAAAATGTGTGCTTGTATATAGTAAATTTATATTCTTTTTCAAAATAAAATCACCTATTTTGTTCCATTATATCTGAAAACAAAGTTTACACTACGGTAATGTTGTAAAGTTCGAAATATCTTCACAAAGCTACTTATATTTTAATAAAAACCCATTTGAAGTATTTGACTTCAAATGGGTTTTGTGAATGGGTGTATATTAAACAAGAACTTCTGTTTTTAGTACAAATTTCTCTACAACTTTAGCAACGCCGTCATTCATGTTTGTGTCTGTTACGTAGTTTGCAATTTCTTTAATATCATCTGGAGCATTTCCCATCGCAACACCAAGGCCAGCGAACTCAATCATTGCTTGATCGTTGTAGCTATCACCCATTGCGATTACTTCTTCACGCTTAATACCAAGCTTTTGAATTAATTGATTTAGGCTTGTGCCTTTTGTTACACCAGCTTCTGTGAATTCTAAGAAGTATGGTTTTGATCGCATTACGCTTAGTTTTCCTTCTAATTGTTTTTGAAGTTTCTTCTCTACTTCTACAAGACGTTCAGCCTCTTTGTTCATTAATACTTTTACAACAGGTTCTTGTACAGCAGTGATAAAACTGTCTACTTCAATAATTGGCATGCCTGTAAGGTTTCCTTCAATTTCTGTATATGGATTATTTTCTTCCGTTACAATATCATCACCCATGTACGTATGAATCCAAACATCTTCTTCTTTACTAATTTCATATAAGTTGTGAACGATTTCAGGAGATAGTGTACTGCTGAACAATTCTTCATCCGTTTCGCAATTAATAATTTTTGCGCCGTTAAATGATAGGATGAAGCTACCGTATTCTTCTAAACGAAGTTCCTTGGCAATATGGCGCATACCAAATGTCGGACGGCCAGAAGCAAGTACAACTTTTACCCCTTGTTCTTGAGCGGTCATTAGGGCCTGTTTTGTACGTTCTGAAATCGTATGGTCATCACGTAATAAAGTATCATCTAAATCTAAAACAATCATTTTATAAGACATATAGAAAATTCCTTTCTTTATTGAAGTATTACTAGAAATCAGTTCTAGTAACATGATGAGGAAAAATAGTAAGACATCGAACCTCTTTAAAGGTGGTGAAGTGGATTACCATATTGTTAATATATATTATCATGGGCATATTGCCCATGATAATTCTATTCTATCGTAACAACTCTGAAAGTAGAGTGCAATAATGGAAGTTTTCCAATTTACGATGGTTGTTCTTCCTTTGAACGGGAAAATAAAACTTCAAGTAAAATAGCCATGACAGAACCAAGTACAAGACCGTTGCTTAAGAAGGATGCTAGAAATGGCGGGAGACTCGAAAATGCTTGCGGTGGGACAAACATAACGCCAATGCCCGTAAAGAGTGAAAGCCCAGCGACGCGGAATAATCGCTCTTTATTTTGTACAGTATCATATTCCCGGAAGGCAAGACCAATCATACTTGCAAATACAGGATAAATGGCAGCATAACCAACAGCGACAGGAATAGCTGCAAAGAATGCAGTAATCTTTGGAAATATGCTAATTATGATAATAAAACTTGATCCTAAAATGAAAGGTAGCCGTTTATAAATATTCGTCGTTGCAATAAACCCAGCTGAACCTGAAATAGCGACCGGTCCAATTGCTGAGAAAAGACCACCTAGCAATTGATTTATTCCTGTTATGATACCGGCATGTTTAAATCGATTTTGAATTGGACCTTCTTCATATTTAGAGACAACCCTTTGTACAACACGAATGCTTGCTAACATGTTTGTTAAAAGTAAAAGTGTTACAAAGACAACGGTAATTGCCATATTCCATTCAATGCGGGGTGGTCCAAAAACGAATAGAGATGGCAGATGAATGATATCCGTCACGGGTGTAATTGGGTTGGATAAACCGAAACATGCAAATAAGGTCCAACCAAGGATAATGCTGAAAAGAACGGAGTATTGTCCAATAATAGGTAGCTTCATAATGAAAAAAGATAGTAAAATAACAATGAGTGAAAGAATAAATACGTTTGCTTGTACTTCAGTATGTTGTCCATCAAGACCGAACATTCCTTTTAAGAAGGAGCCACTCAGCTGAGCAACAAGAAGGAATAAATATGTCCCAATAACTGTTGGTGTAAAATAACGAACAAGCTTATCGATAAGTCCAAAAACACTAAGGATAATACAGATAATACCACTTAACAAAAATGCATATTGCAAGACGCGGAGTGTTTCATTATTTGATCCAAATAATACGACACCTAAACTCGCGTAAAGTGAGAAAATTCCCCACCAAAGACCAGCGGGTCCTTCCTGAATAGGTAGTCTATGACCAAATATGGATTGTAGGAGGCCAGCAAATCCAAGAACAAATAACGTTCGCTGTACAAAAGCAATAGCCTCAGCACCTTCAAGTCCATAACTGGCAGCGACACTAATTGGTACAATAAGGCTCCCAGCTAAGATAAATAAGGCCCACTGCAGGGCAGAAAAAAATGTTTTCATTTTATCAACCTCTTTCACAGATTCCGTTTCTAGTATATACGTATTTTGTTTCCTATGGCAAAGGTTGTAGATAGAGAAAAGAGTTGAAGAAGAATATGAATGCAAGAAGACAACTATGGATTGCAGTTATATGTATGTGTTTTGTTGTAATCCTTGGGACAATTGGATTTATGATAATAGAAGAGATTAGTTTATTCCAAGCTTTTTGGATGACAATGATTACAGTACTGACGGTTGGATATGGAGATGCAGTCCCATTGACACAGGCAGGGAAGATCTTTGCGCTTCTTATTATTCCTGTTGGGGTAGGGATTGTTACATATGCAATTGGGGTAGTAGCAGCAATGATTATTGAGGGGAATTTATTTCATGCAGTGCGGAGGAAGAAAATGGACAAACAAATAGCGGAGTTACAAGATCATATTATCGTATGTGGTTGTGGTAGAGTAGGACTTCAAGTTGTACGCGAATTACAGGGAAAGAAGATCCCATTTGTTGTTGTTGATAAAGAGGAATCTGTACTAGAGAAAGAAAAGCTTTTATATGTGCATGGTGATGCGACTGAAGAACAGGTGTTACATCAGGCAGGGATTACGAGAGCAACTGGTTTAGTGGCAATTGTTGCGAATGATGCTGAAAATGTATTCATTACATTAACAGCGAGAGGGCTAAATAGTACGATTAAAATTGTGGCTAGAGCTGAAAAAACAGAAACGGAAGGGAAATTACGGCGTGCTGGTGCTAGTAAAGTGATTAATCCATCTAGTATGGCTGGAATTCATATTGCAAAAGGAATCGCAAATCCATTAACGGTTCATTACATTGATACGGTGCTTTATGGAACTGAACAGGCTTTTGCAATAGAAGAAGTTGAAATTGGTGAGAAGTCTCTTTTAATTGGAAAAACGTTGATAGAAAGCAATGTAAGAAAGCAATTTGATGTTACAATTTTAGCGATTTTACGGGGTGGAAATATTATTCATAATCCAACAGGGCAGGAAAAACTACAAGAACATGATATGATAATAGTATTTGGTCCAGTAGAGAAGCTGGGACAATTTGAGAAAGAACTACAAAGTACGAGGTGACAAGGAATGCAAGTATCTAGCGATAAGATTTTAAATAAAATGGCAAATGAAATTGCGAAAGCAAAAAGTAGTGAAGGACAGAAATCGAAAGAACATCTTTTAGTTGTTCGTGCTTTATGTGATTTATTATTAGATGAACAGGTTGAAACTTCTGCATATGTGGAGCCAAAACTACAATCACAAGCTATAACATCGCATCCGATGACGATGGCTCAGCAGCAGGTTGCACCTATTTCTTCGGGAGAACCTGTATATATGAAAGAAGCTGATGCAAACGGTAATTCTTTATTTGATTTTTAAAGGCTAAATTGTTGGCTTATATGTGAAAATTTCTTATCATAAAGATAAAAAGGGGAATTCCAATGAAAATTTTCTTCTTATTAGGTTGTATTGCAGCTGGACTATCTGTAGCATTAGGCGCTCTCGGGGCACATTTTTTAGAAAATAAGATTTCCGCAAAAATGTTAGAGGTTTGGAAAACAGGTGTTACATATCAAATGTTTCATGCTGGGGGCTTATTCGTTGTTGCATTATTAATGGATAAGATCCAATCTTCCCTATTAAGTACAGCAGGTTGGTTTATGGTGGCTGGAATTATTATGTTCTCAGGAAGCTTGTATGCATTAAGTACGACAGGCATTAAGTTTTTTGGTCCGATTACCCCTCTTGGTGGGATAGCCTTTATTATTGGTTGGATTTTAGTAGGAACTGCAGTTGTAAAGGGGTTATAAAACACAACAAAAGCTGGCATTTGCCAGCTTTTGTTTTTATCTTGGAGCATAAGTTGCAGGTTGGCTAGGTAAATACGTAATTTCTCCAGGGAATTCTACATAATCTAAGTAAATCATAAGGAGTAAGTATCGTTTTCCAGATTTCGGGTCACTGATGACAATGTGATCACGTCCAGCTGCTTCAATAATCCCTGTATAAGATTGCGTGCCAAGTGAACTACCGCGCTCATATGTCATAACAATAGTTGCAGGTTTTCCTTTGTTTAAGCGGAGGATGTTTTCAATATACGATTGCTCTAGTGGGAGCATACCTTGGGATGCTGCAAGTTGTGCTTGTGTGGCCTGTTGTTGCATTGCCTGTTGTTGCGCCGCTTGCTGTTGCGGCGTCATTTGTTGTTGAGGTTGCATATATCCCCCTGAAGGTTGATAGAAACCTGTTCCATAGTATGGATTTTGTTGCTGTGCCATTCAAAAATCCCTCCTTATTTTCATTCCTCAATATACCCCTGGACAGTCCTCACCGGATGGTTGGAAGAAGCAATGTCTTTTAAATCGTCCAGAATTTTGTTGATTGTACCAAGTTGGTGGACAAGCACCTTCGGGCCTAAAGAACCATAAAGCAAAATTTGCAGGCCAAAAACGTTGTCCTTGAATTGTACGCCTTGCAAGGGCAATGTCCTGTTCACGTGCGCGTTGATAAAAATAACCTTTCTGAGTTGCTTCAAAACCACCAGGACTTTGAAAAACCATTTGTTGTAAATTACGTATGTTTTTAAAGTCTAAACAATTCCCTCGAACGCGGTTTACACCAACGTTTCCAACCATCAACATGCCTTGTTGACCTTCTCCTTCGGCTTCGGCACGCATGAGTCTAGCTAATAATTTTACATGTTCTTCTGTATAGTTGATAACGCCCATTATGTTTCACCCCTCTTTTTGAAATGCACTTGAGAAAGAGGTTTATTTCTAGATGAAGTGTGGAACAATTACTAGTTCATACGTATGAGGAAAAGGGCTCAGATATGACAACCAAACAAAGTTTTAGGGGGAGTAATTTTTAGTGTTAGAGGGAGAAATGCAATAAAAAAAGCTAGCAATGCTAGCTTTTTATTATCAAAATAATTTTGACCACATATTTGAGAAGAAGTCACCGATTGATCGCATTGTTAAAACGAACCAATTTGCTTTTTCTACTTCCTCTGTTGTTTTTGCAGTGATTTTCATTTTCTTGTTTCCGTCTAAAAATCCATGTTGATCAGTTGATTCTAAAATGAGTGAACCTACTTTTTCACCTTTTTTGATTGGTGCAACTAATTTTCCATCTTCGGCAAGTGACTTATCTGCCTCAGTAGAAATTTGATAAGGTGGTTTACTTCCTTTTTTTGTGATTACCGTTATCTCTTTTTCAGGTGTCACAGTTACATTATCTTCTTTTCCTTTTATAACAGAAATTGTATTGTTTTTATCTATTTTTAATTTCTGTTTTTCAAAGTTATTAAAACCATAATCAATTAACGCACGGGATTCTGTAAAACGTTCATCCATTGATTTTGTTTTAATAATAACGGAGATAAGACGTAAGTCCCCGCGTTTTGCAGTAATTGTAAACCCATACCCAGCTGTATCTGAACTTCCTGTCTTTAAACCATCTGTTCCTTCGTAAGCAAAAGCGGCACCTGGTAGCATCCAGTTCCAGTTTTCCATGCGAATTGGTTTTGGATGGTTATCCGGGAAGTTTCTAAATCTTTGTTTTGTATCTTCTAACATTTCTGGATACTTTGTAATAATTGCTTTTGATAGAATACCCATGTCACGAGCTGATAAGGAATTCTCTCCATTCGGATCTGTTCCTTCGGGACGTTTTCCTTTTAAATCAGCATTATTTAATCCAGTAGCATTTACAAATTTATATTTCTTTAACCCTAGTTTTTTTGCATGTTCATTTGCAAGATTTAAGAAGTTTTTTTCACTTCCTGCAAGCAGTTCAGCTAGCGCAATGCTAGATCCATTTGCAGAGAAGATAACAATAGAATGATACAATTCTTTAACTGTATATTGTCGGCCTTTTTCGAAAGGAACGTTGGAGAAATCATTATTACGGGAAATTTCATAAGCGTAATCAGAGATGTTTACTTTTGTATCCCAAGTGATTTTTCCTTCTTTAATAGCTTCTAAAACGGAGTAAATAACCATAAGTTTTGACATGCTAGCAACAGCTAGTAATTCATCGGGGTTTTGTTCGTGCAGTATTTTGCCTGTATCTGCATCAAAAAGAATAGCAGCGGCAGCTTCTATGTGTATTTTCTCTTCGGCATGGGAGGTTGTTACTCCTAAGGAAGAAAACGACAATAGAAACACTAGTAAAATAGATGAAATTTTCCTCATATACATTATCACCTTCGCATCGTTATTGGCATATAGCCCGTATTATTTTATCATAATTTTTAATATAACAATGTTATGATTTAATGGGAAATTTGAAGGATTTTTGTCTGATGTTGTGCAAATTTAGTGAAAATAGGGGTTTTTGAAGAGTTTTTGTTGGAGAATAAGAAAAAGGAACGGAATTCGTTCCTTTTTCTTATTATACGTATAAAAATTTTGCTACTTTTTCACTTGGTAAGATGTTACCAACGAAGAATGTTCCGAATTCACCATAGCGAGCACTCACTTCATCAAAGCGCATTTCATATACAAGCTTTTTGAATTGAAGAATGTCATCAGCAAATAGTGTTACACCCCACTCGTAATCATCGAAGCCAACAGAACCAGTAATGACTTGGCGCACTTTTCCTGCATATTGACGACCAATTTTCCCGTGGCTGTACATTAGTTTTTTACGTTCTTCCATCGGAAGCATGTACCAGTTATCATCACCTTGACGACGCTTGTCCATTGGATAGAAGCAAATATGATTTGCTTTTGGTAATTCAGGGTATAAGCGTGCTAGGATTTGCGGGTTTTGGTATGGATCTTCATCAGCTGGAAGGTAATTACTTAGTTCAACAACAGATACGTAAGAGTATGCAGGAATCATATATTCAGCTAATGTTGTTTTATTTAATTCTGTTTCAATTTCATTTAACTCTTCCATTGTTGGACGTAAAATCATAAACATAATATCAGCTTTTTGACCAACAACTGTATACATTGCATGGCTGCCTTGCTTTGCAGACGCAACTTTGTTCCATTTCTCAATGACGTTTAAAAATTCAAACATTGCTTGTCCACGTTCATCACTAGATAATGTTTTCCATGCTGCCCAGTCGATAGAGCGTAAATCATGTAAACAATACCAACCATCTAACGTTTTTGCTGCTTCACTCATTTCTTTCACCTCAGTTAATGATATTTTACACGTTAACTATAGCATATATAGTTTTAAAGTCACCCATGTAAAGCTTTGATGCATAAAATTGTCACAATTAATAATGCTAGCTAGCGGAGTATATAAATCCATTTTGTTTTCACTTGGCATAGGGCAAAAAGTCCTGATTGCTGCTATGCATAGACGGATGCTCTGTTCCATCTAAAAAGGAAGGTTTTCCATCAAAATAGAAATTTGACGAGGCTGAATTTTACGAAAATATAATCATTTTTGTTTTCCCTATTTTTTAGGCGCTATAAGTTTAAAATATAGATGAAAAGAAGTATTCTTAAAGATAGAGTTTTTTAACATTTGTAGGAGGGTTTATTCGTGAGCAATTTATTTACAACAGTAAAAGAAAAAGTTCAAGGAAAAGGCATTTCGATCGTACTTCCTGAAGGAACTGATGAAAGAATTTTAGGCGCTGCAGAGCGTTTAGCAAAAGAAGAATTAGTAAAACCAATCTTAGTTGGTAATAAAGAAGAAATTAGCGCAAAAGCTGCTAGTATGAACTTAACATTAGCAGGCGTTGATATTTACGACCCAGCTACATACGAAGAAATGGATGCAATGGTGGCATCTTTCGTGGAACGCCGTAAAGGTAAAGCAACAGAAGAAGCTGCTCGTGAAATCTTAAAAGACGAAAACTACTTTGGTACAATGCTTGTATACATGGGCAAAGCACACGGTTTAGTAAGTGGTGCAGCTCACTCTACAGCTGACACAGTTCGTCCAGCACTTCAAATTATTAAAACAAAACCAGGCGTTACAAAAACTTCAGGCGTATTCATCATGGTACGTGGAGATGAGAAGTATGTATTCGCTGATTGCGCAATCAACATTGCACCAAACAGCCAAGATTTAGCTGAAATTGGTATTGAAAGTGCGAAAACTGCTGAGTTATTTGGCATCGATCCACGTGTTGCAATGTTAAGCTTCTCTACAAAAGGTTCTGCGAAATCTCCAGAAACAGAAAAAGTTGTAGAAGCAACTCGTATTGCAAAAGAAATGGCTCCTGAATTAACATTAGACGGTGAGTTCCAATTTGACGCTGCGTTCGTACCATCTGTAGCTGAGAAAAAAGCACCGGGTTCTGTTATTAAAGGTGATGCTAACGTATTCGTATTCCCAAGCTTAGAAGCTGGTAATATCGGTTACAAAATTGCACAACGCTTAGGTAACTTCGAAGCAGTGGGACCAATCTTACAAGGCTTAAACATGCCGGTAAACGATTTATCTCGCGGATGTAACGAAGAAGAAGTGTACAAGCTAGCTCTAATTACAGCAGCTCAAGCACTATAATTGAAAAGCCCCGCTATCATAGCGGGGCTTTTCTTACTTTTCAAGACCAAGTGCTTTATTGTTACGATCAATGATACGTTGTAAATTCATTTCGTATAAAGGAATTTCATCTACTGCTAATTGCGATGGTGTTAATTTGGGTGCGAAATGTTGCAATGTTTTGAATAAACGCATCATTAAATCTTGAACTGTAATTGTTTCGCCAAGTAGTTCAGATAAAGAAGCCATTGTACTCGGTACAATTTCAGGATACGTGAATCTTGTTTCTTCTCCTTGAATTGCTAAGTTGTAAAAATCTCGAACAAGTGCCGCACGTTCAGAACCGCTTCCTGTAGCGCATAAGTAAATTTGTACAGCTACACCTCCACGAATGCGGCGCTGTGAAATACCTGCGAATTTTTGATCACGAATGCTTAAATCATAGCTGCCGGGACAATAAGAGCCAACAATTTCTTTTGCCTCGATATCAACATCGTAATCTTTTAACATTTCTTTAATTAAATGCCACATTGTATCGTATCCAAGGTCGATATCAATTCCTTTTTCCGTTTCTTGAAATAGAAGCGATACATTTAAAACCCCTTCATCAAGTACGACTGCAAGACCACCTGAATTACGAACAATGACATTGAAATCCTTCTGTTTTAAAAAAGAGATTCCTTCCTGTAAATGAGGAAGCCGAGAATCTTGAATACCAAGAACAATTGTATTGTGATGAACCCAAGAGCGCATTGTCGAAGCAGATGTACCATTTCCAATTGCTGTGCACAATGTATCGTCCATAGCGAATGATTGAAGTGCATGGAAGGTAGGTCCTAAACTAGACTGATCCACAATACGCCACTCTGGTTGAGATAAAATCGAACGGGAATTGCCCATATAACTAACCCCTTATTTATAAAATGACAATCTTTATTATAACAAAATAAAAAGGATGCGGTTAGCGCATCCTTTTTATTCTGCAATTTTTTCTAAATTGCCGTTTCGATCCATGCGAAACGAGGTTGGTGTGGGCTCTTCATCGTCCATTAATGCTAATTTACGAGCACGGTTCATAATGTTCATAAGCGTTTCGTAATCTTCTTGTACTGTATTAGATTGTTGCTCTAGTTTTTCTAGTTTCTTTTCTAATTCTTCATTGCGAAGTATTTGTGCTTTTATTTCTTGTTTTAATCTCGTATTCTCGTTTTCAAGCGCTGTTACTTTCATGTTTGAAGACCCAACTGTTTGTAAAAAGTAAATGACATCTTGCATTGTAATAGAAGTTTTAGAAACAGTTTGCTCTGGATATGGAGTAGCCGTTTGTATAGCAGGTTCCTCATCATGGGTAGGAATGGCTGCTGAAGCTGGTGGTGTATAAAGAAGGCGTTTTTTGGCCTGTTCACCACTAGCAGCACGCATTTTATCTTTTCGATGTCTTTTTGCTAGTTGCAGAGCTTGTTCATAGCTATAACGAACAACTGCATTCCAACGAAAACCACAAGCAGCTGAGGTGCGATTTAGCTGATCTCCAACTTCTTCAAAGGCATTTAATTGTGTGCTTCCTTCTCGAACATGACGCAGTACGGTTTCAGCAAGTAATAAATCATCTTCGTCTGTCCAAGCATCTTGTCTTACTTTCATAGATTCAACTCCCTTTCTTTTTATAAACTTCCTATTTTTATAATGGACAAAAGAAAATGCTTTTATACAAAGCTTTTAAAAATATGGTAGATTTCGATGGAAGTAAGAAATGGGTATACGAATGAAGGGCGTTCATAAAGGGAAAAATGAAGGAGGAAGTAAGGCTTTCTATTGTGGGAAATCATAGGAGAAAACTTGCATCAAGCCCCAAAGAACGGTAAAATACCATTTAGTGTTTATTGTTAAATGTACTTGTGAAAAGTTTAAAATAGAGGAAGTGTTATATCAAATGGGAAACGAATTTCGTGTGTGTGATGATTGTCAGGCGACGAACATTAAGACCTTGATACCAAAGCTCAAAAAAGTAGATTCATGTGCCAATATTGAGGTTGGATGTCAATCTTATTGTGGACCAGGTCGTAAAAAATCATTCGCTTTTGTGAATAATCGTCCAGTTGCAGCACCAAATGAAGATGAATTGATTAAGAAAATTGAGGCGAAATTAAATAAGTAAGAAGAAGAGTGAATATTTTACTCTTCTTTTTTTATTGTTAAAATTAAAAATTATTTTGGGATAACGAAATGAAATAAACATGTATGAATGAATAAATTTCATAGTATGGTATTGGTTTGATATTAATTACATTAGTTTTATATTGCAAAATAATGGTTGACAGCTTTTTATAACGGTAGGTAGAATAGAAAGTGTGATTATGAGAATCATTATCAGAATAGGTAGGTAACCCGATTTTCTTGTTTTGTTGTTTCTTGAGAATGAATTTCATTTTCTTAAATATATGTTGTTGGTTAGGGTGGTTGAGGGATGGAAGCAAGCGCGAGGAATTTTGAGCAACAAGAAGCAAATGTGAAAGAGATTAAGAGCAGACCGCTTATTGCTTCTATTATTTTAATAGCAGGAACAATTTTGTTAGCTTTAAGCATGGCAACCTCAATTTCATTTGGTGCAGCGGATATTAGTTTGAAAACTGTATGGCAAGCTGTCTTTCAGTTTGATGGTTCTTTGACGCATCATAATGTAATCTGGGAGTTGCGCATGCCTAGAGCAATTGGTGGTGTTGTTGCTGGTGCCTTTTTAGCTGTATCAGGTGCAATTATGCAAGGAATGACACGAAATCCACTCGCATCGCCATCATTAATGGGGATTACTGATGGAGCAGTATTTGGAATTGCAATTATGTATGCATTTTTTCCTAATTCACCGTATTTAATGTTTGTTATCGCTTCTTTTGTTGGAGCGGCATTTGGTGCAAGCATTGTATACGGAATTGGCGCTTCTTCACCAGGTGGACTAACACCTGTTAAGTTAGCGTTAGCCGGAGCGGCGATTAGTGCATTACTTGGGGCTATTTCATCTGGAATTGCGTTGTATTTCAATCTTGCTCAAGAAGTAAGCATGTGGAATGCAGGCGGCGTTGCTGGTGTGAAATGGCAGAGTATCGATATGCTACTGCCAATTGGACTTGTTTGTCTCATTATCGCGATTATGATGTCGAGATATATTACAATTTTAAGTTTCGGTGAAGAAATTGCGATTGGGCTTGGACAAAATACAACATTAATTAAATTTATCGGAACTGTGCTTGTTCTTGTGTTAACGGGTTCAGCGGTATCTATGGCAGGATCTGTTGGATTTGTTGGGCTTGTAATCCCTCATATGACACGTTTTCTTGTCGGTTCAGATTATAGATGGGTTATTCCATGTTCTGCTGTATTAGGCGGATTGTTAATTGAATGTGCGGATATGTTATCTCGTATTATTAATCCGCCGTTTGAAACACCAATTGGGGCGATTACAGCACTAATTGGGGTGCCATTCTTCCTCTACTTAGCGCGTAATGAAGGGAGAGGAAAAATGTGAAGACAACCGTCTTAACAAAAAAGAACATTTCAGTTTTAACAATTTTATCTTGTTTAATTATTTCAGTATTTCTTATTAGTTTAAATACAGGAACGTTTAAAATTCCGCCAATAGATGTATTAAAATCATTGGTTGGACTTGGTGCGGAAGATCAGTCAGTCATTTTATTCGAGTTTCGTATGCCGCGTATGGTTATTGCTATATTAGTTGGTTCAGCATTAGCTATGTCAGGTGCAATTATGCAAGGATTATCACGAAATCCACTTGCTGATCCTGGAATTATCGGTATTAATGCCGGAGCGGGATTGACAGTTGTCGTTTTCGTATATTTCTTTTTTGGAAAAGTAGGGACCGGTACTCTGTTGTCTGTATTCATTCTGCCATTTTTCGCATTAGTGGGTGCAATAGTAGCGGCAGTCATTATTTATGTATTAGCATGGAAGGACGGCGTTTCATCAACCCGTTTAATACTTGTTGGTATCGCAGTAGCAGCTGGTTTTAGTGCAGTTAGCTTAATTTTTTCAATGAAAATGACGTCGAATGATTTCCGTTTTGCAACGATTTGGTTAGCGGGAAGCTTATGGGGAACAGACTGGAAATTCGTATTAAGCGTACTTCCATGGATGCTTATCTTTTTACCAATTGCGATTCGTAAAGCACACGTATTAAATGTAATGAACCTAGGAGATGTAGCGGCGGTTGGGCTTGGTGTAGATGTCGAGAAAGAAAGACGTAAATTATTATTTATCGCTGTTTGTTTAGCCGGGGCATCCGTTGCTGTTGCGGGTGGAATTGGTTTTATCGGTTTAATGGCACCGCATTTAGCAAGGCGCCTCGTTGGTGGAAAGCACCAAATTATGTTGCCGACAGCGGCATTAATTGGAACATTCCTGTTGTTATTTGCAGATCTCATTTCACGAAGCGTATTAACAACATCAGAAATACCAGTCGGTCTTGTTATTTCTGTAATTGGTGCACCATATTTCATTTATTTACTTATGAGAACAAAATAAAGGGAGGCTTTTTGTATGGCAACTTTAGCGGTTGATTCGGTATCTGTTGGCTATAATGAAGGATTAATTATTGATGGATTATCAGTGGAAATTCCAGAAGGGAAAATTACAACAATTATTGGACCAAATGGGTGCGGGAAATCCACATTGTTAAAAACAGCTTCTCGTATTTTGAAAGCAAAGCGAGGTACTGTTTACCTAGATGGAAAAGCAATCGAAAAACAGCCAACAAAAGAAATCGCAAAGAAAATGGCGATTTTGCCACAAACTGCAGAAGTGCCAACTGGTCTTACTGTGTTTGAACTTGTTTCTTACGGCCGCTTTCCTCATCAAAAGGGATTTGGCACATTGAAGGAAGAGGATTACCGTTACATTCACTGGGCGCTTGAAGTGACAGGAATGACAGAATTTGCGAATCGTCCAGCAGAAGCTTTATCAGGTGGTCAACGTCAACGCGTTTGGATTGCAATGGCTCTTGCGCAAGGTACGGATTTACTCGTACTAGACGAACCAACAACATACTTGGATATGGCTCACCAACTTGAAGTACTAAATTTATTGAAAAAATTAAATCAAGAAGAAGGCAGAACGATTGTTATGGTTATTCATGATTTAAATCATGCATCTCGTTTTTCAGATCATATGATTGCACTCAAGGCTGGTAAGTTAATGAAACAAGGAACGCCAGATGAAGTAATGACAAGTGAGACACTGCGTAATGTGTTTGAAATTGAAGCGCAAATCGTCCCATGTCCTGTAAACTGTAAGCCGATTTGTTTAACATACGACTTAATGATGGTTAATAATCAGTTACGTAAGAAAGCATAGACGGAATCTTCCCCTCTTATTTTAATAGAGGGGAGGGATTCTAATGGACGTTGAGCTTCTCATTCAAGGTGGGAAGTTGAACGCCCGTTAGAACGGGTTATAAACAATGTTTAATAAGAATATATTAATTAATAGTTGTATATGGTTTCTTATAGTTATATGTAACTTATAAGAGAAATACATCCAGAAGGAGTGGAAATATGAAGAAATTCAAAGTGGCATTTCTAGCAATGGTACTAGTAGTTACTTCTGTACTATTTGCAGCTTGTTCCTCTGATAAGAAAGAAGAAAAGAAAGCAGATGCGAAGGTTGAAGAGCGCACTGTACAACATGCAAAAGGGGAAATTAAAATTCCTGCAAATCCAAAGAAAATTGCTGACCTTAGTGGTTCAACAGAAGAATTGTTAATCTTTGGTATGAAACCTATTATTACAGCGAATACATCTCAGGAAAAAATTGATGCACATATTGCAGATCAATTAAAAGGTGTAAAACCAGTTGGTTCTGCTTGGGGAGATAAAATTAATATCGAAGCAGTAGCTGCCGCAAAACCTGATTTAATTCTTGTGAACGATCGTCAAGAGAAAATTTATGATCAATTATCTAAAATTGCACCAACAGTTATGCTAAAAACTCCATTAGATCAATGGCGTCCAAAGTTTGAAGAGTTAGGTAAAATCTTCGGTAAAGAAAAAGAAACAACTGCATGGTTTAAGAAATATGATGATAAAGCAAGCGGATTACACGATAAAATCGTTGCAAAAACTGGCGATGCGACATTCATGAAGATGGCTGCATATCCAAATGCATTCCGCGTATACGGTGACTACGGTTACGGTAGTGTACTCTTTAAAGATTTAAAATTACCAGCAGTTAAAGGTACACCAACTGATAAGCCGCTCGTACAAGTACAAAAAGAAGCGCTAATTGATTACAATCCAGACTACTTATTCGTATTCACAACTGGCGATGGTTCTCAGCGCTTAAAAGAATTCCAAGAAGAAACAATTTGGAAAAACATGAATGCTGTTAAGAACAACCACGTATTCACAATTAAGAATGAAGACCTAAACAAAGGGTACTTCCCACTTGGTAAAGAAATGATCCTAGACGAAGTTGCTGAGTTTGTTTTAGGAAAATAATATATAAAGAAAATCACTTTTGCTTTTACGAAGGTGATTTTTCTTTATATAACAGCAAATTTATCATTTCAACAGAGAAAATCATCTTCTCTAAACAAAGTGAAGTAGGGGGAGTTCAATGATTTACACAGTCTTTCGTTTCTTTCTGTCTCCTATTTCGTTTATAATATAAAGTAAGAATGCAGTAAGGAAGGAGGGTGTCGATATTGGTATATTTAAACGACAAACTCAGCGAAACAAAAGTGTTTAAAGACCCAGTACATAAATATGTACATGTGCGCGATCGCGTCATTTGGGATTTAATCGGAACGAAGGAATTTCAACGTTTGCGCCGTATTAAACAACTTGGAACGACATTTTTTACATTTCATGGTGCGGAACATAGTCGCTTTACTCATTCATTAGGTGTATATGAGATTATTCGTCGTATGATTGATGATGTGTTTGATGGCAGACCAAATTGGAATGCAGAAGATAGATTGTTATGTTTATGTGCAGCACTCTTACATGATGTGGGACATGGCCCGTTTTCTCATTCATTTGAAAAGGTTTTTTCATTAGATCATGAGAAGTTTACACAAAAAATTATTGTTGGTGATACGGAAATCAATGATGTATTAAGCCGTGTAGATCAGGAGTTTCCGCAAAAAGTAGCAGATGTCATTGCAAAAACGTCTGATAATAAATTAGCGATTAGTATGATCTCTAGCCAAATTGATGCGGATCGTATGGATTATTTGTTAAGAGATGCCTATTTTACTGGCGTGAAGTACGGGAATTTTGATATGGAACGTATACTCCGTGTTATGCGCCCATACGGAAATCAAGTAGTGATTAAAAATAGTGGTATGCACGCTGTTGAGCATTATATTATGAGCCGTTATCAAATGTACTGGCAAGTATATTTCCATCCAGTAACGCGCAGTGCAGAAGTGATTTTAACAAAAATTTTACACCGTGCAAAAACATTGCATGAGCAGTATTACACATTTAAGTATCATCCTGTACATTTCTATTCTTTATTTGAAGAAGAAGTAACGGTAGAGGATTATTTAAAGCTAGATGAGAATGTAATGTGTTACTACTTCCAAGTATGGCAAGATGAGGAAGATCAAATTTTAAGTGATTTATGTCGCCGATTTATGAACCGAAATCTCTTTAAATATGTAGAATTTACAGAGAATCATGGTTTAGATAATTGGATGGAATTAAGTCGCTTATTTAAAAAGATTGGGCTCGATCCAGAGTACTATTTAGTTGTGGATTCAACATCGGACTTACCGTATGACTTTTACCGTGCTGGAGAAGAAGAAGAGCGGCTTCCAATCTTACTTCTTATGCCGAATGGAGATCTCAGGGAGCTTTCACGTGAATCTGATATTGTAGAAGCGATTACAGGTAAGAAGAGAACAGATCAAAAACTCTTCTATCCACATGATTTAATCTATGAAGATGGAAGAAAAGGAAAATATAAAGAAAAAATTATTGAGTTATTAGAAGGAAAGAAATAAGAAGCAGTCATAGGACCGCTTCTTATGAAAGAAACCTGAATTTATTTGTCGCTTAAGCGTTTTCCGCCAACTGCATAATGATTTTTAGACATTTCTTCGATGAAAACAACGATGTTTTCTTCTGGAGCACCAGTTGTTTCGCTTACTGCTGCTGTTACTTTCTCGGCAAGAGCTTTCTTTTGTTCTTCTGTGCGTCCTTCTAGCATTTTCACTGTTACGTATGGCATGTACAATCGCTCCTTTTATGTAAGTTACAATCTTATTATAACGGATTATGAAGAAGAACAATCAGAAAAACAAATATTTTCTTTTTTTGACATAATGAAGAGGAGATGAAGTATGGAGAATTTCTTTGTATATCCACTGCACCAAATACCATTGGTAGCAATGGCTATTATTATTGCATTGTCTGTGCATGAATTTGCGCATGCATATGTTGCATACAAGTTTGGAGACGATACGGCGAAAAGACAGGGACGTTTAACGTTGTCGCCAATGTCTCATTTGGACCCAATTGGGATGATTGCCATATTAATTATTGGATTTGGTTGGGCACGCCCAGTACCTGTTAATCCATATAACTTTAAAAAACCACGTCTTGCGGGTGTTTTAGTATCGATTGCAGGACCGATTAGTAACTTTATTTTAAGTGCTATAGGCTTAATTATTTGGTACAGCCTGATAAGATTTGGAGTGCTAAACGCTATTCCGTTTGCGGTGGCAGATACATTACGTCAATTCTTTCAAATTTTTATTACTCTTAATATTGTTCTACTTGTTTTCAACTTATTACCGATTCCACCGCTTGATGGATATCGTGTGATTGAAGATTTAGCACCAGCAAATATTCGTGCAAAAATGACGCAATATGAGAGATATGGAGCGATCGCTTTATTAATTCTTGTTATTACACCGCTTGATCGCTATACTATTCAGCCGATCTTCCAAGTGGTAATTCCGCACGTACTAGGTTTTTTAGAAAGTATAATTGCGCCTATATTCGGCCTTATATAGTAAATGAGTGAGGAGGAGTTTACATATGACAGAGAAGAAGAAAAAAATCGGTTTTAATATCGTGAAGAACGATTCGACAGATGGACATGGTGGTTTCGGTGTTGGAGCGCTGAGCTTAGAAAATATTTCACCTGTTTTTGTAGATGTAATGGAACAAAATGCATTTGTTGATATTGGTGCAATGCACGCGCGTAGTACTGTGGAAAAAGGGATTAAGTTTTTAACAAACAAAGATGAGGTTCCAAACGGCAAACCATATTGGCTTGTGTGGGTAACGATTGAGAGAACAGTAAAAGGTGCTTATTATGCAGGTGTAACAGCTTGTGAAATGACAGTTGACCGTGAAATTCGCCGTGGTTATAAATCACTTCCAGAGCACGTAAACAAGATGGATAAATCATTAAAACGTCACATCATGGTTGATCATATGGATGAGCCATCTAAAAAGGTGCTTGGAACATTCTTGAAAGAGCATAATGAAGCAATTTGGAACGAATCTAGTGAAGAATTGCGCCATGCATTATTAGGAGAATAAAGTTAAAGGCTACCAGAGGAATTCCTGGTAGCCTTTATTTTAATATTTTATGTTGTATATTGTTGGAACGTTGCTATGTTTTACCATGGAAAATATCTTTTCCACCAGCTTTCTTTTTTCTTCTCTTTACTAGCCTTCTCGAATTCTTCTTTGTCATCAACATGAGCCATGCAATATTCAGTCGGTTCGGTTCCTTTTGTAAAATACATTTTCACAGAAGCAGGACAGCCTTTCGTTGCGATTTTTCCATTTTCGGGATTGATATTTACAGCAACGACGTCACTTGGTTGTTTGAAATCTTTTTTAGGCTGACCGTCTAGCCCTTTTTCCATTGTATCGGCCCAAATCTTCTTGGCGTATCCTTGCTCTGCCGGATTTGAGATGGATTTAGGCTGATCGTACCCGACCCAAACACCGGTTACAATTTGCGGAGTAAAGCCAATCATCCAACTATCCGTTTCTGTGGATCCAGATTTCCCTGCGTATGTGCGCGATAGTTTTTGAAGAAGGGATTGTCCTGTAACGGAGGCATAGCCACTCAAATTTTTATTGAACATTCCCGTCATCATCTCTTCCATTACAAACGTATTGTTTTTATCGAGCACCTGTTTACTTTCTAAATGCGCATCATATAAAATGTTTCCTTCGTTATCGACAACGCGGCGAATAAGGGTGGGTTTAACTTGCTTCCCGCCGTTCGCAAACATGCTATACGCACTTACCATTTCAATTGGTTTTACAGGGGAAGTACCAAGTGCAAGAGATGGTACATCTTTTAGTGAACTTGTAATACCAAATTGTTTAGCGGTTTTCGCAAGGGAGTCTTCTCCTAAAAATAAATGTGTTTTCACGGCATATACGTTATCTGATACTGCAAGAGCTTGGGCCATCGTTACAAAATCATCGGCATAGTAGTCTTTATAATTTTTTGGTTTATATTTAGAAACACCGTCGCCTAATGTAAATACTGTATATTCACTTTTTAAGCGAGTTGCTGGTGTAAATCCTTTTTCAAGTGCAGCGTAATATAGAAACGGCTTAAAGGTGGATCCTGGTTGGCGAGATGCTTGAGTCGCTCGGTTAAATTGACTCTCTTTATAATCTTTTCCGCCCACAAGAGCTGCTACTTCTCCTGTTTTCGGATTCATTGAAATAAGAGCCGTTTGTATATTTGTCGTTTCCGGAATCGTATCTTTTACAGCTTGCTCCGCTATTGTTTGTAGCTTCTGATCAAGCGTGGTGTAAATACGAAGCCCACCACGGTGCAATGTTTGTTCATCTAGTCCAACGTCGTGAAGAAGCGAGTTTTGCACAGCGTCTTGGAAATAAGGGGCTATTTGTGCTACTTCTTTTGTTTCTAATGAAGCAAACGTAAGCTTCTCTTTTTTTGCAGAGGATGCTTGCCCCTTTGTAATATAACCTTGCTCTACCATTTCATCTAAAATGATTGATTGTCGTGTTTTTGCCCGTTCTTCCTTTAAGTAGGGAGAGTATACACTGGGACCTTTTGGGATACCAGCTAACATACTTGCCTCTGCTAATGTTAAGTCACTAGCAGATTTATTAAAGTAAAGACGAGAAGCGGCTTCAATACCATAAGCACCGTGTCCGTAATAAATCGTATTTAAATACCCTTCTAAAATATGATTCTTGTTGTAATTGACCTCAAGACGAATCGTATATATTGCTTCTAATGCTTTTCGTTTCCAAGTCTTATCATGATCTAAATATAGATTACGGGCGTATTGCTGCGTAATGGTACTAGCACCTTGAACTTTTGCCATTGCTTTTATATCGGCAATGATTGCGCCGATAATTCGTTTTATATCGAAGCCATGATGATCATAGAATCGTTGGTCTTCGATAGAAAGTGTCGCTTTTCTTATATAAGGAGAAATTTGATCAAGAGATACGCTATAGCGTTTTTGTATCCCATTACTTTGTCCCATTACAGTATCATCATTCGCATAAAAGGTGCTTGTTTGCGGAACGACGATGGGAGGTGGCCCCATAATCTTTGCTGCTATGATGATAATAAAAAAAGAAAAAACGAAAAAAAGTACGCATGAAAAAAGTGCGGTGAAGAAAAGACGTTTATATTTTTGAAGTTTTGGATTTACAGTTTGGCCCATCTTTTTCATCCCCCTCATCATATACTTTTACCTTGCTATTCAAGGGCAGGAATCCCTCGTCGATTAATACTAGTATTGAGGGTTTTTTCGTATTTTAAACACAAAACAAAAAAGAGCTCCTTTCTTAAGAAAGGAGCTCAAAAGCACGCATAGGCCAATCTGTAATAATAACATCTACGCCGTAATCAATCATAGTTTGTAAATCTTTATATTCATTGATTGTATAGGGGCGGAATACATAGCCTTGCTGCTGTGCAGTTTGCACAAATTCTTTTGTTAGTAGCTGAAAGTTAGGGTGTAATCCGGCTGCTTCTCTTTTCTTCGCTTCAGCAAGTGGATCGGCAATTGGTTCATCATATAAGATGGCTCTTGGAATTTCAGGTGCGAGTTCTGCAAGAGAAGAAACAGATTCATGATTAAAAGATGAGAATATAATTTGATTAGAAAGATGATATTCACGAACAAGATCCACAACTTTCTCCTCGATATTTGGATAGTGAATTACATCTGTTTTTAGTTCAATGTTTAACTGTAAATTTGTCGTAGATAACCAAATGAATACTTCACGTAAGGTTGGGATTTTCGCTTCGTGGAAAGAAGGATTTTTATGGCTACCCGCATCAAGAACTTGTAATTCTGCTACTGTTTTTTCAGAGACCAATCCAGTTCCATTTGTTGTACGATCAACAGTTTCATCGTGAATTACAACAAGCTCACCATCTTTCGAAAGGTGAATATCAAGTTCGATGCCGTGGGCACCAACGCGCTCCGCTTCTTGGAAAGCGATCATTGTATTCTCTGGATGTGTACCTTTAACTCCACGATGGGCAAAAATAAGTGGTTGTTTCATTTGAAAATCTCCTTATAAGTTCATTTCTTTCATTATGAAACTGTAGTGAATAAAATACAATCTATATGCCAAACATTTACAAAAACATAACAGTTGCATAAAAGTTAACGTTAACGTAAAATGTAATAATGTGATGGAAGGGGGAATATACATGTATAAGATCGATGAAGTAACAAAGCAAGTTGGTTTAACAAAACGTACACTTCGTTATTATGAGGAAATTGGTTTAATTCATCCACCGGAGCGCAGTGAAGGAAACATTCGCCTTTATACGGATGAGGATGTTGTCCGTATTAAAAAGATTGTAGAGGCGAAAGAAGTACTAGGAATCACACTTCAAGAAATGCAGCATTTCTTATCGTTAAAAGAGCGCATGGAGCAAAGACGAAATAGTGACAATCCACGTGATCGCGATGTGATTCGAGAAATTAAGAATATGCTCGAGAAACAAGTACAAACGCTAGATACAAAAATGAAACAAATGGAGCGCGTGAAAGCAGAATTAGAGAATAGTTTAGAGCGTGCAACTAGATTTTTGGATGAAACAAAAGGAGAGTAATGAATATGGAGAGCCAACAAAAATTCGGAAGATTAATTACAGTGTTGGCTACTTTTCTTGCCTTTTCAGGCATCGGAGTAGTCGATCCTATTTTGCCCATTATTGCTGAGAAGATAGGGGCAACACATTGGCAAGTGGAGATGTTATTTACAGCTTATATTTTAACGATGGCAATTATGATGCTGCCAGCTGGTTTATTCGCAGCGCGGTTTGGTGATAAGAGAATGATGACGATTGGTCTCGCAATTGTAACTGTGTTCGCTTTTATATGCGGTGTATCACAAACAATTACACAGTTATCTCTTTTCCGTGCAGGATGGGGATTAGGTAATGCAATGTTCTTCGCAACAGCGATGACATTATTAATTGCACTTAGTAAAGAAGTACATGAAGCGGTTGGTTTATATGAGGCGGCAATCGGTTTAGGGATGGCCGGTGGTCCATTATTAGGTGGTTTACTCGGCGGATATTCTTGGCGTTATCCATTTTTCGCGACAAGTCTTTTAATTTTACTAGCATTTATTCTTGTTTTCTTTTTTGTAAAAGAACCGGAGCGAAAAGTAAAGCGTAAAGCAGCTGGTGTAGGGGAATTACTTAACTTGATTAAATATAAACCGTTTATGCAAGGTGCTATTTCAGGTATGTTATATTATTATGGATTTTTCGTTGTGTTAGCATATTCACCACTTATTATGCATTTATCAGCAATTCAGCTCGGTTTTGTATTTTGTGGATGGGGTTTAGCGCTAGCATACGGATCTGCGATATTAGCACATAAACTGGAAGGTAAATATGAGCCGAAAGCATTGCTACGTTTTAGTTTATTTGTATTTGCGATTTTGTTAATTGCATTATTCTTTGTGAAAGTTATGTGGTTACAAATTGTTCTTATTGTATTATCAGGATTAGCATCTGGACTAAATAACGCTTTATATACAAGCTATGTCATGGATATTTCACCTTATGAAAGATCTATTACATCCGGCGTATACAATTTCGTTCGTTGGCTTGGCGGAGCAATTGCACCAATTTTATCAGGAATTATCGGTCATGCGATTTCACCGCAAAGTCCGTTTTTAGTTGGAGGAATTGTTGTTTTAGTTGGTTGTGTGATGATTTTACTTCCTGTTAAAGAAACTATAAACGCAGAGACAGAAACCCTTTCATAAGAAAGGGTTTTCTTTATTGTTAAATATAGTGTTTTTGCAATTTACGAACGAAAGTAATTTTACCAAAATATATTTTCGGTATTTTTGTACTTTTAACTATACATTTTGTATGTTTTGTTTTATTTTTGTTAGGGGACATTAATGATGTCCCTATTATAAATTTGCAATGAAAGGCGTGATTGTACGATGGAACTATGGTTCACTGAAAAACAAACAAAACATTTTGGAATTACGGCGCGTATTAACCGCACATTACATACGGAGCAAACAGAATTTCAAAAGCTTGATATGGTTGAAACTGAAGAATTTGGAAACATGCTTATTTTAGATGGTATGGTTATGACAACAGAGAAGGACGAGTTTGTGTATCATGAAATGGTAGCGCACGTACCTTTATTTACACATCCAAACCCTGAGAACGTATTAGTTGTTGGCGGTGGCGATGGCGGTGTAATCCGTGAAGTATTAAAGCACCCAAGTGTAAAGAAAGCAACACTTGTTGAAATCGACGGTAAAGTAATCGAGTACTCTAAACAGTACTTACCATCAATTGCAGGTGCTCTAGATAACGAACGTGTTGAAGTGAAAGTAGGAGACGGCTTTTTACACATCGCGGAAAGTGAAAATGAATATGACGTAATTATGGTTGACTCTACAGAGCCAGTAGGACCAGCAGTAAACTTATTTACAAAAGGATTCTATGCTGGAATCTCTAAAGCGTTAAAAGCAGACGGTATTTTCGTTGCTCAAACGGATAACCCTTGGTTTACACCAGAATTAATTTCAACTGTGTTTAAAGACGTTAAAGAAATCTTCCCAATTACACGTTTATACACAGCGAATATCCCAACATATCCAAGTGGAATGTGGACATTTACAATTGGATCTAAAGAGCACGATCCATTAGAAGTAAGCGAAGAGCGTTTCCACGAAATTGAAACGAAATATTACACAAAAGAACTGCATAAAGCAGCATTCGTATTACCGAAATTTGTTGGAGACTTACTTAAATAGAAAAGCGGAGGCGGCTTGTTCAGAATAGGAGGGGGATGGAGCTTCAGACGTAGAGGCGATTTTTGCCTCGTAGGAAGAAGCGAAGCCACCGAGTATTCTAGCCGCAGCAGCTGGACAAATAGAAAAGCGGAAGCAGCTCATTCAAGGTGTGCGATAGAACGGACATGCTAGCTGCTGACGCTATTATAATAAAATAATCTTCTATCGCTAAAAGAAGATTGAGGTAAATCGAGAAAGAGGAGTATAGCACTCCAAATTTGAGAAATAATGAAAGGTTGGGATACCTTAAGTTCCACATAAGGAGGAAAAGAATATGCGTTTTGATGAAGCTTATTCAGGTAAAGTATTTATTAAAAGTCATCCAAGTTTTGAAGATGCAGAGGCCGTAATTTATGGGATGCCAATGGATTGGACAGTAAGTTACCGTCCAGGCTCTCGTTTTGGTCCTGCACGTATTCGTGAAGTATCGATTGGACTAGAAGAGTACAGTCCATATTTAGATCGTGAACTAGAAGATGTAAAATATTTTGATGCTGGTGATATTCCGCTACCATTCGGAAATCCACAACGCAGTATAGACATGATTGAAGAATATGTAACAAAACTATTGGATGCCGGTAAGTTTCCACTAGGTCTTGGCGGTGAGCATCTAGTGTCTTGGCCAATTTTTAAGGCAATGGCAAAAAAATATCCGGATTTAGCAATCATTCATATGGATGCTCATACTGATTTGCGCGAGTCATATGAAGGAGAGCCTTTATCTCACTCTACACCAATTCGTAAAGTGTGCGATTTAATTGGTCCGGAAAACGTATATTCTTTCGGAATTCGTTCTGGAATGAAAGAAGAATTCGAATGGGCAAAAGAAGTGGGCATGAACCTATACAAATTTGACGTGTTAGAACCGTTGAAAGAAGTATTACCAAAGCTTGCAGGACGCCCAGTTTATGTCACAATTGACATCGACGTATTAGATCCAGCGCATGCTCCTGGAACAGGAACATTAGAAGCTGGTGGTATCACATCGAAAGAACTATTAGATTCCATCGTAGCAATTGCAAATTCAAATATAAAAGTAGTTGGAGCAGACTTAGTAGAAGTAGCTCCAGTCTATGATCATAGTGATCAAACACCAATCGCAGCAAGCAAATTCGTGCGGGAAATGCTTCTTGGTTGGGTAAAATAAAAGCGGAAACGGCTCGTTCAGAATGGAAGAAGCGAAGCCACCGAGCATTCTAGCCGATTTGCAGCATCGATATCGACGATTCGACACAACATATCGACCGTTCTTTAAAATTCGAAAACCAGCTGCAAACAATCTGTATTAAAAGAGGAGCTAGTCCCATTTAGTGGGGCTAGCTCCTCTTTTTTTATGCAACTTTTTCTTCTGTAGAGATTCCGCGAATTTCATCAGCGGAACGAATTGGGTACTTACGGAAAATAATAGTTCCGATGTAACCGATAATTGTGGTAACAATTCCACATAATATAGCTGCAATCGCTACTTTTATTCCATCGTTGAATCCAAAGAGAACAAGGAGTCCTGGAATTGGTGATGCCGTACCGGGTGCATTGTTTATAAGTTGGAATAGGGAGGTAATAATACCAGCAAGTGCACCACCAACAAAGTTTGTTGTATAAATTGGAATTGGATTCGCTGCGACAATATCAGCTTGTGTTAATGGTTCAATTGCGACAGCGATTGTATCTTTCTTTGAACAAATCTTTAAACGTTTAAAGAAAATAAAGTTCATTGGAGCAGAGGCTGCTACTGCAAGACTACCAATAGCCATTGGTAAACCTGTTAAACCAAGCATCGCAGTTAGAGCCATGGAGCTTAATGGAGATGTAGAGATAACTGTGATGAGCCCGCCGAGCATAATCCCCATAATAACCGGGCTTTCTGTAGTTGCAATTGAAATAATAGAACCAATTTTTCCAAGTGTTGCATTTACAACGGGATCCATGAGCATAGCCATTCCGCGTGAAAGAGGTGCTGCAATGAATAAAATTGCAAGGAATTCTACGCCAGCTGGCAATTTTTTCTCGAGAAATTTCACGACAAAGGCACAAATATAACCAGCAAAAAAGCCTGGTAAAATACCAAATCCACTTGTGGCAATACCGATTAAAACAGCATATACAGGAGATACACCAATTGCGAGTGCTACCAAAATTGCAGCTGCGACACCGCTCATACTACCAGAGGCCTGTCCAACTGATTGTAAAAAGCTGTTATGAAACATTTCTCCACCGATATAACGATGGAATGCTTCAATAAGAAAGCTTGCGATCGCAGCGTTGGCCAAAGCGCCCATTGCCTTCATTCCGTAAGGAGCACGGTAGCTAAACAGTGTGAAAAGAAAAAGTACAACGAGTAGTAGTGCTAAACCTTGTAAGATAGCCATTTGAAAACTGTCTCCTTTTTGATATTTATTATAAAAATTTGTATTATTCAATAATAATACAAAAGTTGTTTAAACGGAAAATTTTTTTATTAAGAACATACTACAAATATTTTTCCTTACAATTGTGTAAGGAAAGTGTAATACATTTCAATGGTGTATAGTATGTCCCATTCTGTATAATACAGATATCAATATGTGATTAATCAGAAGGATATATAAATAGGAGGCCATGTATGAAATTGGTAATAAAAGTGTTAGCTGTATTTGCCATTATTTTAGGTGGTACAGCGTATTATTTACAAACAAAAACAGAAGGTGTTCAGGCGTTTGTCGATAACTTCTTTTCAAATAAAGAAATACAAGATTATTATGCGGTTATAAATAAGGGCGAGAAGATAGACGATGAATATTTATATACATTAAATGGTTACTCAGAGAACGGGAAACAGCAAACAATTAAAAAGATGGTGAACCATCAATTGCACTCAGGTGATTTTATAAAAATTTACGCGAAAGGCATGCAGGGGAAAGGTTGGGCTGAAGTTTCAAAAGAAGAAATCCCAGAAAGGGCTTTAAAGAAATTACAGAAAGTGTAAAAGGAGCGAATTGTGCGCTCCTTTTTTAATGTGTTAAAACTGTAATAGATGTGTTTGTTTGACTTGAAATAATTTTTGCGCGCCCGCCAATTGGAAAAGTAAAAATTGGGGTTGTATGCCCAAAGTTAGCATTTGCAATTACAGGAATATGGGACAGTTCTTGTTTTGAATAAGTCATTTCTTGAATATCTTCTATGACAGCTTCAGAATCTTTTTGTAGTCTTCCAAGTACAATGCCTTTTATATGTTCAAAGTCTGTTTGTTGGATGAGAGAGTGTAGGTAACGATCGAAAGTTTTAACTGTAGCTTTTCCAGTTAAAGAGTCTTCTTCTAAAAATAATATTTTATCTCGTAAGCTTGGCATATATTTTGTGCCTTGCAACAAATTAAAGGTACTCATATTACCACCAATAATTTTTCCAACTGCTTCACCTTCATGCAAGGAGATATAACCTTCATTTTGGAAGAAAGTTCGATTTTCTTGATCCATATACCAAGGGTCATCGCTCCACGTTTCAGCAGGTTGTATTTCTATCGACTCTTCAGAAGTCATGCATTTTAAAAAGTAATCTATTGTATAATCAAGCCCTTTCTCCATTCCGAATGAAGAGAAGTGGGGACCCGAATATGTAATCAGACCAGTCTTTGCATAAATTGCATTACCTAAAGCAGTAATATCAGAATAACCACATAAAATTTTGGGATTGCTGCCAATTAAGTCGTAATTTAGATGGCTTAGTAGCCCGTTGGAATTATATCCTCCAAGTGTTGTCAAGATTGCTTTTACGCTTGGATCAGCGAAAGCTTCGTGAAGATCATGGATACGGGAAGAAACAGAGGAGGAAGTAAAACGGTCAATTTCTTCCGCATTTTTTGAAAATGTAACGCGAAATCCCATAGCTGCTAGTCGTTTCATAGCAAGCTTTCGGTTATAATCTGAAACAATACTTAAACTAGAAGACGGTGAAATAACTCGGATTTCATCTCCCTTTTTTAACTTTGGCGGTATCATTTTTCACATCTCCTTTTAATGAAAGAAAATTTAGATTTAAAAGATATTTTATCATAGGGGATAGATCTTTATAAATTGTTTTTTTGAAACAGGGTTTTCCTGATTTTTCAGCAGACAGACAGAGGTTTTTTTTGATATGATAGAAAAAGTGATTTATTATAAAGTTTATTTAATATCTATAACATGTTGAAAGGTGTGCAAGACGTGGAGAAACAACTTGCAGGCTTGCCAGTACACGTTCATTTCGTAACAGAAATCCGTGAAGGGGCACGAAAGGAGACCGTTGCTTTTGAGGCAAATGGTCAATACTATGTAAAAGGTCAAGGTACATACGTAACGTTTCAAGAGCCGAACGAACAAGGCGAAGTAAAGACAATCATTAAAATTCAAGGTGAACAAGTTCTTATTATGCGTTCAGGTGCTGTTTCGATGCGTCAGACGCATGTGAAAGGTGAATGGACAACTGGTACGTATACGAGTGAGCTTGGTACGTTTGCATTGCAAACGAAAACTGATAACGTTCTTTTTAAATGGTCGGACGAGAAGAAAAAAGGACAACTCTTTTTAACGTACGCATTGCTTCTGGGTGAACAAGAAGCTGGCCGATATACAATTACGATTAATTTGAAGGAGGCAAAATAATGAACTCTTTAGAACAAGTAAAAGAATTGATTAAAGAAGAAATTAAAGCTGCCGTATTGAAAGCAGAATTAGCAACAGAAGAACAAATTCCAAACGTTGTATTAGAATCTCCAAAAGATAAAACACATGGTGATTTCTCTACAAACATGGCGATGCAGCTTGCGCGCGTAGCAAAAAAAGCTCCTCGTATGATTGCAGAAGAATTAATTGCAAACTTCGATAAAGCAAAAGCTTCTATTGAAAAGATTGAAATTGCTGGTCCTGGTTTTATTAACTTCTACATGGATAACAGCTACTTAACAGATCTAATCTCAGCAATTGTTAATGCTGGTGAGGCTTATGGTGAGACGGATACTGGTAAGGGTGAAAAAGTACAAGTTGAGTTCGTATCTGCAAACCCAACAGGTGACCTTCACTTAGGACATGCACGTGGTGCGGCAGTAGGTGATACGTTATGTAACGTATTAGCTAAAGCAGGATATGATGTATCTCGTGAATACTACATCAACGACGCTGGTAACCAAATTCATAACTTAGCGCTTTCTGTTGAAGCTCGTTACATGCAAGCATTAGGTTTAGAAAAAGAAATGCCAGAAGACGGCTACCATGGTGCGGATATCATCGGAATCGGACAACGCTTAGCTGAAGAGTTTGGCGACCGTTATGCAAAAGCTGATGAGAAAGAAAGCTATGAATTCTACCGTGAGTACGGTTTGAAATACGAATTAGCAAAACTTCAAAAAGACTTAGAAAGCTTCCGTGTTAAGTTTGATGTATGGTTCTCTGAAACATCACTATACAAAAACGGAAAGATTGATCAAGCTCTTGCAGTATTAAAAGAGCGTGATGAAATATTTGAAGAAGATGGAGCAACTTGGTTCCGTTCTATGACTTATGGTGATGATAAAAACCGTGTATTAATTAAAAATGATGGTTCTTACACATACTTAACGCCAGATATCGCGTATCACCGTGATAAATTAGAGCGCGGATTTGATAAATTAATCAACATTTGGGGTGCTGACCACCACGGCTACATTCCTCGTATGAAAGCTGCAATTCAAGCGCTTGGTTACGATAAAGAGACGTTAGAAGTAGAAATCATCCAAATGGTACAACTATACCAAAATGGTGAAAAAGTAAAAATGAGTAAGCGTACAGGTAAAGCCGTTACACTTCGTGAGCTAATGGAAGAAGTAGGCGTGGACGCAATGCGTTACTTCTTTGCAATGCGCAGCGGTGACTCTCACTTAGACTTTGATATGGACTTAGCGGTATCAAAATCTAACGAAAACCCTGTATACTATGCACAATACGCTCATGCACGTGTATGCAGCATCCTTCGTCAAGGTGAAGAGCTTGGATTAACTACAGGCGGAGATGTAAACTACAAACTTGTTGCTTCTGAAAAAGAAGTAGACTTACTGAAAAAACTTGGTGAATTCCCAGCGGCAGTTGCCGAAGCAGCGCAGAAGCGCCTGCCACACCGCATTACAAACTATGCGTTTGAATTAGCAGCTACGCTTCATAGCTTCTACAATGCAGAAAAAGTATTAAACCAAGATAATTTAGAATTAAGTAAAGCTCGTTACGAATTAATGCGTGCAGTACGCATCACACTTCAAAATGCATTAGCATTAGTTGGTGTATCTGCGCCAGAGAAAATGTAATAGGAAAAAAGATACCTATTTTTGTTTATAAATGATATACAAGTTGATATAAAACGTCTGATCGGTCTATAGACCGATCAGACGTCAAAGAAAGAAACACACCGAAAAGTCATATAGGGAGAACCTCACGTATGGCTTAATAACAGGAAGCTGCAACAGAAAAAGAGATGGCAAAGCTATCTCTTTTTCTGTTGCAGTTTTTTACTCTAATGTATGTGACAAAAATATGTTGTGGTGATAAAAGGAAAATAGAAAATCACCAATTAACTATTGCTTTTTTAGAATGATTCTAGAATAATAGGTTGTTGGGGGGTAAATTCATCAAAAAGCCGTACATGTCGTATTAGTTGATGGAATGTTACCAGGAAATGGTGTAATCGTTGTGAATAACATTGTTACAACCATGCGAAATACTAAACTAACACTGCATCTAATCAAGTATCTACACAAATTAGTAATGAATCATGAAAACTTCCAACCTAGTCAAAAAACTAGGGATTTTATGTCTAAAATAGTACATATAGTCCAACTAAAGTTTTCATGATTTGATAAAAATAATGAAAGGATATAAATCTCTCGATTTTGATATTATCATCACTTATATATAAATTTCTCGATGTTAAAATGTAATGTCACCTTAGAAAAGCTAACGCTTCTTAGCGAGTAAGTGAAATGTATGTATAAGTTCATTTTAATTCTTCGACATAGTCATAGATCTATTAGGCAAATTACTTTTTCTCGACACTCATTTATAGACTCCAAAAATGAAAAGGCTGAATTTCATATTTCCGCACGATTCACATGTAATTATTTTCCAGTAAAACTCTTTTTTAGTTACCCCCAAAATTCGTTCCATTGTATTCAGATTTGGAGAATAGGACTTTTATCTTCATAGGTAAACAATACTTCGTTCGGAGCGTTTTTAATCATATAGCGCTTATATTGGAACGCTTCTTGTTTTTCTTGTCAGATTGTTTCGGTGTGTAGTTCAGTTGTGTAACGAAACATAAAATGTTTTAACATATGGCTAATTTTACTTCGACTCATGATGACAGAAAACGAAGACATATCTTCAATGACATCCTTTAGAGTACGAGTATCCTAGCACGTTTCACAGCTATAACATTCTTCGGCTGGTGTGCTAAATTCGATTGTACGCTGTACTTCTTGTCATTCTTCAGGAGGATAAGTATGGAAGGTGGCCAAATGCATATTTACTATGAAATAGTTTGCCCATACTTGCCCGCACTGAAAACTTTTACGTACTGAGCAATCGTTCCGCGATGGATATGGAGAAGTTTTGAAACCCCTACAGCATAATAAATAAGATGAATGATGGTCATGAGTTTTATCGTGAATGCTTGTTGAATTGTCTTCTCCTGACTTTGAGGTTATCCTATGACCTGTTCATGTGTTTTTGTAATTTGAATTCCTTTATCTATTTTTGGTAAGTAATATAGACCGGAAATAACACAGTTTAGACATGTCGGAGAAATTAGATGAATCGATATACAAAGCAAATTTCAAGTCTCTAAGTAATAGAAGAGTTGAAAAAAGAGAAAAAGATGATAATAGCTATCAAACATATTTAAGGAAAATGGCTTAATGACATTGAATAATAGAATCTTTGTCATAGTATGTTTGTATCAGGATTTATATGCATTCAATTTTATAGGGAGGAATCACACAAAGTATGTATTTAAAAAGAATAACTTCGATTTTTTCGATTATAATGATTTTGATGTTTACTATAGGTCAGAGTTTAATGCCTATAATCGCAAATGCACAAGAGTTAAATACATTAGGACTTGTGGATAGCTTTAAGATTGATAAGACAGATTTACAGAGCGGAGAACTGACCAAAGTAACTGTAAACTTCAGTGAAAAAGATGGAGTTAGGCTGAAACCTGGAGACACATTAACATTAACGCTGCCTCCAGAATTAAGCGGCATGAGTACAACGTTTAATTTAGGTGATTATGGTACTTGTAAAGTAACGTCAGGTACTGTGGTATGTACATTTAATGAAAAAGTAGATGCATATGAAAATATTACAGGGTATTTAAATTTTAGAGTGCAAGCTACTCAAGTAGGAACTGATGAAAAGAAAGAAATTGAAACAAATTTTGGTACAAATGTAGATAAACAAGCTGTAACAATTACCGGCCCAAAAGGTGGTGGTGGTGGTACAGAGCCTGGAGAGGGACCATTTTTTTATAAAACTGGTGATATGCTCTCAGGGGACGATGAAGTACGTTGGTTCTTGAATATAAACCTAAATAAAGAAAAGCTAAGTCGTGATATTGTTGTGTCTGATCGTTTGCAAGAAGGTCAAACACTTAATAAAGATAGTTTCAGGGTAGATATTAATAGTGATCTAGGCCGTCAAAATTTATCACTGCAAGAGTTTGAATCTCAAGGTTATGGAAAGATTACGTTTACTAGTGATACCACATTTAAAGTTTTGCTTTATAAGGATAAAGCAAATCTTACCTCCTTTTCGATTGCTTATACAGCTACTATAACGGAAGCCGGAAAGAAGCAAGAATTCTTTAAGAATGATTATACGATTGATTACCAAGTTCTAGACAAAGAACCAGTTACTGATTCAGGTAGTCACTCGGTCGAAAATATGGCAGCTGGTGGTGGTGCTGAAGGTAACCAGGTTCCAAAAGGAAAGCTAAAAATTGTTAAACATATTGAAGGAAATAAAGAAAAAGTAATCCCGAATGTTTCGTTTAAGTTGTATAAAGAGTCTGGTGAACAAGTTGGGGGCGAATATAAAACAAATGAAAAAGGGATAGTTGAAACTCCTAAATTATCACCAGGTAAATATTATGTGCAAGAAGTTTCGGCTCCAGACTATATTGATTTCGATCCTCAGAAAAAAGTAGAGTTTGAAATAAAATCAGATGCTGAAAATGGAGTCGAACTGGATATTCCAAATAAAGTGAAAACTATATCTGTTTCAGGAACGAAGATATGGAATGACAACAACAACAAGTTTGGCAAACGCCCAGAAAGCATCACGGTTCAATTGCTTCAAAATGGAACAGAGTTGAAAACACAAGAAGTGAAAGCTGACCAAGCTGGTAACTGGAACTTCGATTTCAAAGATCTACCAAAGTACGATGAACAAGGAAACGAGTACAAGTACACAGTAGGTGAAGTAAAAGTAGACGGCTA
>NZ_FNQA01000028.1:0-29522 GCF_900107445.1 Bacillus sp. 166amftsu | reverse complement strand
GTTGGCGGATTTTGCTAAAGACAAAGATGCTAAAGCTAGGGGTCCTGCTGTTAAACAAATTGCTGCAAAGGAATCAGCAGAAAAGAATCTAGTAGTTAAGCATTCAGATAATAAGTGATAAAAAGAGACCTAGTAGTATACTAGGTCTCTATATTAACAGTATATTGGAGTGGTCCAAATGGAAAAAAAATCAAATCATATTACGGACATTAGTTTTAAAGAGGTAAAATCTTTTAAAGATCCATTTTCACATATCTTGGTTAATGAGGTTTTAGCTCCAGCAGTTGCAAAACAGGTACTTGATTGGCTAAAGGAAACTGAACTATGGGAAATCCAAAATGCAACAAATCATAATTCATTAGCTTTTAATATTGACTTATCAGATGTTCCAGATAATTTAAAAGGAATATTTTCTGGAAACACTTTTTTAAAGCTGTTTAAAACTTTTGAAGACATATTTAAGGTGTCACTCAAAGAAACACTTGTTTTAACAGCTTTTATGTATAAAGAAGGTGGAGGGACTACAATACACACTGACTTTGAAACTGAAAAAATAAATACATTTACTCACCGCTTTATAATATATTTTAATGATGATTGGACTGAAAAAGATGGAGGAGCATTAGGGTTATTTCGCTCGGAAAGTGTTGAGGATTTAGTTAAAATTATCCCTCCCATACATAATACTGGAGTTGGGATGCTCTTTAGTCCTTTTTCGCACCATGCAGTAGGTGCAGTTAATAGTGGCACTCGCTATAGTTTAGTATTTTCATTATTATCAGACACCAAAAGTTATTAAAATAATATAAATGGTATATGGATTTTATAGTTTTCCGAAAGAAGACTCCTTCCTCAAAAATACAAAGTTATAAAATATTAATTTTAGGTGGGAAATGAATGTCAGTAGGAGTGAGCCTACGTTTTTTCATATATTGTAGGCAACATATGAAAGTTTGTGGTATAACCCATGTTAGTAAATAAAACAATGTAAATTTCGTATCTATCCAAATAAGAACCAAGAAATATTAATTATTAAAACAATGCTTGAAGTCGCTTTATATTTAAGATACCATTTTTTAATATGCTCAAATACCTTTTGTATAGTTCTAAGTATTTTGAGTGTAAAACAAGTGTGGAAAGTAGTTATTCTATGAGATAATTATTCAATTAGTAGTTCTTTTTACCAAACAAATCTTATTCATTATTTTAAATATTATTATTAATAGATTTTTAGGTTCATCTCTTTATATGATATCACTTGTGTAAGTTTATAAAGTTTTATATTCAATTTAAGACACATATACGAAGAGTTTTATGGATATACCTAAATTGAATTTTGACTGATAGGATAAATACTTCCTATCGAAATATTCATTTTATAAAGTTTTCATCTTGCCATCATTAAACTAAAGCAAAATAGCATCAAAAAGCTGTAGTAATTAATATGCTCTACAGAATTAATTAGGCGTAGAATATATCTGAAGTATACAATTTGTTAACTATAGGATGCGTATGTTTTTGTCTGCTATATAATGAAATTTTAAAACACGAAAAGACTGCAAGGCCTTCTTAAATAAGCACTTTGCAGTCTTTGAATTTTTAATAAGATCCCATGATATTATTAACTTATTCATCATCATTTTCTAATTAGTTACATTACTTATATACTTCTCTATTAAATTAATATGAACTCCTATTTATCATTATTTTTTCTTTCGCTAGCTACTTTTTCCAAAGGCTTTGTTAACGGGTCAATCATTCCTGTAAATCTGTCATTATATGTCAAAGTAGTGTTTGTTAAAAACTGTTGACCATCTCTAATATATTTAATACTTAAATTTTTCTTTTTTAAATAATGTTTAGACAAAACCCTTACAAAGTCATAGTAAGTAGGGACTTTATAACCATTTATATGTGTAATAATATCCCCATCTCTTAACCCAGCGTTGTATGCTGGTCCATTATTATAAACTTTGGACAGAAAATTTCCTTTTGAGTGAACCATATTATTTTGGGCTAATTGATTTAAATTAGCTGTGTAATTAAAGACTCCTAGTCTTGGATAATTGAATATCTCATTTCTCAAATCTAGTCCTAATTCAATTACACTTTTTAAATTATATAATGTTTGTCGCCAACCCATTTCAGAGCATTCTTTAACCCATTGCATCATTTCATTAGATTCGTATCCTCTAGAAATAACAATAATTTTAGTTGTATGTTCATTAATAGGAGATAGTTCGAAGCTTGTGGTTAAATTATAGAACCAGTTCTCTCCATTTGGAAAGAGTGCTTTATATTTTTCATAAAAGCAAATTAGGCGATTCTCTTTAAAACCTACACATGTTGATGAAATGGATAACTCCCCTAAAACTAGCTCAATTTGATCACCAAGATATATTCTTTTTTTTCCATTAGAGTTGGAAGCTATATCGCAAAGAAAAGCTTTCCAACCTTCTGTTGTTGAGATAAAATTCCACACTTTTTTAAGTGGAGCTGCTAAGTACTCCTCGTTTTTAGTAAAATCTTTTCCTAACAAAATTCTTTCACTCCTTTCTAACATAACTATAATAAAAATATATTTAAGGAACTTGGTTTTTTTTATCATTTTTGTCCCCCTAAAGCCGAGAACTTAAAAATACTAATGAGTAAAATATAAATAACAATATCGATTTGAGGTGTATTAATGGATGAGATTACTGTCATAATACCAGTATATAATCAAGCCTTTCCTCTCTCTTTAACCCTCTATGGATTTACTCGGCAAACCCCTCCTTTTAACAAGGCGCATATTATTGTAATTGATGATGGGTCAACAGAACCTGTTTCCGCTATTGTAGAAGCCTACTCAAAGGATTTGAATTTATCGTATATTCGAATTGCAAAAGGTGGAAGAGCAAAAGCAAGAAATCATGGTATAAAGCATGTGAAAGATGGAATGATTATTTTTAATGATGCTGATAGAATACCTAGAAGTGATTTTGTAAAAGCACATTATGAGGCATACAAAAAATTGGGGGATAATTTTGTAATAATAGGACAAGTAAGAGATTTATACCTGGCTGAACAACAAAATAGAAAGTATATATTAGACAGATTTGAACAGAAAAAGTGGGATAGAATTCCTCAATATTGTAGATTAGTTTATCAACTTTATAACAAAGATGGAAATACTCAATCTTCAATCGCTTGGCTATCAACTTTTTCTGGAAATCTAAGTATCTCAAAAGCTACTTTAAACAAGATTGGATTTTTTGATGAAGGATTTAAAGAATGGGGTTTTGAACATTTTGAATTAGGATTTAGAGCATATATGTATAATCAAAAGTTCTATTATCAGAGAGAAGCGCAAAATGTGCATTTAGCCCATCCAAGAAGATTGAATAACTATATTGAATCAATGAAAGAAAGTCACCATTATTTTTATCAGAAGCATAATAAAAAAGTTGTTAAGCATTTATTAGACTTTATGTTAGGAAAAATGAGTCTAGAAGAGCTTGAACATATTGGAAATTTTGGTTATACGATTGAGGATTCTTCTGTGAATAAATCCTTTGTTAAAATCACAAATTTTTAGGGAGGACGCTTGTAATGAAATATAATTATCTACACCCTTTTAGTATGATGCCAAAAATTGAAATGGAAGAAGCTGAAGATTTAACAAATAGTATTCAAAAGAGTTTTATTCATATTAATAGGGGACAAGATTGCTGGGTTTATGATGATCAAGAGAAACCATATCTATATCTAACAACAGCTGTTCCTACAGTAGGGTTATCAAACCAAGAAATCATTAATAAAATGACTAATCAGTTGAATACCCTAAGTTTTTTCTCAACATGTGAACAAAGTCATTATCTTGTGCAGCCTCTAGCGGAGAAATTATGTGAAAAATGTGGACCTAATTTTAATCTCGTTTCATTTGCTAATGATGGATCAGGAGCAGTTGAAACAGCTATGAGACTTACAAGGCAGTTTTTTAAGCAGCAGGGATCAAAAAAATGGAAATTTATAAGTTTTGAAGGGAGTTATCATGGAACTACTTTTGGATCAGGAGCAGTCACAAACTTGGGTATCAAAGAACAGTTTGGAAATGCACTTGAAGGGTGTATCACTTCGCCTTCTCCGAATTTATTCAGACAAAAAACTGAAGATACAGTTGAGAAGCTTATAGATTATTGCTTAGAAGCTTTGGAAATACGAATTTTAGATAATAACCCTGATGAGATTGCTGCTGTATTATTAGAGCCAATCCAGGGAGTGAATGGCATTATTCCTTTTCCAAGAGAATTTATCCAAGGGGTAAGACATATCACTCAGAAATATAATATCTTACTTATTATGGATGAGGTAACAACTGGGATTGGACGATGTGGGACGTTCACGGCATCTCAGTATTACGGCGTTACTCCAGATTTATTAGTCTTATCAAAGGGATTAACTGGCGGTTATTTTCCTATGGGTGCAACCTTAATTTCAAAGGAAATTTCACGAGAATTATTTAGTGATGGTGGTATTTTTCTACACGGTTCTACTCAATCAGGTCATCCAGTGGGGTGTGCTGCAGCCTTAGCTGTTTTAGATTATATAGAGAAGTATAATCTAATTGAAAATTCTCGTGAAAAAGGAACGTATATCCTCGAATCCCTTATTAAGGAATTAATGCATCATCCTAATGTAGGTGATATTAGAGGAGAAGGATTAATGATTGCTATAGAATTTATTGAAAATGAATCTCTAAAAACACCTGTATCTTTTGAATGGGGATACCAATTTAATAAAAATTTACAAAAAGAAGGAGTCTTGGGTAATTTTTTTAATTCAATTCTATTGATGTATCCACCACTTATTATCAATAAGGATGAATGTGATTTTTTAATAAAGGGTATAAAAAATGCTTTAGATAATATGAGATAGGAGGAAAATATGGAAACTAAACATTATATAGTTCACAAAGAAAATATGAAATGGGACGATGGCATGTATCCAGGAACCAGTATGTGTTATCTATGGGAAGAACCTGAAACCGGTCGCGTTGTTTTTCTTGTAAAAGTTGATCCGGGTGGAAGAATTCCCCTACATAATCACTTAAGAAGAGAAATAGCGTATTTAGTAGAGGGTGAAGTACGTTTGAATGAAGATATCATGAAAGCAGGAGATTTTTTAGTTGCAGCAGGCGAACAAGCTCATGATGTCTACACGGAAACAGGATGTACTTTTTTTATCTATATTGACTACAACCCTCAGAAAAATGAATTAGTTAATATCGAAACCAATAAGGAGTGAATTGTTTGAATTTTTCTGTATATGAAAATAAAAATTTAAATGATTATCAGTTACTTTTCGAGGCATTATTAAAAAGAAATGGATTATTTAATAATTTTATATGGAATGAGTGTGGATTATTTTATAAATTCAATCGGAATATTTCCAGGTTCATCTTTACACCTTATTACAGTAATTTTAATGAATCTCTTTTAGAGCTCCATAATATTAATATACAAGAATTTGTTTGTTATACAATAGATCATGTGGTTGATAAGTTACAGGAGTTAATTATGGAGCACCAGTCAGTGGGACTTATTATTGGAGAACCTTCGTTTGTTGAAAAAAGTGGATCATACTGGGAGCTAATAAGTATCGATTTAGAAGCTAAAGAATATGTACTAGTCAATCATTCAGAAAAAATTTTAAAATATTACAAAGAAGATACTTTAAAAAAGATGCTAAGTACAATTGATTCAACTGAACAAATTAGTAAGTATACACTATTTACCGCTCAAAAATCTTCCAAAGCATATTATCCTAAAAATACATCAGATTTGCTCCGACAAGTAAAAGAGTATATTACTATATCAGATGGTAAATATGAAATTAAGAGTGAAGAAATTAAAGAATGTGAACTAGGAATTAATGGATTGAAACAATTTATTCTTGATATGGCTGATATTAATTTAGAAGATTTAGCATTTTCCATAAAGCAATTTTCAATTTCTCGGTATAACTTTTCTTCTTTTTTAAAAGGTTTTTCACAAGAAGAACTGTCTAGTCAATTTCTAATTACCTCTAAATTATGGCTTGAAGCTTACTACATTATTACAAATTATCCTCAACCTCATATTTCTTTACTTCGTAGTCAATTTAATCAAATTTTAGAAATGGAAGCTAAAAATGTAGAATCCATGAAAGAATTTCTGCTAACTTTCCGATAATACCTTTAAATCATTGGATTTTCCTCCCCTACAATTAGAAAAAACTAACTATCTATAGTATTTACTATGAACACCACTTAATTTCTCGGCTTATATTAACTCCTTGATTCTTTGAGAAAAAAGAAGGTTTAGAAAAAATAATGCCTATGTACTACTTATTTATGAATTTTCCTCTTTATCGTTGAAAATAGCAATGAAAAATCTTAGTGAACATATTATTTGAAAATACTATGTTCATTAAACTAGAATACTTGGGGTTAAACAATAGTTATTGATTTTCATATCCCACATTTAAGTTTGAGGATGTTAAACGAATTCATATTTGAGTATATTTACATTGGCATATGCAACTTATAACAGAGACAGCTAAGAAGGTTTATATAATAAAACAGTTGGATAAAAATACATAAAGCTTTTCATGTAATATCTTTATGTATGAGGTTAATCGTTATTGCCGTTTTTCTGAATAGTCCTAATCCATAATTGTTTAATATAAATAATTATGGATATTTTTACAAATAAAGACAAAAAAGTACGAATATTTAGCTAATTAAGCATATTAAGTATATTCCAATGTTGTTAATATTGTAAAAAGGGGATTTGGAGGGGGAAAAATGTTAACAGAAGCTATCATTTTAGTATACAAGGATATAAATCAAGTAAATCAATTTTTGAGTAATCCTATCTATTCGAGAAGAGTGAAAACAATATTAGTAGAAAGCTTCGAAATGGTTGTGGAAGTAATTAGGGAAAAATCAAATGTCTTATTTATGTTAATAACGGGGGAAGAAATGTTTCCGAGTAGTTGGAAACTTAGTGAATTGAAATCACAAAATCCATTGTTAATATTAACAGGAACTTCTAAGCCTAATATAAACTTATTTCATAATTTTTTAGAATCATTAGGTATTTATGCAAATTCTATAGATGAAAATAGAATGTTTTATAAATCTTTAACTTATATTGAAGAGCATTTATATGATAATGAATTAAGTTTAGAAAGTGTAGCTGCACATATTTATGTAAGTAAAAGTCATTATTCTCGTACATTTCAGAGAATTGTTGGGAAAGGTTTTAAGCAATATATCATTCATAGAAGGATACAGAAAGCTAAAATGTTATTGGATCAAGGTTACTCGGTTACTGAAGTCTGTTTTAATACTGGATATACGGATCTGACACATTTTTCAAGAATGTTTAAAAAGGTGGTTGGAGAGAATCCATCCCAGTATCGATTAAAGAACTAACATAGGAGGAAGAAAAGTTGAAAAGAAAACGTATTGTAATAGCCAGTCTGTTAGTTGTTTCAGTTTGTATAATTTTATCTATATATAAGATTTATACGAAGCCTTATAAAATCCCAGAGATATCACAAGTTTCTTACGATGATTTAGGTGTTGATTTTAGTGAGGAGAAATCATTTTCCCAATTAATTGAAAAAGAAAAAAAACAAAAAAAGAAAGAAACTAGCTTGAAGAAATCTCTAAATGAATCCAATCATCCTTATTTAATGGCAATAATAAGTGAATTGCCTAAAGAAGAACAGATAGAGTACTTAAAAGAGGCAATAAAAGTCTCCCCAAATAATCATGTTTTATTAAATAAACTGAGAATGACTATGTTAAAACAAAAAAGAACTGAAGAGTATATAAATTTTCTTCAAGAAATAACGCCTTCCAATGATATTAAGCTTCATTTGGCATTATCATACGTAGATTTATTACAAGATCATGACTTGGGGACTGCTGCCCTAGGTCAGCGATCGACTCAATCTATCATGATTCTCAATGAAATATTAGAAGATAACCCAAACAATTTATTAGCACGTTATGCAAGGGGCGTAAATAATTTATATTGGCCATCGGGATTAAAAAGAACTGAAAAAGCTATACAGGATTTGGCTTTTTGTGTAGCAATAGCTGAGAAATTTTCGGATAAAAAATTTCCTATGTTTGAAAACTTTTACATTACATATGGAGATGCACTCGTCAAAGAAGGGGAAATTGCAGAAGGACGGGCAGTTTGGGAGAGAGGCTATGATCGATTTCCAAATAATAAGGATTTAGAGTTAAGAGCAAAGACAAAGAAAGATCGTGCATTAAAAGTTGTTGAAAAAGTCCGTGGTATTGATATTTTCCAAAGACCCGAGGACTCTATCACAGATCTTAATGTTCTATGGATAAATTAATAAATTAAGTAGGTGCTGAAAATGCGGGTTTTAGTAACAGGTATTAGTACAATTAATTCAATTGCAACTAATGTAAATCAATTTTGGGATAATCTCCTTCTGGGAAAGTCTGGGATTAAATCATTTACCAAATACAATATAAAAACAAATTATGCTGTGATTAATGAATTTGATTGTTATAAAACTCCTGGTCAAAACGCTTTTGGAAGAGCAACATCTCTGTTAGTAACAGGGATTGAAGATGCAATTTATTCATCAGGTATTGATCTTGAAAATATGAACCGTAGTCGAATTGGAATTAGCATTGGAACCACAATGGGGGAGCTTGGTAAACATGAGGACATTGTATTTGGAAATGTAAGAGGAGATAGGGTGGATAAGCCCTATGCCCTTACAGATAATATTTCTTCCTATTTGGGGATAAATGGTCCAATATGGACCATTACTAATGCTTGTGCTGCAGGTAACTATGCAATTGCAATTGCCTATGAAGAAATCCAAAACGGTAGGGCTGATGTCATGATTGCAGGAGGTGTAGATGCTTTTTCTCTGACTGCATATGCGGGATTTAAAAGCCTACGAGCTCTGACACCAGATTTATGTAGACCTTTCGATCACAATAGAAAAGGATTAGCATTAGGAGAGGGTGTCGGCATACTAATATTAGAGAGTGAGAATCATTTTAATCAAAGGGGAGGAAAAAACGCTCTAGCGAGTGTCGCGGGATTTGGATTGACATCGGATGCATACCATGTAACTAAGCCCGATCCGAAAGCTAGGGGAGCAATAGAAGCAATGTCGATAGCTATGAAGATGGCCGGATTGGGACCCCAAGATATTAAATATGTAAATTCTCATGGGACAGGAACCCCCTCTAATGACTATATGGAAGCTATTGCGTTACAACACGTTTTTGGACAAGGAATAAAAACTAGCTCTATAAAAGCGAACATTGGTCATACATTAGGGGCAGCAAGTGCTATAGAAGCTATAACATGTATTCTGGCTCTAAAGGAAAAAAAGTTACCTCCAACGATAAATCTATTACAAAAAGATCCCATTATAACTGCAGATGTAATTACCGAAGTAAATGAATTTTCAGGAGAATATATTATGTCCAATTCTTATGCATTCGGGGGAATGAATTCCTCCTTAGTATTAGAGAAAGTATAGGTGATTCTATGTCAAAGGAATACAATCAAAATTTAAAGCCAGTAATATCTTGGAGGGACTACAAGGTTGATCCAAGGTATTTTATTCTTCTATTTTTATTCACATTTGTCTGTGCAGGGCAACTTTTCTTAGGTTTCTTCCAACAATGGGATGCTGTCTTTGTGTCCGTCACAACCACAGTACTTACTGAATTCATAATCGTTCGAGTAATATATAAAAAATTTGCTTTTCCACTCAGTGCATTTATTACAGGATTAGGAGTTTCACTTTTATTAAGTTCTCATGTTCTGGCTATATACGTACTAACTTCTTTTTTGGCTATTGTTCTAAAATTTACAATACGATTTAAAGGAGGCCACGTATTTAATCCAAATAACCTTGCAATGGTCGTAGTTTTATTCTTACTTCCTGCATATGCAGTGAGTACTCCCAAACAATGGACTAATGGATTTACTGTTATGGCTTTAGTTCTCTGTTTAGGTGTAATTGCGTGTTACATGGCAAAACGATTAGACATTGTAGTTTCATATTTAACGGGATTTGTAATTTTTGCTTTGATGCGTCATTATGCTTTTGGAGCACCGTTATGGGCTGCTTTAGGACCACTTATGGGAGCTTCACTCCAATTATTCAGCTTTTTTATGATTACAGATCCTAAATCAACTCCAACAACAAGAAAAGCCCGGATTATTTTTGGATTATCTGTAGCTTTAATAGATGCAATTTTTAGAATTTACAACATACCAAACTCTCAATTCTATGCATTATTTACTATAGCGGCTTTATCTATAATACCTTTTAGACTTTGGGCCACAAAAAACAACATGTAATTGTGAGGTGTTTTTATTGTATATAACAGGAGGATATAGTATATCACCTACAAGCTTTAATTCTTTTAAGCAAGCTGGAGATAAAAGAAAAATTCCTTATTTTAAGCCTTCTTTATTAGGATGGGATAAATTAGATAGAGCGTTTCGACCGGCACAACTTGCATGTATAGCGATTGGCGAAGCTTTAAAGCAAGCAAAGGTTGATTGGCCAATTTCTGAAAAGTCTGATCGAACAGCCTTATTGATACTTACAAAGGATTCAAACCTTGCTGCTATTGAAAATATGTACTCGGAGATACAAAGGTTTGGTATTGGAAAATCTAATCCAGGAATATTCCCATGGACAGTATTAAATGTAATTGGAGGATTTGCAAGCATGTACTTTAATATTAATGGGATTAATTATACGCTATCCAATAATGAAAATAGTGGAATAAACTCAATCATTTTTACAGAGAGTCTTATTGCTTGCAGAGGATGTGACCAGGTAATAATTTGCGAATTAGAATTATTACCCGATGACTTATTTGATTATATCTATAAAACTGAGATTCAACATGAATTTGTAAATGCTATTGTTATTCAAAAAGAAAAAAGGGATGGTTCAGGATTAAAATTGGACTATGAAAATTATAATCCGTTATCTAAAAAGACAATTTTATCCCAAATAATTGAAGATCTTTCTACCAGAAAAGACCAAGGAGTATAAGATGAAAAAGGTATATATTACTGGTACTAGTATGATTTCCTCCGGAGGGATAGACTCAAGCAATGTATGGAACTCTATTTTGAATCAAAAAGTTCAAGTGCAAAAAAGAAAATATATTATGTACGATGAGAGCGAAATAGAGTATCCAGTATATCCAATACCTAAATTAGACATAAAGGATTGGATAAAACAAGAGACATACTCTTGGATAAAACAAGAAAATATTGAAGAAGATATGGATTTTATTCTAATGTATATAGCATCGAGTTTAGCTTTAAAAAATTCAAAGATTAAAAAACGTGAGAATGTGGCCTTAATTATAGGTCATGAAAATGTCGGTATAAATAATTTGATTAATAAGGTTTTGCAAGGTCCGCCCTTGAAAAAAGCTACACCACTAGAGGCCTTTAATCAATATAAAAAAGATTATTTTAAACTACAAACTTTTCCTCATCTTTTTTACTTAGCAAAAGCACTAAATATAAATGGTGCACACTATATAATAAATAACGCTTGCGCATCAGGGTTACATGCAATGGAGATAGGGAGTAATCTCATAAAAATGGGTCAGGCTGATCAAGTGGTAGTTGTTTGTTCAGATTATGCACATGTAACAGAGCACATGTGGTTAAGTGAAAAGGGGTTTAGTTCCAAACAAGGAATTATTAAGCCTTTTGATAAACAACGTGATGGCTCTGTACTGGGTGATGGAGCAGCAGCTGTTATTCTAGAATCTGAGAATAGTATTAGTAGAAGAAAGGGGGAAGTATTATGTGAATACTTTGGTTCTGTTTTTCAACATGATAATTGGAAATTAAATCTTCCAGATGTAACCTCTCATTGCTATTCCAAAGCAATCAACAGGGCACTGATTAAATTTAATAGTGAGATTGATTTGTTAATACCTCATGGGGCAGGAATACCATTATGGGATAAATATGAATCGAAGGAAATATTCAGGGCTTTTAAAGGGGGAAATCTTCCAGATGTGACAGCGTTAAAAGGATACTTTGGTCATACCCTCGGAGCTAACAGTTTATTAGAATTGTGTGCGGGAATTCAATCCATGCTTTCAAATATAATACCACCGGCCTATAACTATTCAGAATTAGATCCAGATATAAAATTACCTGTAGGAAAGAAATTTAGAAGAAAACAAATTAACTCTTTATTAAAGACAGTTTCTGCTTACGGAGGATTTAATGCTGCAACCATTATTAAACGGGTTTAGGGGGAGTGTAATGAACATTCAATTTAACTTTGCAAATCAAAAGGCCTTAGTTACTGGTGGGGCCAGAGGTATTGGACGAGAAATTGTGAAAAAACTGTCACAGTCAGGGTGTAAAGTATTTTTTACTTATAATAAGAGTGATAAGCTAGCAGAATCTTTGATAAAAGAGTGTAGTAATTATAAGGGAGAAATCAAGCCTTTTCATTGTGATTATAGTAATCTTAAATCTATTGATAGTTTATATGAAAAATTACAGTCCGAAGGGAGGATCGATTTTTTAATTAATAATGCTGGAATAACAAAAGATAATCCACTTTTTAAAATGGATACAAATGACATTTCCTCTATTCTGCAGATAAATTTAATAGCTCCAATCTATTTATGTAAAAAATTCATGCGACAATTACTAGTTTCAAAAGGTTCTGTAGTAAATGTTTCTTCCGTTTCAGGAATTACTGGTGCTGTAGGACAAACTAACTATGCAAGTTCAAAAGGTGGCCTAATCGCATTTTCTAAGTCTCTTGCCAAAGAGTTAGGAAGGGGAGGTGTTAGAGTGAATACTGTTGCTCCAGGCTACATCGAAACAGACATGACTTCTTCCTTTGATGAAGGGGAAATTAAACAATTATGTAACAGTATTAGTCTGAATAGGTTTGGAAACGCAGAAGAAGTTGCTAGCATTGTTTTGTTTCTTTTAAGTAATGAATCTTCTTATATTACTGGACAAACTATTGTTATAGATGGTGGCTTAATATAAATAGAAAGGAAGAGATATATGCATTCTAAGAGTGAAATAGAAACACAAATTATTAAATTGATTGCTGAGATATCCGAACAAAGCCTTAATCAGTCAGATATTTTTACACCTTTTAATGAGTTAGGGGTGGATTCCTTAATGGCTTTAGAATTATCTGTCCATATAGAACGCGAGTACAATGTATGTTTTGACGAAGAAGATTTAATGAGTTTATCCTGTATTAACGACATTTTCACTATATTGAATGATAGGATGCAACCATGATAATAACTATTTTATTATTCATCATTAGTAGTATTATAATTGCACTTTTTCTTCGTTTTCTGTTTCTTTATTTTGGAAATCAGGATATTTCCAGTAACCTTCGTAAGTTTTCCTACTCGACTCCCATCTATTCGGAAAGATTTCCCCTCATACTAAAATCTTTTTTATCTGGTAGTAATGCAACGTTAGCATTTATTTTAGATATGAAAAAACTTAGAAAATATTTAGAATGTAAATTCCCCTCATATTACAAGGGATTTGCATATGAAGGTGCTGGTATGGGATTTGGAATAAGGGCTAGCCTTTCTACTAATAAAGCTAAGGCTTTTGAAAAGTATATTACAAAGCTATCACCACTTCATAAATATCAATTCTATGTTGGCTTAGGATGGTGGCTTCTAATTAGATATGGATTTCAAGAATCTAAATACGAAAAATGGTTTGAAAAACTAAATGCTAAATACTGTCTCATTGCTCTAGATGGTGTTGGGTTTAGAACGGGCTTGTATTCTTTAAAGAACGATAATGAGAGTTTTCAACAATTTGAACATCTTAAAACTGAATATCAAAGAGTTTGTTTTCAAGGATTCGGAAGAAGCATTTGGTTTCAAAGTGAATTTCAAATTGAAGAAAGTTTAAAAAGAATTGAATTTGTCCCTGAAAAATATAAAGAAGATGCCCTTAGTGGCTTAGGCTTAGCTGTTGCATATTCTTTTTTTGATCAATTAAGCAAATCTTTTTCAATTTACAATAGCCTACCAATGGGTTATAAATCTTCATTCGCTCAAGGTATGGCATTTGGGCTGGAAGCAAGGAAGTTACAGGATCCGATTTATTGGAAGAAAATAATAAAAGAATTACCCGAATTGAATAAAGAATATATACACCCATGGGTACAAATAGTTCACAAAATTGAAAACGAATTATCTAGTCACAAAGTAGATAGTTTATTTTACTTAAAATGGATGGATGGAGTTAGAAAAGAAGTCTATAAAAAAGGAGAAAATCATGAGAAATCTACTAAATAAGTTTATTCCACTAATAATAATTGTTCTGTTAAGTGGTTGTGTCTCTACTAAAACTGAAGTGAAAAAAGGAGATTATGGATTCAAATTTAAAGAATTATCAGAAGAACAGACCGGGGTTAAGTTTGTTCATGAAAAAGCAACTTTTGATAGTAAGGCTGATAATGTTATGCCTTGGCTTACTGCCACAGGAGCTGGGGTAGCTGTTGGTGATTATAATCGAGATGGATATATGGATATTTATCTTATAAACTCTAAAGAAAAGAGTTCAAATAAATTATATAAAAATAATGGTGATGGTACTTTCACAGATGTAACAAAAGAATCGGGTGTAGGAGATGTTAACAAATCAGGTATATCAGAAACTGCTGTCTGGTTTGATTATGATAATGATGGTTACGTAGATTTGTTCGTAGGGGCTTGGGGTAAAAGTACTCTTTATAAGAATAATGGGGACGGAACCTTTACAGATGTGACCAAAGTAGCGAAAGTAGATGTTTGGGGCTATCTTTCAAAAGCTATAGCATTAGACTTCGATAAAGATGGTAATTTAGATTTATATTTAGGTGCTTATTTTGACGAGAAAGATAACTTATGGAATATGAAAGATACAAAAATTTTTCATGATGACTTTGAAAGAGCTAGAAATGGCGGTGTTAATCGACTCTTAAAAAATAATGGGGACGGAACCTTTACAGATGTTGCAAAAGAAATGGGAGTAGATGATACAGGTTGGACTCTTGCTACTGGATCAGGAGATTTAAATAATGATGGATGGACCGATCTTTACAATGCAAACGATTTTGGTCCTGATTCACTTTATATCAATCAAGAAGGTAAGGGATTTAAAAAAGTCGTTCAAAAGAGGGGCATTGGTGATGATACTTTTAAAGGAATGAATGTTGATTTCGGAGATATTTTTCACACTGGAAAATTTGTAAATTATGTATCAAATATAAGTAAAGAGCAATATCTGCTTGAAGGAAATCAATTATGGTACTCAGAAGATGGTGAGAATTATAAGGACTTGGCACCAGATTTAGGAGTTAAACAGTCTGGTTGGTCCTGGGGAGCACGTTTTTTTGATGCAGATAATAATGGTGATTTAGATATTATTGTTACAAATGGATTCATTTCAGCTAATAAAGATAAAACTTATTGGTTTGATATGGGGACACTTGCTACAACTCCAGGATTTATAGTGCATGACGCTAAAAACTGGCCAGCATTCAAAGATAAGAGTATGTCAGGATATGAACAAAAATCTTTATTTTTATTCAGAGATAATAAGTATATAGATGTTGCAAAAGAGGTCGGTATAAACTTCAAAGATGATGGTAGAGGAGTAGCAGCTGTAGATATAGATAATACTGGCTCATTAGATTTAGTATTTGCAAACCAAGGCTCAAAAACACGTATTTATAAAAATGAACAGTTAACAGAGAATAAATGGATTAAACTATCATTAGAAGGATCTGAAGGAAGTAACCGCGATGCAATTGGAACTAGGGTGACTATTACAAATAACGATGTTAAAACTGTTATTGAGAAGGATGGCGGAAATAGCCATGGAGCACAAAGTGATCCGCGGGTTCACCTAGGTCTACAAAACTCCAAAGAAGCTCAAGAGATTGAAGTTAAATGGCCAAGTGGAAAGGTAGAAAAGTTTAAAAATGTAAAGGCTAATACTATATATTCTTTAAAAGAAGGGACTGGTAATTTAGTTCCGATTAATAGGGGGGAATAATTACAAATGGAAAAGGATAAAGAAAATAAAAAAGATAATAAAGGAACACAAAATCAATCAGAACTTGATAAATATTATAATTTTCAAGATGATTACCAATTCTATTATTATCAACCATGGAGAATCATGTATCCTTTGAATCTGGCATTATTGCGCAGATACCATTATTTTGATAAAAAAAAGGAGATTTAAAAGATGTCAAAGAAAATAGCAGTGGGAATAATAGGAGCAGGAAAAATCTCTCAGATGAGACACATTCCTGAATATAAAAATAATGAGCATGCCGAAATTTTATCACTATGTGATACTTCATTGAAAAGAGCAAAAGAAGTTGGAAGAGATCATCAGATTCCTCATATATCCACTGATTATTTAGATATTATTAACTCAAAAGAAATAGATGCTATTTCGATATGTACTCCTAATAAAGAACATTGGTCAATAGCAGTTAAAGCTCTAAAAGCTGGAAAACATGTACTAGTTGAAAAACCCATTGCAACAACAATTGAGGAATGCAGGGACATGTTTAAAATGTCTAATAAATATAATAGGGTAATTATGGTTGGACATAATCAAAGGCTCAGTCCTGTTCATAGAAGAGTTAAGGATTTGTTAGCTCAAGAGGAAATAGGAGATATTCTTCAATTTACAACAAACTTTAAACATGGTGGGCCAAATCATTGGAGTGTCGAAGGGAAAGATACATGGTTTTTCAATAAAGAAATGGCTGGATTTGGAGTGATAGGAGATTTAGGAATTCATAAGATTGATCTTTTTCAGTGGCTTTTAAGTGACGAAATTAAGGAGTCTAGTGCTTTTTCAAGTAACAGTGGTCAGTGGGAAATCGATGAAAATGCCGTAATAATTCTCAAAATGAAAAAAGGTGTTATTGGAACTATTAGTTTAAGTTGGCGTAATCCTTTACAGGATCATAGGACTGTTATATATGGGACTAAAGGAACCATTATTTTTGGCGATTCGTACTTTGGTATTGACATTCTATATAACAATGGAAAACAGAAACACATTGAGGTAGAGCCTTATTTAAGAAATGACGGCTTACTGAATTCTGGAGTTGTTGATCAATTTATTAATGAAATAAAATTTAATGCCAAACCTGTTATTTCCAAGAAGGAAATAGTAAACTCTCTTGAACATGTAATAAAATTATCTCGTTTATTTGTATAATAAGGGATAAAAACGTAAATTGATTTCATCTCTCTTAGAAAACTTTCCTCCCCAATTACTTCCTAATGACCCTCCATTTTTTCTGCTATTGAGTGATGGGCTAATACTTAAAATAGTGTAAATCACCATAAAAATATTGTTCGTAGATTTATGGTCTTGATGCATATGTTATTTTCCTTATTGTTTATTCATTAAGAGCATCTTGAGTTATCAAAAAAGTTCCAAGTTAGTGAGAGGGGGTGCTTATCTTGTTTACAAAAAGAAGCCTAGCTCTATCAGGTAAATACATTGTAAGTTCTAATGAAATCGAGAAATTTAATAATAAAGGTCATATTTTATTAAAAGGTGTGGCATGTAAAAATGAAATTAATTTATATAAGCCATATTTAAATAAGCTAATGGAAAATGTTAAACAACAAAATAAGCCTTTAGATGAGAGAAAAAATACTTATAATAGGGCTTTTTTACAATCAATGAATCTCTGGAAAAATGATAGAAATTTAAAAGAGTTTATCCTGGCAAAAAGATTTGCTGGTATTGCGGCAGCATTATTAGAAACTGATAATGTTAGATTATATTATGACAGTGCATTATTTAAAGAGCCTGGTGGTGATGCAACGCCAATTCATGTTGATCCTTTTTTAATTGATTCTCAGAAGGTCATTACAATGTGGATGCCATTAGTAGATTTAAATGAAGGACTTAAAAGTCTCTTTTTTTTATCAGGTTCTCATAAGCTTTCTGATGGAAACACATCTCCTATAAGAATTATAAATAAAGCTGTTAGACAGAAATTACCGATGGACATATATGAAGGAATGGAAGCAGGTGATGCTACATTTCATATTGGGTCAATTGTTCATGGTGCACCTGGGAATGAAACAAGAAAAACAAGAGAAATATTAACTATTACTTATTTTGCAGATGGTGAAATGCTTAAGGACCCAAGAGGAAATAAAATATTGGAGAGCCACATGGTGAGTTTTTTTCCAGGGCTATATCCAGGGGATCCAGCTATGAGTAAAAATAATCCTTCATTATTATAATCAAAAGGAGATACACAATGGCTAATACTTTAAATGGTGGTGTAAAATGGAAGTTCCCTGATACAAATGGATTTTGTGAGAGAAATTTAGATTGCAAACAGCTAAGTATCAAAGAAATTTTAACACTTAAAGGAGAGGAGAACTTAATAAGAATGTTCTTAAACTCCTTTGATTGTTTTAGTAACGATTTGCTATTAAGAAGAAAAGAGCCTGTTTTGAAGAATGGCTGGAAGCTTAGAAAAATAAAATGCACAAGCCTTAATTCCTTTAAAAATACAATAGAAGAAACATATATTCAAAATGGCTATGCTTTGATTTATTTTAATTCTTTAAATGTACCATTTTCAAATTATTATAAAATACACGATGTAGTTCATTGGGCGCTAGTGCTCGAAACAAATGATTCATACGTAAAGATACTTGATGATACTGGAAAAAAAGAGTACTTTCAAAATAACCTTGGGGTTTTGCCAGTAGATACTTTTTATGAATCGTTTAAAAGTTCCGATATTTTAGGGGTTTCTTATTTAGAACAGTTATCTGAAAAACAAAGTTGGGAACAGCAATTTGAAAATTTGCTACGAGAAAGTATAGATAATATGTTTGAACAAGGGGGAATAGAAAATTTAAATCGTTTTGTGAAGTCAGTAAGGGAAACTTCAAAAGATATTCTGGTAAATAGTTTAGAGCAGCTAGAGTTTGATATAAACTATTATCGAAAATTAAGAGAGCTTTGGAAAGTAGCTGTAATTCAAAAGGCAGTACCAGAACCTTTCATTCAATCTGAATGGATAGAGGAATTATGGACTGTATGTAATCTCTGGTCATTAATAATGGGTATACTAATGAAGTGGAAGCGGCAGAAACAAAAAGATTATAGAGAAAAACTAAACTATTATTTAGAAAAAGTAGCAATTCATGAAAATAAAATATTTTGTAATTTCAAAGAGTTAGTTTGATTAATCTCAATGAAAAAAAATAATATCGAAAAAATTTGTAATCTTATTTTGCAGCATTCATTAGATGTCCAGAAAAAAGAGAGAATTTACCTCCATGTGATCGGTGGTTTTAATATCTTTGTGGAGGAATTATATAAAAAGCTTTGTCAGATAGGGGCAGTTCCATACTTAAAGATTTGTCCGCCAGAGATTTTAAAAGGACTTGTTAAAAGTTCATCTCGATTTCAAATCACTAGAATGTTCGAAATCGACTGCCAGATAATAGATAAAATGGATACAGTAATAACTATTATTGTTGATGATAACCTTTTTGAGTTTAGCGATGTATCTTCTAGCAAGAGGGCCTTATATGAAGAGTTTTATCATGTTCCCCTTCAACGCATAATTTTAAAAAATAAAAAGTGGTTGACTTTTAACTATCCAACAAGCAGTTATGCTCAAAGGGCAAATATGAGTAAAGAGAATTTTAATGATATATTTACTAAGGCATGCCTGTTTAATTATAAGGCTTTAAAACTTAGTTGTGAACCACTAAAAAGGCGTTTACAAGATTCGAAGATAGTTCAAATCAAAGCTATTGATACAGACCTTAGTTTTTCTTTAGAGTCTAATCCTGTTATTATTTGCGATGGTAGGAATAATTTACCTGACGGTGAAATTTTTACATCTCCTAAAAAAGAGTCAATTGAAGGATACATTCGTTTTAATGCACCAAGTATTTATAAAAATATACATTTTGATTTTATTGATTTGACATTCAAAAATGGAAAAGTTGTTCGTGCAAAAAGCAACAATGATATTGAATTATCTAAAATATTAGAGACTGACGAAGGTGCAATTCAAATAGGGGAGTTTGGTATTGGCTTAAATACTGCTATTAAAAAACCATTATTCCTCTTGCCTTATGACGAAAAAATAAAAGGAAGTATTCATTTAGCTTTAGGACAAGCTTATGGTGAATCTTATAATGGGAATGATTCGAAAATCCATTGGGACTTAACGAAGACCATGGATCAAACAAACAAAGGGGAATTATACTTTGATAATGTAATGGTACTAAAGGAGGGGAATTTTATTACAGATGATTTAGTTCATTTAAATAATTTGTAATGAGGTGAAATTGTGGCGAATGTTATTATTGTGAGTCAGAGATTATTAGGACATGTTATACCTGCATTAGGTATAGCAAAAGAATTAAAAAAAAATGGACATAACGTAACTGTTTTTACACATAAATCCCTGAGTTCTTTAATATATCGAGCCGGATTAGATTATGAAGAACTGGGGTGGGATAAGTATCCCGATATTTTTATTGAGGAAATGATAAACTACTTATTCATCAAATTACAAGATAAAAATATTGACTTAATAATAAATGATTCTTCATTATGTGCACCTGCCTATATAGCTGAAATCCTTAATATCCCCTGGGTAAGTTTCCAGACTACGGTTCCAATTCGTGACGACCAAGTCCCTGGAAATCGGGTTGTTAATAAAAGAATCCGAAAATTACTACTTATAGAATTAAATACAATTCGTACAAAACATGCCCTTCCGCCATTAACAAATTTTAAAAGAACAAGAGGAGATTATTTAGGCTTATCACCTCATTTACATCTTGTGTTAGTATATCCGGAACTTATTAATGATTTTGAAGCTTTACCACCAGCCAGTAAAGTCGTTGGAGACTGTTCATACGAAGAAGAAAATCCTACTTTAGAATTATTGATTAAAAAAAACCTCTCTTCGCCCACAATTAGTATTTGTACTTCATCTGTTCCAAGATTTGAATTTCAAGAACTCACCCAAAAAATGCTTGATTTTAGTATTCGGGCCTTTGATAAGAATCCATATACCCTTTTTCTTTCATTAACTAATGACTATAAACTCAGTGGGGATGTTACAGAGAATACTATATCTATTAGGGAGTTTCCTAATCATAATATTTTATTTAAATACACAAATTTGGTAATCACCCATGGGGGATGTGGAACACTTCAAAAGGCCCTAAAATATGGCATTCCTATGGTTGTACTTCCTTTAGGTGCTGATCATTTTCATCTAGGAAGTATTATTGAAAACCTTGGAGTTGGTAAAATACTTGATTCAAAGAATGTAATCAAAATTCAAGAGATTAGTGATTCAATATTAAATAATAAACAAATTAATATTAGATCCAAGAAATTAGCAGAACGAATTAACAACTACAATCCTGTAGTTACTGCTACATACCATATAAAGAGTTTGTTAAATAGATAAAAATTGTAAATTATCTATATTAAATAAGGTGATGTTAATGAAAAAATACACGGATACATTTAAAAACTACAATCAGTTGTTATCAACATATTTATTAAAGGAAAAAAGATCGGTAATTCTATTATTTGTTTTGGTTATAGTTCATATTGTTATACAGCTTTATATTCCACAAATGACTGCAAAGTTTATTGATAGCGCTACAACGAAATCCCCATTAGACACTTTGATATTAATTGGAATCTCCTTTATTATTTTGTCTGTATTAGGCCAAGCATTGAGAGTACTTATAGAGACCATAGGGGTCAATATCGGATGGTTATGTACTAATCAATTACGAAGTGATATTGTTTTAAAGTGCTCTAAAATGGATATGAGTTTTCACAATGAGAAAAGCGCGGGAGAAATGATTGAACGAGTGGATGGAGATATTGAGAGATTATTGAATTTCTTTTCTCAATTTTCAATTTTACTGTTAACGCATACTCTGTTATTAATTGGGATTTTAATTATTTTGTTTTTGGAAAATGTAATAATAGGATTGTCAACCTGTGCTTTTGTAATAATCTCATTCTATGTAATTCAAAAGTTTAGAAAAAAATCAAAGCCCTTTTGGAAAAAATATCTTGAAATAAATTCTAATTTTTTCGGTTTTTTAGGAGAATCTATTGAAGGCATTGAAGACATAAATAAAAACGGAGCAACTAATTATATAGTTTATCGCTTTTATGCTTTTCTGCGAAAATGGTTTCATTTTCATAGAAGTGCCTGGTTATTTCAAGAGGCTGTAGCTACCTCTACAATATTTTTAATTGGAGCAGGGAATACATTTGCTTTAGCAATTAGTTCTATTTTTTGGTTTCATAATGAGATTTCAATTGGAACGGCTTACATGATTGTTTTCTATATTGGTTTGCTCTCTAGACCAATCGAGGAAATAAGCAGGCAGTTTGAAGATTTGCAAGTTGCTGATGCTTCAATTTCAAGGTTAAGAAGACTTCAAGATATGAATCCTGAAATTACTGATGGAAAAATAGATATACAATCATCTTCTATTTCCTTAGAATTTAAAGATGTAAGTTTTGGTTATTCGAGTAAAGGAATAAATCTTAACAATATAAATTTTAAATTAAATTCAGGTGAAACACTTGGTTTAATAGGCAGAACGGGAAGCGGTAAGTCCACATTGGTAAAACTTATAATGAGGCTTTATGATGTAAATCAAGGACAAATAACAATAAATAATATCCCCATCACAGATATTAAAATTAAATCTTTACGTAAAGAGATTTCTTTAGTTTCGCAGGAAATTCATATTTTTCATGGAACAGTTCGAGATAATCTCACTTTGTTTAACAATAAATATACAGATGAAACTTTAATAAATGTTTTAGAACATATAGAACTTCTTAGTTGGTTTCAAAGTCTCCCCAATGGATTGGACACAAAAATTTCATCAAATTTCTTATCTTCAGGAGAAGCACAGCTTTTTGCCTTTGCACGTGTTTTCTTACAAAATCCAAAGCTTATTATTTTAGATGAAACTTCTTCTAAAATTGACCGCTACACGGAGAAAAAAATACAAGTCGCTTTCAAAAAACTTATTGAGAATAAAACGGCCATTATCATTGCTCACAGATTAAATATATTATCCGAGTCTAATAAAATAATGATTCTTGAAAATGGAGAAATAAAGGAGTATGGAGAAAAAGTATCATTGTTACAATCTAACTCATTATTTAAGGAACTTTTAAGCCAGAGCGAGGAGGATGTACATTGAATTCAATAAACTCATTAAAGCTCTTAAAGTCTTTAATATCGTATAAGCCTACCATATACTTTTTAAATGTATTACTTTGGTCCCTTTTCATTTTTTCACCGTTAGGTACGGGATTGGTTACTAAATATATTTTTGATTCCTTTTCCAAAACCAATATTGAATTTAGCTATGTATGGAATTTAATAATTATCTTTTTTTGTTTAATTTTAGCAAGGGCAGTAATCTATTTCTTAGCCTCAATCAGTCATATTTATCTAGAATTTTATTCAACTGGCTTGCTTAGACGGAATCTTTTTGTTCAGTCCTTACGCTCAGCAAGTCGTGGAAATATTACTAACTCCATTGGAGAAATCATTAATCATTTTCGGGATGATGTAAACATATGTGCAAGGTTAGTCGGAAACTCCATGCTTATTCCAGGATGTGTTTTATTTAGTATTGTATCCTTCATAATTCTATATAATTTTGATAAGTATATAGCTATATGGGTGTTTACTCCTATTATTATTATTACTATAATCTTAAATATTTTAAAAGTAAGGTTACAAGAATATAGATTACAAAATAGACAGGCAACCAGTGAGGTTTCGGGATTTATAGGAGAGGTATTTAATTCTATACAAACTATCAAATTAGGATTGGCAGAGGAACGAGCTGTTAACAGATTAACAGAATTAAGTAACACCAGAAGAAAAAAAGTAATAAGGGATATACTCTTGTCGAAAGTTATAGAATCTTTATTTTCTAACATAAATTTAATAGGGACGGGGATTCTTTTAATAGTTGCTGCAGAGGAACTAAAGAACGGTAGATTTTCAATAGGGGAGTTCGCAATATTTACCTATTTACTACCTTTTATCACTGAAGTGATAGATACGATAGGATTGTTTTTAGCTAGAGCAAAATTAACCAATGTTTCACTTCATAGGATTTCTGAATTATTCGATGTCTTCTCCAGAAAAAATATCCTGAATCATAAACCACTATTCCTAAAAAAAAACACGGATTTTATACCTCCGAAAGATTCCGTATTATCTCCTCTTGAAAGCTTATCGTTGAAAAATGTTAGCTTTCATTATCCAAAGAGTTCAAATGGTATTTCAAATATTAACTTAAAAATTGATCAGGGACAAGTTATTGTAATAGCAGGTAGGACAGGTGCAGGAAAGACCACATTATTAAAAGTACTAATAGGAGCTCTGCAAAAAGATAAAGGGACTGTATTATGGAATAATAAGATAATAGAAAATCCCACTGACTCTCTTATTCCTCCAAGAATCGCTTATAGTCCTCAAAAGCCTATCTTACTTAACGGGACCTTAAGAGAAAATATTTTATTGGGTTTAAAAGATGAATATATGTACCAGGCCTTAAAAATATCGGCTCTCGAAAAAGATATTAGTAAAATGCCACATTATGCCGATACAGTTATAGGTTCTAAAGGAGTCAAATTATCAGGTGGACAAGTTCAAAGAACATCATTAGCTAGGATGTTTGCTAGAGATGCGGATATATACGTAATGGACGATGTCTCAAGTTCGTTGGACATTCAAACAGAAAAGCAGCTCTGGAACAACATTTTTAAATTAGATAAAACAATCATAACAGCTTCACAAAACAGAGAAGCTTTACGACGGGCAGATAAAATTATAGTTCTTAAAGAAGGGAAAATAGAGGCAGAAGGGAAACTTGAAGATTTGCTTTTAAGGTCAGAAGAAATGAAATATATTTGGGGCCAGGTTAAGGAGGAAAGTAAAAAATAATATTATAACCATGTATAAAACTAGGAAAGATATTTTTAAATATGAGAAATAGGAGTTAATAAAATGAATATTTTAGGATTAGGAGGAAGTGGTCATAGTTTCTCAGCATGTATTTTAAAAAATGGAGAAATTAAATATGCTATAGAAGAAGAGAGGCTAAATAAAATCAAACATTCCCTTTTGCCAGATAATAGTATTCATATAGCCCGATCAAGAGCTTCTACTTATTGTTTGGAAGCTGCAAAAATACCTATAGATCAATTAGATCTAGTTATTGGAAATGATCTGATGAATGAACTTTATTATACAAAATTTAGAGATAAAATTATTTTAATTAACCACCATCTAGCGCATGCCAGTAGCTGTTATTTCACTTCTAATTATGCTGAATCGGCTATTTTAGTTATTGACGGGCGAGGGAGTAATGTTGGTTTTAGTAGAAAATCTCAAGATTTAGAATCTATAGAAACTGTATCTTATTATTATGGAAATGGTAATAAGATTAAAGAATTAGGTAAAATATCTGGTCAGATGATAAATGATTTTTTTCCTGCTAATTCAGTAGGAGAATTTTACGATTCTATTACAAGGGAGATTGGATTTGGCTTTTTAGGTGATGGAAAAACTATGGGACTTGCAGCATATGGGAAGGATACTTATGTCAAAGAGTTTGAGAGATTTTATTATTTTAATATAAATACAGGGAATTTTAAAAGAACATATAATCAGAATAAGAAAATGAAGGCGTTTATAAAGAAAATTCTACAAGAGGTTACGGATGAATCAGAAATATTTCAACGAAAGGCCGATTTAGCTTATGCTGTGCAATTTCATTTAGAAAAAATAGTTATTGGTTTTGCGAATTTTATTTATAGAAAAACCAAATCTAAGAATCTTTGCCTAAGTGGTGGGGTTTTTTTGAATAGTGTTGCAAATTACAAAATATTAAAAGAAACCCCTTTTGAACATATATACGTTTTTCCAGCAGCAGGAGACTCAGGGCTATCAATAGGAAGCGCTTTGTATGGTTATCATGTATTAAATAATAGACCTAAAAAAGAATTTTATCACTTTTCACCCTTCCTAGGAAAAGAATATCAAGAAGAAGAAATTTTAGATATTTTAAGAATGTATGATAATAAGCTGACCTATGAGAAACCTTTGAATCTATATGATGAGGTGGCAAATTTTATATCATTAAATAAAATAATTGGGTGGTTCCAAGGAAAGTCTGAATTTGGTCCTAGGGCTTTAGGTAACAGAAGTATACTTGTAAACCCTCAGCAAGGTGAAATGAAGGGAATTCTGAACCATCGTATAAAAAAAAGAGAAAACTTTAGGCCATTTGCTCCAACTATCATTGAAGAATATCAAGCTGATTTCTTTGAGCTCGATATTGCTTCACATTATATGCTAATGATATCTCCTGTTAAGAATGAAAAAATTATTAAAATTCCAGCAGTTACACATGTAGACGGAAGCGCTCGAATTCATACAGTTAATAAATCTACCAATTATAAACTGTTTAAGTTAATTTCTGCATTTAAGAACAAAACTAATATCCCTCTCCTTTTAAACACATCATTTAATACTAATAATATGCCTATAGTAGAAAGTCCCATAGATGCAGTGAAGTGTTTTTTAGAATCTAAAATGGATTATTTAGTAATTGAAGATTTTTTAATAACGAAAAAATAACTGAAGATACTATTTTTTTTATATATAGGTATTAGATATTTGTATGAACATTAATATTGTTAATTTTTGATCAAAATTTAGAAAATTATACCTATTTAATAAAGATTAATACGGAGGTAATAAAAAATGAAAATATCTCTGGAAACAATTCAATTTTATAAAGAAAATGGGCATGTTCTTTTAAAAAAACTGATAAATGATGAAGAAATTCTAAATATAAGGCAACAAATAAGGGATGAAGTCTATTTATCGGCACCTAGTTTAGCTGAGGATCAGTATTATAAAACATTCTTATTTGATATCAATCTATGGGAAAGAAACGATGAAATTAAAAAATTTATATTCAACAAATATTTAGCAAAGATCGCAGCAGAACTTATGGGAGTGACAAAAGTAAGGATTCTAAATGACGCTGCTTACTTTAAAAAACCACATAATCTAGAGACAAAATGGCATTATGATCTAGACTTCTATCCTCTTAATACTTCTAAATTAATTACTGCCTGGATTCCTCTAATAAGTCTGCCCCGAGATATGGGATCAATGAAATTTATTTCAAAATCTCAGAAAATGACATACAGCGATAAATCTATTAAAAAAATAATGAAACAAGTGATTATTGAAGGTTTAGAAGAAAAAAATTACGGTGCTATGAATATAGGAGATGTTACTTTCCACTCTGGTTTGACACTTCATAGTGCAGCAGCTAATACATCTAATTTTACGAGAGAGGTAATAACAATAACTTATTATAGCGAAGATGCCAATATTATTGATCCTGGTAATCATGATACGAAAAAGTTTCATTTAAACCGATTTTTTCCAGGATTACAGCCAGGTGATAAAGCTGTTACACAACTAAACCCTATTGTTTATGGTTAAATAATTTTGGCGCAAAAAAGAAAAATATTATGAAAGTAAGGAGTTTTAGAAAATGGATAGACGAGAGTTACTGATAGAAATATTGATTCAGAGAAACATATTTAAATTAACAGATGGCAGAGAACTGTATGAAGGGAATAGTGAAGAACTAACGGAAGTATTAGAAAAAGATGGTAATAATGATGATTAAAGTTAAGTTTTAGGGTGGATTAATTACATCTTTGAATTCTGTGGTAGGGAATGCACTTGTTCTAATTAAGAGGCGTTTTAGGAAAGAGTAAGTGACTGTTTTGATGGTAGAAGATATGGATTATGGATTTACATTAGTTAATGATATATACGAAAGGATACTACCTGGATTTCATATATGGGATTAAAGGGTACGAGGGGGATGGAAATTTATGAGGAAGATCCCTTTAAAAATCAAAAATGTTCTTTTTATGTGTATGAAAAGTTTAATCTCGGTACTGTTTATTGGAATGGGCCCAAGAAACGTTGTGTAGAAGAATAGTTTTAACGAAAGCATACATCAAATCATTGGGAGTTTATTGGAATGGAGGTGGGGATTAATGCAAGTTATGGAAAACCGTGTTTTTGAAATTACTCAGTTATTAGCGGAAACGAAACAAAAGAGAGATGAAATAACATGTATTGAGGTATATGAACGATCAATGGATTGTGAATGTAGACTAGAGAATAAGTGACTAAATGAGATGAAAAATTAGTAGCACAGTGGCAAATAACGAGATTACATATCTAATACTAAACAGAAGAAAGAAATTGATAACAAACATTGGTTATGAGATGGAAGGGGAAAGGAAATGAATTTACGAGTAAAAATCAAACGATTAAAAGAATCATTAGAGATTCCACGATATACGAAGCTTGATGGATCAGGATTTGATTTGATAGCGGCAGAAGATATCATTATTTGGCCAGGCGAAACGAAGGTGGTTCCTACTGGGTTAGCTTTTGAAATCCCACCGGGTTATGAGCTTCAAGTGCGACCGCATATTGAGATCTCAAGCAGGACAAAGCTAAGGGTGGTTCTTGAAACGGTGTATAGTGGTTATAGTGAAGAAGTTGGTGTTATAGTAGATAACATAGAACGGACATTAGGAACGAATATGAAGGCACATGTAATTGAGAGGGGAACGTGTATAGCACGAGGTGTTATAGTACCAATAGAAATGGCAAATTTTGTTGAAGTGAAAAAACTATCGGATAGTAAGGATGGTACAAGCAGGACGAGTTATTGAATTTGAATTTTATTTAAGGGGTGGATTAGGGTTCTGGTGCAAAAAAACGAAGCCTCTTGCAAGATTACCCCAAAATGAAAAAATAAGCTTTTTGTTACAAGTTAGTACAAAATTTCATTCTGGGGGTACTATAAAATTTTAGCTTGATGGCTATGTATAGTGACCCCTAATATAAAAAGGATAAACTATTTATTTTCTTAATTCACAAAATTTTCAAAATAACACTCTTGGAATGTTAATATTTGTTATATAATAGACCTATCAAGACAAATCCCCATGTTTTTTGAATATGCCTAATAAGATAGTTTTTGTTCCCTTTTTTGTCACCTTACCTAAAAAAGAACTTGTAGATTCACAAGTTCTTTTTGTTTTTTTTATTGAATTGAAGCAGAAACTTTCAAATATCCATTTTCCATACAAAGGAGTAAATCAGAGTTTATTTAGGTTGATGGGCATGGGATGGTACCCCACATCCATCAACTTAAGGATTTAGACTATTTTTGAAGCTAAAAGCACGTTACTATTCTCTTATGTTAATGAGAAAGGGTGACGTGC
>NZ_FNQA01000010.1:0-129644 GCF_900107445.1 Bacillus sp. 166amftsu | reverse complement strand
CGCGAGCTGGGTTCAGAACGTCGTGAGACAGTTCGGTCCCTATCCGTCGTGGGCGTAGGAAATTTGAGAGGAGCTGTCCTTAGTACGAGAGGACCGGGATGGACGCACCGCTGGTGTACCAGTTGTTCTGCCAAGGGCATAGCTGGGTAGCTATGTGCGGAAGGGATAAGTGCTGAAAGCATCTAAGCATGAAGCCCCCCTCAAGATGAGATTTCCCATAGCGTAAGCTAGTAAGATCCCTGAAAGATGATCAGGTTGATAGGTTCGAGGTGGAAGCATGGTGACATGTGGAGCTGACGAATACTAATAGATCGAGGACTTAACCATATAATATGAAGCAAATGTTATCTAGTTTTGAGGGAACATAAAAAACTTATTGACTTTTTTAATCAATCAAGTATAATAATGTTTGTCTCGAGTGAATATAGTCTGGTAATGATGGCAGAGAGGTCACACCCGTTCCCATACCGAACACGGAAGTTAAGCTCTCTAGCGCCGATGGTAGTTGGGGCCTTGCCCCTGTGAGAGTAGGACGTTGCCAGGCTAATATCATTCCGCAGTAGCTCAGCGGTAGAGCTATCGGCTGTTAACCGATCGGTCGTAGGTTCGATTCCTACCTGCGGAGCCATGATTGGAGAGCTGTCCGAGTTGGCCGAAGGAGCACGATTGGAAATCGTGTATACGTCACAAGCGTATCAAGGGTTCGAATCCCTTGCTCTCCGCCATGATATTTTTGGCCCGTTGGTCAAGTGGTTAAGACACCGCCCTTTCACGGCGGTAACACGGGTTCGAATCCCGTACGGGTCACCACTTTTGGAGGATTAGCTCAGCTGGGAGAGCACCTGCCTTACAAGCAGGGGGTCGGCGGTTCGATCCCGTCATCCTCCACCATATATAAACATAGTATATGAATAGTATTATCGCGGGGTGGAGCAGTCTGGTAGCTCGTCGGGCTCATAACCCGAAGGTCGCAGGTTCAAATCCTGTCCCCGCAACCAAATGGTCCCGTGGTGTAGTGGTTAACATGCCTGCCTGTCACGCAGGAGATCGCCGGTTCGACCCCGGTCGGGACCGCCATTTATTTCTGGCTCGGTAGCTCAGTCGGTAGAGCAGAGGACTGAAAATCCTCGTGTCGGCGGTTCGATTCCGTCCCGAGCCACCATTTTTAAATAAATACGCCGGCTTAGCTCAATTGGTAGAGCAACTGACTTGTAATCAGTAGGTTGGGGGTTCAAGTCCTCTAGCCGGCACCATGTAAGTTTCGGAGGGGTAGCGAAGTGGCTAAACGCGGCGGACTGTAAATCCGCTCCTTCGGGTTCGGCAGTTCGAATCTGCCCCCCTCCACCATTTACATTTTATATAGGGGTATAGTTTAAAGGTAGAACAGAGGTCTCCAAAACCTCCGGTGTGGGTTCAATTCCTACTACCCCTGCCAAATAAATACAACATGGCGGTTGTGGCGAAGTGGTTAACGCACCGGATTGTGGCTCCGGCATTCGTGGGTTCGATTCCCATCAGTCGCCCCATTTTTTTAAAAATTTACAAATTAATTTAACTATGATAAGATATTTAATGTCTTACTTAAATATTAATTGTAATAAAATAAGAATTGTAAACATATAGTGTATTAGTAATTCGGTGGGCTATAGCCAAGCGGTAAGGCAACGGACTTTGACTCCGTCATGCGCTGGTTCGAATCCAGCTAGCCCAGCCATTTTTGCGGAAGTAGTTCAGTGGTAGAATACAACCTTGCCAAGGTTGGGGTCGCGGGTTCGAATCCCGTCTTCCGCTCCAAATTTAATATGGCGGCATAGCCAAGTGGTAAGGCAGAGGTCTGCAAAACCTTTACCACCGGTTCGAATCCGGTTGCCGCCTTTCTTATTATGCCGATGTGGCGGAATTGGCAGACGCGCACGACTCAAAATCGTGTTCCTTCGGGAGTGTCGGTTCGACCCCGACCATCGGTATCAAATAACGTGAAAAAAGACTTTAACAGAAATGTTAAGGTCTTTTTTTTGGATTTTTTAGCATAGCAAAATAATAGGAGAGCGTGTGCATCGAATCGTGTACGTGAGCAATTATAAGGGAACGTAATATATAGGTGGAATTTTTATCCCGCTATTTGCGGGCAGTAATACTGCCACCTCAAAACTCAGCGAAAGTATTGTCCAGTTCCAGTGGCTAGAATGTTCGATGTTTTCGCTTCTTCCTGCGAGGCAAAAAACACCTCTACGTCAGAAGCTCCATCCTCCTCACATTCTGGACGAGCCACTTCCACTTTTCTTTAAGAAGTTAGGTGGGAGATAAATTGCCCGTAAAAGCCCGATTGGTGAGGGCTAATAATCAGCGGGGGATTAAGCCCCCCCACTGATTAAAGTTTCACTTTATCCTGTTATTCGTGAGCAGTATAATTGAAAAATGACTTTTGTGCTAAACAACATTACACTGTAAAATCATGTTATTTGAGTGTTAAACTCGTAATGAATTATAGAATTAAGGTATAATATAATTTGGGAATGAACTAAATTATATCGATGTATATTATGTCAATAATGTGAGTCGATAATGAACTTTTTGTATTTATTTTGAAAAAGTGTTGAATAAACATTATATTTCATATTAATATTTTTTATGTAGATTTAAACGTGAAAGAGAGTGGAACAGAATGGGTCGTAAATGGAATAATATTAAAGACAAAAAAGCATCAAAAGATGCAAATACAAGTCGCGTATACGCTAAATTTGGACGTGAGATTTATGTAGCAGCAAAACAAGGTGAACCAGATCCAGAATCAAACCAAGCTTTAAAAGTTGTACTTGAGCGTGCAAAAACGTACAGTGTGCCAAAAACAATTATTGACCGTGCAATTGAAAAAGCAAAAGGTGGTTCAGAAGAAAATTATGACGAACTTCGTTATGAAGGATTTGGACCAAACGGATCTATGGTAATTGTAGATACACTTACAAATAACGTGAATCGTACTGCAGCAGATGTACGTGCTGCGTTTAGTAAAAACAGTGGTAATATGGGTGTAAATGGATCTGTAGCATATATGTTTGATGCGACAGCTGTTATTGGACTTGAAGGAAAAACTGCAGATGAAGTGCTTGAAATTTTAATGGAAGCAGACGTAGATGCACGTGATATTTTAGAAGAAGAAGAGGCAGTTATCGTTTATGCTGAGCCTGATCAGTTCCATGCGGTACAAGCAGCGCTTAAGGATGCTGGTATTACAGAATTCACAGTTGCTGAACTAACAATGCTTGCACAAAGTGATGTAACACTTTCAGAAGATGCACAAGTACAATTTGAAAAAATGATTGATGCATTGGAAGATTTAGAAGATGTTCAACAAGTCTACCACAATGTAGATTTAGGGGAATAATATATGAAAAAGAGACCTTTTGTTATTTAGAGCAGAGAGTCTCTTTTTTTATTCCATATGAGACATGGAGAATAGATCTTTATGATTTGATAGGAAGATTATAGGTTATTTCAGGTTATTATTAATTTAAGAAGGACAAATGATTTGAGGGGTTATCAAATCATTTGTCCTTTTTAAAATATATTGTGGAATTAAAAACGTCTAGTATGTTGTTTAATCGGTAAGACTAGATAAGATAGTAGAGTAAAAAGTATGCATGGTCATATTGATTGTAAGAACGTTTGTTTGGTGTTATATTTATATTGTTCAAAGTGGAGTATTATATTCATTTTTTTAGAAATACTGTAGAAAAAAGATTAGCAAGGGACCGACTAAAACTAAAAACTTGCCAGGTGATATAATAGAAGAAGGATGGATATGTGATTTTAAAGCAATTCATCTGAATATATTATATCCATTTTGATTTTATGACATATAAGCCGCGGCCATGAAAATAAAAAGGAACATCCGCTCTTTTCCCCCTTTGTTTTCAAGTGCCATAGAGCTAAAAAGTACTGGCTGCTTCTATATATGGCCGGATTCTCTCTCCAAACTAAAAAGAAGGTATTATGTCGTTTTTTAATTGGGATGTATATAGAAGCTTGCTACTTTTTCTGATAGAATATGTATTTTATAGCTTACAACATTGTAAGGTAAGTGTAAGAGAAATCAATTGGTGATTGCATTAAGAAACAGTATTCTTAATATAAGGGTTATTATAAGCTGCAAAGAAAAGAGGTGTGAACGATGAAAGAACGAGTACTATCTAGGGTTAACTATCATCAAAAGGTTTCATTCAATCCAATTTCAAAATTTCTTTATAAAGCTATTATTTTATTATTACTACTTAGTTGTACATTATTATTAATTGGAAATGTAATGATTGAACGAAGTGATATTAGTAAGCTACATGTACCCGCTAAATTAGAGATGCCAGAATCTCTGGCTCAGGCATTTATTGCGACAGAAGATAAAAGGTTTTATCACCATAATGGTCTAGACTATATAGCAATTGTTCGAGCTTCTATTGAAAATATAAAAGCTGGTGGTATTGTACAGGGCGGAAGTACAATTACACAACAGCTTTCCAAAAATGCCTTTTTATCCAATGAACGTACATTTTCTCGTAAATGGAAAGAGATTTTTTATACAAAAAAAATTGAGCGTACATTTACTAAAGAGGAAATTTTAAAATTATATGTAAGCAATATTTATTATGGAGAAGGTGCGTGGGGGATTGAAAAAGCATCCCAGCTATACTTTGGTAAAAGAATAAATCAATTAACATTGAGTGAGAGTGCAACGATGGCCGCTGTTGTGAAAGCTCCTGCTTATTATTCTCCTGCTCAGAATTATGATAAAGCAGTAGAAAGACGAAATGTCGTTTTGAAATTAATGGAACGAGAAGGATACATTAGCCATGCTGAATATATGCAAGCAATTGGTGAAAAATTAGTAATTCGTCATGATATTGCAACGAAGCATTCGTTGCAAAAAGTAGCCCGTAATAAGGCAGTAAGCTAAAAGCGAAGTTCCATAGAGAGAACTTCGCTTTTTTGAATAGAATAGCCAAAGAGGAGACACAATATTGACACATTTGTTATGTTTTTGGAAATTATGTGAGCGTGTTCATTGCACGACCTGTATAAGTATTGATATTATGTGTAATGTGTACAACAATGTATACAGAATATAAATTTAAAGAGGAATGTATATGAAATCATCAAATAAAATCATGGCTCTTGGTATAGTTTTTTCTATCGCAGTATTGATTGTAATCGGGACAATTGCGTACAGTATCATAAATGATAAAAAAGATAAAGGGGATGAGATGTTTGCTTATTCTACCCAGCAATCTTTAGGGAAGAAAGATGCTCCCGTTAAGGTTGTAGAATTTGGAGACTTTAAATGCCCAGCTTGTCGGACTTGGGATGCGACTGTATTACCTCGTTTAAAAGAAGAGTATATTAATAAAGATAAAGTACAGTTTTATTTCATTAACTTCCCATTTATCGGAAAAGATTCTGATTTAGGTGCTGCTGCTGGTGAGGCAATTTATAAACAGGACCCAGAATCCTTCTGGACATTCTATGATGAAATTTATCAAAGTCAGAAGAAAGATACTGAAAAATGGATTACAGAAGAACTACTTCTTAATATAGTGAAGGAAAAACTTCCGAAAGTTAATGTAGATCAGTTTAAAAAAGATTTACATAGCAAAGAAATTCAAGAGAAAGTACGCAAAGATTCAGACCGTGCACAAAAACTGAAAGTACAAGGTGCGCCTTCAGTATATGTAAACGGAAATCTTGCGAATCCAGATTATGACAGTATAAAAAAGGCAATTGATAAGGAATTGAAAAAGTGATGAGTATACTCATCACTTTTTCGACTTTTTTCGATAAAATTCTTGCTTAGGCTTTTGGGACGTGCTATACTACTTTACATAAGTTATTCAGATAAATTATATTTTTTCATATTTGCGGGTGTAGTTTAGTGGTAAAACAAGAGCCTTCCAAGCTCTGGTCGAGAGTTCGATTCTCTTCACCCGCTCCAAATTTCATTTTATATCTCATAATAAATTGTGATCAACGCAGTGTTTCGTTTCTAAGATAAACGGGGCATTGCGTTTTTTAATGTTTGGAAATGAAGATTTTATACGAAAATAGAATTAAGAACTATGATGACGAAGTGAATTGCTAACCATCAGTAGGTGATTACTTGTTTGATGAGGATATGTATTCATCGTAGAAGGAGGCCAAGCATGGATTTTGAGCAATTAAAACAAGATGTAATAGCGTATAGTAAAACAATTGGAATAGATAAAATAGGCTTTACGAGTGCCTCACCATTTGAAGAATTAAAACAGCGTTTAATTCAGCAGCAACAATTAAATTATCAGTCTGGTTTTGAAGAGCCTGATATTGAAAAAAGAACAAATCCACAGTTATTATTACCAGGAGCAAAATCAATTATTGCAATTGCATTAGCATATCCATCAAAGTTGAAAAATGCACCGTTAAGTAAACGAGGAGAACGACGTGGTATTTTTTGCCGTGCTTCTTGGGGACAAGATTATCATCTTGTTTTACGAGATCGCCTGCAAAAATTAGAGGCGTATTTAATCGAGAGGCTCCCAGATATAGAAGTGAAATCAATGGTTGATACGGGAGAATTGAGCGATCGTGCGGTTTCAGAGCGTGCTGGTATTGGGTGGAGTGGTAAAAACTGTTCCATTATTACGCCAGAATTTGGCTCCTATGTGTATTTAGGTGAAATGATTACGAATGTACCGTTTCCACCGGATAAACCAATAGAAGATCAGTGCGGAAGCTGTACAAAGTGTATTGATATTTGTCCAACTGGTGCACTTGTACAAGGTGGACAATTAGATTCTAAAAAATGTATTGCCTTTTTAACGCAAACAAAAGGGTTTCTTCCAGAAGAATATCGGGATAAAATTGGAAATCGTATTTACGGTTGTGATACATGCCAAACGGTTTGCCCAAAGAACAAAGGGATGGATTTTCATAACCATCCAGAGATGGAGCCGGATCCAGAGCTTGTTAAACCACTGTTAACGCCATTATTAACGATAAGTAATCGAGATTTCAAAGAAAAATATGGCATTATGTCTGGATCATGGCGCGGAAAAAAACCATTGCAACGAAATGCGATTTTAGCTCTTGCTCATTTTAAAGAAACCACAGCAATTCCTGATTTAATTGGTGTTATGAAAGATGATCCAAGACCTGTAATTCGAGGGACAGCAGCATGGGCTTTAGGGAAAATTGGTGGTGAAGATACAAAAGAAGCAATTGAAAAGGCGATGGGACGTGAGAAGGATGAAGAAGTTCTTCATGAGATGAATCGTGGTCTTGAAATGTTAGCTGAGAAAAAACAGTAGATAATACCTCTTTTTTTCATATTGTGTAATATGGGAGGGAGAGGCCTATGTTGGTAAAGAAACAGATTGAACAACAGATGCAACAATTTTTAGCGTATATTACAAATAAACGTGCAAGTGTTGATAAGATTCCGGCTGATTTACTACAGGTACTACAGCGAAAAAGAAATTTGTTTCAAAACCGTGATGCTGAAATTGTAAAAGCAACAGCAGATGTATCTTTTATAAGACAATTGAATAGTGAGCAATATCAAGAAGTAGATTATCAAGTTCATTTGAAATATTTAGTTCATCACCATGAATTGTTTTATATGGAAGAAGAACAATTAGAACGGCGTATTTATCTGAAAGATGGGCGTATTGTAGAAGATAAAGATATAGAGGCAAAAGAAGTGAAAGTTCAAGGCGAAACATTAGAGCGTGAGATAACGAAAGGAAATTATGCTTCTAATCAATATAATCGATTAGAAGCTGTCAAATATGCAGAGCGTTGGTGGGATGATCGGAATCCATTGTATCGTAACTTTCCTGATAATTGTACGAATTTTATTTCACAGTGTTTACATGCTGGTGAAACACCAATGACTGGGTATCCTAACATTCGTAAAGGATGGTGGCAAAGGGAGAATCAATGGAGCTGGAGCTGGGCTGTTGCTCATTCATTTTATTGGTATTTATCGGGGGCTACAACAGGACTTCGGGCTAAAGCGGTAGAAAAACCAGAAGAACTTTTACTTGGTGATATAATTGTCTATGATTTTGAAGATGATGGTAGATGGAATCACACAACAATAGTTGTAGCCAAAGATGCAGACGGCATGCCGCTTGTAAATGCCCACTCTGCTAATAGTCGCAGGCGGTATTGGAATTATGAAGATTCCAGTAAATATACGCCACAAATGAAATATAAATTTTTTCATATTATTAATGGGTAGAGATTTTTCAGTCAAGTGGTATAATACGTAGTAGACAAAAGATTGAGGTGAATATCACGTGGGAGTACATGTTGTTTTATATCAACCAGAGATTCCAGCAAATACAGGGAATATTGCACGTACTTGTGCAGCTACTGGGACAGAATTACATTTAATTAGGCCATTAGGATTTTCAACGGATGATAAAATGTTAAAACGTGCGGGCCTAGATTATTGGCAGCACGTAAAAATTACGTATTATGATTCGATTGAAGAATTTTATGAAAAAAATAGTGACGGTGAATTCTTTTATTTAACAAAGTATGGCGAAAAAGCACATACAGCGTTTGATTATAGTAAGCCTGAGAAGGATTATTATTTTGTATTTGGAAGAGAAACAAACGGATTACCAGCAAACGTAATCGAAGAAAACTTCGATCATTGTTTACGCATTCCAATGACTGACAAAGTGCGTTCTTTAAATTTATCCAATACAGCAGCAATTTTAATTTATGAAGCATTTCGTCAACAAAATTTTCCAGGTTTAGATTTGGAAATTGTATATTAAAAGTTGTATGTGATGGAGAACAAAAAGTGATGAGCCTAGGCTCATCACTTTTTGTTTGTACCAGGTTTATCATTATAACCTGAAGTGAAAATTGCAGTAAGAAATGTAAGTGATACACCTAAAATTAATAATAATTTCATATGAATCCTCCTTCTTCATATTTTAGCTAATTTGGTCGGGAGTTTATGTAGATTCTGTGGAAGTAAAGAAGAGATATTGGTGAAAATGAGGGAGAAGTTCCCTGATAAATTCATTATACCGAATTTTCTTTTAACTTTGGAATGAAATTTATAATGTTTGTAGAAGATTTCATTTTGATTTAAAGAATGTTTAAGGACATCCTCGCATACCTTTTATAATAATCCGATTGAACAAGGAGATGGGGGAGGAGCTATAATGGATATTCTAAAGAAAATTGAACAACATCGAGAAGCAGAAGAACGTTTACAATGGGAAGGTACGTTTGCGGAGTATTTGGAGCTTGTTAAGGAAAGACCATGGGTGGCTCAAACTGCACACTCTCGCATTTACAATATGATTAAAGATGCTGGTATTGAGGAAGTAGAAGGTAGAAGAAAATATAACTTTTTTAGCAATCAGCTATTTGGATTAGAAGATGCATTAGAGCGTCTTGTAGAAGAATATTTTCATCCGTCTGCGAAACGTTTAGATGTTAGAAAACGGATTTTATTATTAATGGGGCCAGTTAGTGGTGGTAAATCAACGTTAGTTACTATGTTAAAACGAGGATTAGAGACATACTCGCGTACAGATCGCGGAGCCGTTTTTGCGATAAAAGGTTGCCCGATGCATGAAGATCCTCTTCACCTAATACCACATCATTTACGTGACGATTTTTACGATGAGTATGGTGTAAGAATTGAAGGGAACTTGTCACCATTAAATGTAATGCGTTTAGAAAAAGAATATGGTGGAAGAATTGAAGATGTAGTTGTAGAAAGGATTTTCTTCTCTGAAGATCGCCGGACAGGAATTGGTACATTCAGTCCCTCAGACCCAAAATCACAGGATATTGCGGATTTAACAGGAAGTATTGACTTTTCAACAATTGCAGAATATGGTTCAGAGTCAGATCCGCGTGCATATCGCTTTGACGGAGAGCTGAATAAAGCAAACCGTGGCATGATGGAATTTCAAGAGATGTTAAAATGTGATGAGAAATTTTTATGGCATCTATTATCACTTACACAAGAGGGGAATTTCAAAGCGGGGAGATTTGCACTTATTTCAGCGGATGAATTAATTGTAGCCCATACGAATGAAACAGAGTATCGCTCTTTTATTTCTAATAAGAAAAATGAGGCCTTACATTCAAGAATTATTGTGATGCCGGTTCCGTATAATTTACGAGCTAGTGAAGAAGAACATATTTATGAAAAGATGATTTATGAAAGTGATGTTTCAAATGTGCACATTGCGCCGCATACACTTCGCGTCGCAGCAATGTTTACGATTTTAACACGTTTGAAGGATCCGAAGCGCCCAGATATTGATTTAATTAAAAAGATGCGCTTATATGATGGAGAAATGGTCGAAGGTTATAATGCAATTGATGTAGAAGAGTTACAACGTGAATATCAGGATGAAGGTATGAGTGGTATTGATCCACGTTATGTTATTAACCGTATTTCTTCTACTATTATTAGAAAAGAAGTACCATCGATTAATGCACTGGATGTATTGCGCTCGTTAAAAGACGGGTTAGATCAGCATCCATCTATTAGCAACGAAGACCGTGAACGCTATATGAATTTTATTTCATTAGCACGGAAAGAGTACGATGAGATTGCTAAGAAAGAAGTCCAAAAGGCATTCGTGTATTCGTATGAAGAATCAGCTAAGACGCTTATGGATAATTACTTAGATAACGTTGAAGCATATTGCAATAAATCAAAATTACGGGATCCATTAACAGGCGAAGAAATGAGTCCAGATGAAAAGCTTATGCGTTCTATTGAAGAACAAATTGGCATTTCAGAAAATGCGAAGAAAGCATTCCGAGAAGAAATTTTAATCCGCATTTCTGCGTATGCACGTAAAGGGAAACGTTTTGATTACAACTCACATGAGCGTCTTCGCGAAGCGATCCAGAAAAAATTATTTGCTGATCTGAAAGATGTTGTGAAAATTACAACATCGACTAAAACACCAGACGAAAATCAGCTGAAGAAAATTAATGATGTTGTAGCACGCTTAATCGATGAACATGGCTATAATTCTTCATCAGCGAATGAATTGCTTCGCTATGTAGGTAGCTTGTTGAATCGATAGTTTGATAATAAAACGCTGTCTCTTATGAAATCAGAGGCAGCGTTTTTGTATCTATCTGATTGAAGTGATAACCCCCCACTATATAAATCTATTTTGATTTTCCAATATCTAAATTGCGGCTATGCAAACAAAAGAAAATCAACACTCATTTCGTCCCTTTGTTTTTATATGGAATGGGGCAAAGAAGGAACTGATCGCTACTACGCTCGTCAGGATGCTCTCTTCCTACTAAAAATTAGGTTTTGGGTCGGTATTTCAATCTGTATTTATATCGTGAATGTTTCCTAGAGGCTTGTCCAAACATAATAAATTAAGGCGCAATTTTATGAATTTATTGTCAATTATTTTTACAATATGCATATGATAGAGTAACCAACCATTCATACAGAAAAAGCCAACACAATACAATATGTTGCAGAGTGAAGAAGTGTGCAACAATGAATTGTGTTTCTTTCTTATCAGATAAAGAAATTTCAATTTAAAATGGATGTTAAAGTCTTGTTAAGGAAGTTCGGGGGAATATGTAAACAAACTATGGTGCCTTATGATTCTGGAAAAAGTAAATTCTAATGAACAGATCTTTTGTAACTACTTTTGTTGCTAGATCATAACCTCAAATCCGTATATTACTGTTTATTAGAGAAAATAAGGGAAATTACAGTAAGGAGGGAAAAGGATGGGCGAAGAAAATCAACCAAATTATACAATTTCACAGGAAAACTGGTCCCTCCATCGCAAAGGACATGACGATCAACAACGCCATCAAGAAAAGGTGCAAGAGGCAATTAAGAATAACTTACCAGACCTTGTGACAGAAGAAAGTATCGTTATGTCTAATGGTAGGGACGTTGTTAAAATACCAATTCGGTCTTTAGATGAATATAAAATTAGATATAACTATGATAAGAATAAACATGTTGGGCAAGGAACTGGTAATAGTAAAGTTGGCGATGTAGTTGCAAAAGATGGATCAAGTGGCCAAAAGCAAAAGGGACCAGGAAAAGGGCAAGGCGCAGGAGATGCAGCTGGAGAAGATTATTATGAGGCAGAAGTATCTATTTTAGAATTAGAGCAAGCATTTTTTAAAGAGCTGGAGCTACCTAACTTAAAGCGGAAAGAAATGGATGAAAATCGTATTGAACATATTGAATTTAATGACATTAGAAAAACAGGATTATGGGGAAATATTGATAAAAAACGGACGATGATATCAGCTTATAAACGAAATGCCATGAATGGCAAGCCTGCTTTTCATCCGATTCGTCAAGAAGATTTGAAGTTTCGGACGTGGAATGAAGTGTTGAAGCCAGATTCAAAAGCGGTTGTATTAGCAATGATGGATACAAGTGGATCTATGGGGATTTGGGAGAAGTATATGGCACGTAGCTTTTTCTTTTGGATGACAAGATTTTTACGTACAAAGTATGAAACAGTAGATATAGAATTTATTGCTCACCATACAGAAGCGAAGGTCGTGACAGAAGAAGAGTTTTTTTCAAAGGGAGAAAGTGGTGGAACAATCTGTTCCTCTGTTTATAAAAAAGCACTTGAGCTTATAGATGGGAAGTATTCACCGGATCGCTATAATATTTATCCATTTCATTTTTCAGATGGAGATAACTTAACATCAGATAATGCTCGTTGTGTGAAGCTTGTGCAAGAATTGATGAAGGTATGTAATATGTTTGGGTATGGGGAAGTAAATCAGTATAATCGTCACAGTACACTTATGTCAGCTTATAAAAATATTAAAGATGAGAATTTCAGGTACTACATTTTAAAACAGAAAGCTGATGTATTCCATGCGATGAAGAGCTTTTTTAGAGAAGAATCAGGTGAGAAAATGGCGTAGCCCCTTTTTTAAGGGGTTTTTATTGTAAATAAGATTTGGCTGAAATAGAAATATATATATAACTTTACTTTTTATGTAAAATAGTATATTATATAGATATATAATATAACGGTTATTTTCTAGGAGGAGCCTGTCACCATAGGCTCCTCCTGTTCTTTTTTAAGCAGCCTGTCGTACAGGTTTTTCCTTTAAGGGGAAATAACTGAAAATTACGAAATATAATTTTTGAAAGAGGTGAGGCATACATATAAGAAAGAGAGAAGCAATGGTGAAAGGAGGATAAGGCATGACATTGTTTGGTTATCCACTTGAAATAATTTATTTATATGGATTTATTATTACTACTATACTTACTGTTATTTATATCTTTTTTGGAGATATATTGGAATCCATATTTAGCTTCGGAGGGGGATCTATATCCATTGTAACGTTGCTACTCAGTTTCCTTGCAATGCTTTGTGGGTTTAGTTATATAGGTGAGTACTTATTTTCTTTGAATAGTATTGTTATTTTTAGTCTCTCTTTTGGTATATCCTTTATTGGTGTTTTTCTAATGAAGATATTGATTTTAAAACCAATTGCAGAAGCTGAACAAAATACAGTGCAACGTATGGATGAATTTGTTGGTTGCAAGGGAGAAGTGATTATTACAATACCAAAGGAAGGATTTGGAGAAGTATTAGTCTCTTCACAATTTGGAAGCAATGCGATACCAGCTAAGTCAATTGGAAAGAAAGATATTTTACAAGGAACAGAGGTCATGGTTGAGGAAGTTCAAGATGGTGTTTTGCTTGTAAAAAACATCGCTTATTCTTTAAAAAAACCAAAGTTATAAGGGGGAATATGAATGATTCCATTAATTATCGGTGGTGTACTACTCGCAATTTTACTTTTACTTATTTTGGTGTTTATTACAAAATACCGTACAGTTGGTCCAGATGAAGCATTGATTGTCACCGGGAACTGGCTTGGAGGCGGAAAGAACGTTGTTACAACAGATGATGGAAAGAAAATTAAAATTATTCGTGGTGGAGGTACTTTTGTCGTACCGATTATGCAACGAGCAGAACCTCTTAGTTTATTAAACTACAAATTAGAGGTTGGAACACGTGATACGTATACAAAACAAGGGGTACCAGTTACAGTAAATGGTGTTTCTATTATTAAAGTAGGCTCAACAATTGAAGAAGTATCGACAGCGGCTGAGCAATATTTAGGAAAAGAAACAGAAGAGTTAAAGATTGAAGCGAAAGAAGTGTTAGAAGGTCATTTACGTGCTATTTTATCTTCAATGACAGTGGAGGATGCTTATAGCAATAGAGAGCAATTTGCACAAAAAGTACATGAAGTTGCTTCGACAGATTTAAAGAAAATGGGACTTCGTATTGTCTCCTTTACGATTAAAGAAATTATGGATAAAAATGGTTATTTAGATGCTTTAGGTCAACCGCAAATCGCAACAGTGAAACGTGATGCAACAATTGCGAATGCGGAGCGCGAAAAAGAAGCACGTATTGAAAAAGCTCGTGCAGAAAAAGAAGCAAAAGAAGCTGAATATCAACGTGATGCACAAATTGCTGAGGCTGAAAAGCATAAAGAATTAAAAGTACAATCGTATAAGAGAGAGCAAGAGCAAGCTCGTGCTGATGCGGACCTTTCGTATGAATTACAGCAGGCGAAAGCACAACAAGGCGTTACAGAAGAACAAATGCGAGTTAAAATTATTGAGCGTGAAAAACAAATTGAATTAGAAGAAAAAGAAATTGCGCGTCGTGAAAAACAATATGATGCGGAAGTAAAGAAAAAAGCAGATGCAGATCGTTATGCAGTTGAACAATCAGCGGAAGCCGAAAAAGTAAAACAAATGAAAAAAGCAGATGCAGATCAATATAAGATTGAGGCAGAAGCAAAGGCACGTGCGGAAGAAGTACGTGTAGAAGGTTTAGCAAAAGCTGAAATTGAAAAGGCACAAGGGCAAGCAAAGGCAGAAGTTCAAAAAGCGCAAGGTACAGCGGAAGCGGATGTTATTAGGTTAAAAGGTTTAGCAGAAGCAGAAGCAAAACAAAAAATTGCGGAAGCATTTGAATTATATGGGCAAGCAGCAATTATGGATATGGTTCTTAAAATGCTTCCAAGCTATGCGAAAGAAGTTGCAAGCCCACTTAGCAATATTGATAAAATTACTGTTGTTGATACAGGCGGCGGTGGAAAAAACAGCGGCGCTGGAAAAGTGGCAGGATACGCAACGGATCTAATGGCAACGATGCAAGAAACATTAAAAGCTTCTTCTGGTATTGACTTAAAAGAACTATTAGAAAGCTTTGCTGGAAAAGGTACTGTGCAGCAAGCGGTAAGTGAGAAGCCTGTTGTGCAAGTAGTGGAAGAAAACGAGAAAACTGAAAAATAAAAGCGGAAGGCCCCTAGCATTAGGGGCCTTTTTAGGATCTAATGCAAAGAGAATATACTACATATATTTCTAGCGGAATTATATTCGATGATATCAGTGAAAACAATTGATGGATGAATTCCTTCAATTAGTTAAATTTAATTTGAATAAAGTAAATACAGATTAATGGAGAAATGATTATGTGTTAAACTACATTAAAATATATTTAATTATAATTCGTTACATAACTTGCTACAAGAACATTAGGAGGATTAGAAAGATGAGGAAATTGAAAGCAGAGATATACAAGTATGGAAAGATTACTACCTTTTACTAAACAAGCTTATTTCAAGTGAGATTACAAATAGGATGAACTGTTGTGTATAGAGTAACTCAAACATTTTTATGGTCATATAAAAAATATTTTGTAACCCATTTTTATTTTTAACATTCTTTAAAGTTGATAAGAAGCAAGAAATAACTTAGGAAGGCTAATTATATCAGCACTATTTTGTAAAAGTATAATTTTATTTAGTGTGTTGTTATCGCAGTTTTTATAAGGAACTAAGGAGATTTAATGTATGAAAAAGAGAATTGTAATCATAGAAGATGAAGATAATATCCGAGACATATGTAAACGGTACTTGGAAAGAGAAGGATATGAAGTATACACCGCTGTAAATGGAACGGAAGGTTGGGATGTATTTCAGCAATATCAACCAGATTTAATTATTTTAGATTTGATGATGCCGAAAAAAGATGGTTGGGAATTATGTGAGGAAATTCGCCAATACTCTAATATCCCTATTATTATGTTAACAGCTAGGGGAGAAGAAAGAGATCGAATTTTAGGATTAACAATGGGTGCGGATGATTATGTGACAAAGCCGTTTTCACCTCGTGAATTAGTATTAAGGGTACAAATTATATTAAGAAGAGGAAATTATGTAACACCACAAACACAAGAACCGGTATCGGAAATGATAGAGTTTTTAGATTTGAAGATTTGTCCAACAAAAAGGCGTGTATTTGTTTGTGAACATGAAATCGAGCTAACTGTGAAAGAATTTGAGGTACTTTATCTAATGGCAAAACATCCAAAACAAGTATTTTCCCGTTCTCAACTTCTTGAACAAATTTGGGGTTTTGAGTATGAAGGATGTACAAATGCAGTTACTGTGTTAATGAGTCGCTTACGTGAAAAATTAGAGAAGCATACAACAAAGAGCCGTTGGATTCATACAGTTTGGGGCATTGGTTATCGCTTTGAGCCAGAGGAAGGAAGTCAAGCATGAAATTACGTAATCAATTGTTATTGATGAATCTATTAAGTACAAGTATCATGTTAATTTTTATTTGGTACAGTGAAAGGCGAATGTTACTTAGACCGGAACAAACAAAATTATTAATAGGAATTGTGATTGTAGCAATGATTGTTTCAACGATTATTTACTGGTTAATGACACGTCCTATTATGAGATCTATTCAAAATTTGATTGCATTAACCCAACAGTTTAGTGATAGGCAATTTGGAACGATGTACATAATAGGAAAAGAACCAGAAGAATTTAAGGAATTAGCGACAGCTTTTCAACAAATGGCTAAAAAATTAGAAGAAAGCTTTACTAAGTTAGAAAAAGGGGAGAAAGCACGTACAGAGTTAATTGCGAATATTTCCCATGACTTACGAACTCCTATAGCTAGTATACAATTGATGATAGAAGCGTTACAGGATGGTTTAATTGAGGAACCTAACATGAAAATGCAGTACTTAACGACAATTCTAAACGAAATACAAAGATTAAGTGGATTAATTAATAATTTGTTCGATCTTTCTAAGTTAGAACTTGGACAAGAAGCATTTCAGCCAAATTTAACACATGTAGATAGTATTCTATTAAAAGTACTAGATTCACATTCAATTTTACTAGAGGAAAAAGATATTCAGTTGCAATTGCAAGTTGCGGATACATTGCCACGACTTTGGATTATGCCATGTAAAATAGCACGAGTTATAGGGAATTTGTTACAAAATGCGATTCGGCATTCTCCTACGTTTGGAACAATTGAGTTAATTGTAGAGGAAAATAAACAGAAACAACAAGTCAAATTCACTCTGCGTGATGAAGGAGAAGGGATTTCTTCCGATGACCAATTACGTATATTTGATCGTTTTTTCAGAACAGACCCATCAAGAAGTTCACAATCTGGAGGATCTGGACTTGGGCTCGCCATTGCAAAATCGCTAGTTGAAATGCACAATGGGGAAATTGGTGTTCAGGATCGTCCAGATGGAAGACAGGGATGTGAATTTTGGTTTACTCTCCCTGTTATATCAGAAAAGAAATAAGGCGGTTGAAAGACTTTTGTAACATTTATGAGAGAGAAATGAAAGCTTTGTTGGCTATGATGAAGTTAATCTTACTAGTAGATGTTCGAACTCATCTAGAAAACAAGGAGAAAAATGACGATGAAGAAATTAAAACCAGCACTTGGGGTATTAAGTGGTGTAACGATGGCGCTGACTTTAGCATCCCCTACTTTAGCTGAAACAACACCTGAACAAGGCGGAAAAGTGGAAACTTTTAAAGAAGATAAAAATATGAAGGAAGGGCAAAATATTATCTATGATGGTTCTGAAAAAAAAGGAATCATAATTATGGAAGAGCCTCAGGAAAATAATGACTGGGATAATGATGGCATTCCTAATGATGTAGAAGAAAAAGGATTTAAAATTGTATTTAATAAAAAGACAGGAAAAAATGAAGCCCAACTATGGGATCAACAGCAAGACTTTGGTGAAAAGAGATTTATAACAAATCCTAGGAGTGCAAACTCAGATGGAGACCCTTTTACAGACAGCTATGAAGTGGAGCATTATGGCAGTGATTCTGATGTAGATTTCAATCCTATGATTGCGAATGTACCAAATCTACAAATTGCTGTAAAACGCATCGATATTACTCCAGTTGCTAGTATTACAGATTCAAATGGTGAATCACGTACTAAGACTTGGGAAAAAAGTTTATCGGTACAACATTCTTTTAATATAGGTTTAGCTGGTGAAGCTGGTGCTGAGGGATCAGCAGCGGGTCCTGTACCTTCAGGAAAAGGATCGTTAAATGTGGGGTATGGTTATTCTAATACAAAAACGGAAACAGAAAGTATCTCTAATAGTTTTGATTGGTCAACAGCAACCACTGTTGATTCAGCTAAAGCAGCAAATGTGCGCTTTCATCTAGAATATAAAAATACGGGTACAGCATCTGCTGGAGATGTCTCACCTCACTTTAACATTCGATTAGGAAATAAAATTATCAATACTGTAAAGGCAACACAAGACCGTTATAAAGCAAACTTGTTAACTACAGAAAAAGGAGGGAACAATAAAACTGAAATTCTAATGGACAGTGTAGAAGGTCAAGCCGATGTGAAAATTTCCCTAACACTGGATGAATTAAAAGCAGTAGAACAAGGGGCACCTCTTTCTATTGAAGTATTGCCTACTAGTACGATGAATGTGTATACAATGAAAGATGGGAAATTTGAAAATTTAGGAGATTGGGCGCATTTTGCGTCTAATGTAAATGCTTCTACTACATTAGTAGAAACAAATTTGGGTTCTATACCAAAATTTAGAGTGTATACGCCAAAAAATGATAAAACAAAACCTGCTAGCGTTGATCATAATCTTTCACTGGACGAATTTTTTAAACATAGCGGGATAGATAGTTATGTTTGGTCAGTAAACGCTGTAGTGAATGGTCAGTTAAACAAAAATCTAGTTCGTTATGGTCCAAATCGGACTCTTTTAGAACGAGGTAAGAACCTTGGTTTCTTTGATAACCGCGCACTACGACCAACTCTATCATATAGCAGTTATGATTATAGCAAGAAAAAGATTTATGCATCGGTTATACCAGGTTTATTTAATATAAGTGAAGAAATCTTTGTTACGGTTAGAAATAAAGAAGGTGAGCAACAAAAGGTAAAGTTAGTTCGAAATAAGAATTCAAATGTGTATGAATCTAAAGAGAATGAACCTGTAGACTTAGCAGTAAACAAAAGAGCTCTTGGAGAAACAACAGTTAAGTTTGAACTCAATGATGTCCAAGATAATAAAACTGAAGTTTCTGTGCCCCTTGTTTCAAATAAAAGCTATCTAGAGGCTATCGATAAATTAGTAGTAGATAATTCCGGAGAACCTATTCTAGAAGGAAAACAGTACTATTTGAAGACGAATGTTAACATACGTGAAGGGGTACAGGAGAATTGGCACATTGGTTTAGACCAAACAATTAGTGGGCGATATGTACACTTTTCACCTCAGTCGAATTGGGATAGATTGAGACTCGGTCCTATACAAAAAGCAATACATGGGGCAGACATTCAAGCAACACCAGTAATGATAGAAAGAAAAGGACAGCCTAAACCAGGACAACCATTCAAAAAAGATGAAGAAGTGTTCCTTAAGTTTACTAGCAGTAGTTATAGTGGTTATCAGTATTTAAATATTGGAAATGGTTATGATTATAACTGGTTAGATACTGAAAACAATAGATCTTCTATTAAATTAGACAAGCTTCCTAATCAGAATAGCTTCTATCTAAAATCTGATTCTACTTATATCACATTTAGACAAAATAATTGGCTAAGTAGTGTTGCAGATAATGGTAGCGCCCCACTTGTAGCAGGTAGTGAGTTTATTTTAAAACCTGAGCATACAACTTCACCAGGTAATAACCATAAATGGGAATTAGAAAGTATTAAGTAAAGTAAGAGATTATAAGGCTGGAAGTCTGGTTTTAGAAGACTTAGCGACCTATGCATATTTGAAAGCTACGTGCGGTAACAATCAATAAAGGTTAAGTTTATCTTGTTATTTACGCGGGCAGTAATACTACTGCCTAAGAACAAAGAGTAGAAGTACTACTGTCCGTAAAATTCTAATAAGTGAAATCTTACAAAACTGTCATCTTTATGTAAGGTTATTAGATGGTTCATTTATTATTTCAATGTGATAATAAAGGTATAAGAAATACCAGTAAATTTGTAGATATTATAGGAGAGTGTCAGTGATGATTATAACAACAACTTCAACGATTCAAGGAAAAGAAATTATTGAGTATATCGATATTGTAAACGGTGAAGCGATTATGGGTGCAAATATCGTACGTGATCTATTTGCTTCTGTTCGTGACGTTGTCGGTGGCCGTTCGGGTGCATATGAAAGTAAATTAAAAGAAGCTCGTGATATTGCAATGGAAGAGATGAAAACTCTTGCGAAGCAAAAAGGTGCAAATGCAATTGTTGGTATTGATGTAGACTATGAGGTCGTTCGTGATGGAATGTTAATGGTTGCTGTAAGTGGCACAGCTGTACGTGTATAAAATAAAAAGTATAATTGCTAAAGCACCTTGTTAAGAGTAAGGTGCTTTTCCTTTTTTGTAAAATGAGAAAGGTGAAACACTTAAAGGGAAATAATATCTTATTTTCTTTAAGTTACTGTAGTGTTTTTTGTACCATTAATATTTTCAATTATGATATATTTTTTAGCAGAAGAAGATGTTCAATTCATCATAAAAAGGAGAATGTGTTGTTGGGAAAAAGTGGGGTAACTACAATTATATCGATTTCAATACCAGTTTTATTGATCTTACTCATAGTTAACTTTATAAATGAAATTATTTTAACTGTATTTCATGGGATTTCCCTTGTTTTACCTTTATTTCTTTGTCCTATTGGATTTATTTTAGCTATATTTTCTTATACAGTAGATAAAAATAATGGAGCAAAGATTGGGATAGTATTAAATGTGTTAGTATTCTTAATTCCTTTTATTTTGCTGATACGGGGAACGATGTGATTTCTATTTTGATTATATTTAAATAGAGTTACTTTCTCTAAATGGGAAAAAACGTAGAAAAAATCCTTGATAATTTTGGGGGATTCTGGTGCTAGAAATATATGTGGTATATTCTCTTTTATTTTGCACCAGCCCACCTTTTTAGACACTATTTAGAAGTGTATTTTATTTCTTCTAGTCTATCCAGTATCCTTCTTTTCTTATAAAGCATTTTCCCTACTTCTGCAATTTCTTCAATTGTTTTTCGGTTTAAGTAGGCTCCAAAAATCATGCCAGCAACAGGAATCATCTGAAATAACTTTTTCCAACCATAATTGTCACGATACACAGTAAACACTTCTCGCCATGATTTAATTTGTGACACACTGTCGTCATGATTGGCGCGGCCATCAAAATGTTTTAATTCATGAAGGATTGTTTGTTTTCCTACAATATCAGATGAAGAGAATTGTAAGCATTTTACGATAAATAACCTCTCTTGAATATCTTCGGGATTATACCCGTAGCAAATTGCAATTTCTTGCAAAATATTTAGTGACATACTTAAAACTGCCGGAATATCAATTGCTAGAGTGAAAATACCGCCAAATCCAGTTGTGGCTCCTTGGGCTGTTGCGACAGATTTTCTATTTTCGATAATTTTATCAACGATTGTATCCATCTCATGTAAAGAGAATTTTTGAACATCTGTTAAAGAAGCTGCATTTTCAAATTTCTTTATTGTTGTTTGTGGATGAATTAAATATTTACTTCCAGAATTGAGATATTGAATGAGTTCATCTAGTAAAATATTAATTTTTTTATGAATGAATTTTGGAGTTAGTTTATCAAGAATAGCAAACGGAATTTTCCCCCACTTTTCAAAGAACCAAAGGTCTTCCTGGTTTCTCTCCCATTTTTCAATCATTGCGATTTCTTTTAATAAAAGTTCCTGTGACTCCATTTTTTACCCTACTTTCTTATAACCGTATCTTTTTATTTTACTGGATATTTTTTGAATAATAAATAAAATTAGGAGTTTGGATTAGGGTGGAATATGGTAAATAATTAGAGAAATAATGTTATTAAACGCATAATTGTCATTTTATTTATGAATTTAATTTTGAATTTTTAAAAACATAATGAGTTTATTACATGAGTGATAGAATAGATGAGAAAAATAGAGAAGCGTGAAGTAGGGAGTAGATTTTGAATGAAAGCGATGATTGAAGAAATTTATAGTTCATATAAAGGAAGAGTAGAAGAGATTTTCGTTGATGAATCATCTTACGTATATGAATGGGAACAACTAATGACAATTCGAAAAAATGATGGAATACTGGAGAAAGTAGCAGTAGGAATTAGTGGTCATATACGATCTATAAATATAGAGATTGGTCAGGAAATTGATACGGATACATTGTTACTTAAGTTAGAAGATGATTTATTAATTACTGGCTGTGAATGAAAAAAGATGTGTAGAAATTGCTACACATCTTTTTCATTAGTAATAGTTCTTTATATATAATATAAACATCTGTATTATATACTTGTTCTCATTTTTGATAATATAGGCATAGGATATATTAGGAAAGAAGAGCGCTTTTAACTATATATTATTCTTGGAAAACAGTGAGGAGAGAATAAACATGGGGAAAGAACTGTTTGTGACGATGGAATGTGCGTATACACTTCAAGGAACATTAACACTCCCTACATATTATTCTGAATCGTATCCAGCTATTTTAATAATTGGTGGTAATGGAACCGGAGATCGTGATGGAAATACAGGTCGTTTGCAGTTAAACTTATATAGAGGGTTAGCGGATTATTTTACCTCTCTAGGATTTGCGGTGCTTCGTTATGATAAGCGTGGTACTCATAAAAGTAAGGGGGATTATTATAAATCCGGGGTAACAGACTTTATTGATGATGCTGTTTTATGGATTAGGTTTTTAAAGGATCACCCGCAAATAGATCCAAAACGTGTTATTATTGCAGGACATAGTGAGGGTGCTTTACTTGCACCAGCTGTCTACGCAAGAGAATCAGTTGCAGGATTAATATTACTTGCTGGTGCAGCAGAACCATCTAAATCTTTGTTTGAAAGACAAATAGAGAAAGTTGCTAACGAGTTAACAACTGCATCAGGGTCTATTGGATGGTTATCTAGAATGTTGAAGATTCCAGAGCGGATGAAGAAGAAAAATGAAGTGCTTATGAAAAAGGTGCAAGATTCAACAAAATCTGTAATATGGATAAAAGGTATAAAAGTGAATGCAAAATGGCTACGAGAACAGTTACAATATAATGTAGTTACATATTTAGAACAAGTATCATGTCCTGTTTTAGCAATTACGGGAGACAGTGATATACAAGTGCCACCTGAGCATGCTAAACTAATTGCTTCATATGTTAATGGGGAAGCAGAGTGGCATATCATTCCGCACATGAACCATATTTTAAGAAATTATGAACATAAGCACACAATGATTCGATTAATGAAGGAATATAAGGGGCTTATGGATAAATCTATTGAAGAAGAGTTGTTACATGTGATGAAGGGATGGTTAAAAAAACATTATCTTTCATAGGAGATGTAGTTGTGAGGAAACAAAAGTTTTTATTATTTATGTTGTTAGGGCTTTTCACCATGATAGTAGCTTGTGAGAAGCAAGAAGAGGCTGAATCTAAACCGGTTCAAGTAAAAAATGAAAAAAAACAAGAGAAGACGCATACAGAGGAAGAAGAGAACAAAGAGAAAAAGGGTATGAATTTAATGGATAGGCAATTGTTACTTTCTGCAACAATTGGTGATACAGAAACAGCTATGAAATTAATAAAAGATGGGGCTAATATAAATATATCAGGAGATAAAGGAGAAACACCTGTAATGGCAGCGACGTATCATAATCATGTTGAGACAGTGAAAGCATTGATTGATGCAGGTGCAAATATTGAATTGCCAGATAAAAATAAAGAAAATCCATTCCTTTATGCGAGCAAAGAGGGTTATGTTGATATTGTGAAACTAACAATTGATGCAGGAACGAATATTAGACAAACAAATCGTCATGGTGGAACAGCGCTCATTTCAGCGGCTGAAAGAGGGCATGTGGAAGTTGTAAAAGAGCTAGTAGATCGTACAGATATCGATGTGAATTATAAGAATGACTTTGGTTGGACGGCATTACTCAAAGCGATTGCTGTTGGGAATGGCAGTGAAAACCATAAACAAATTGTACAGTTACTTATTGATCGTGGTGCAGATGTAAATATGCCAGATCGAGAAGGAATTACTCCTTTGCAGCATGCGGAGAATCGAGGATTTAAAGAAATAGCAAATACGCTAAGAGTAGCAGGAGCAAATGAAATTATCAAACAATCTACTGAATAATGTAAGATATGGAAACAGAGATAAGATAGAATCTTATCTCTGTTTTGTTTAAAAACGATATTTTTTTGCCATCGGTTCCATACATGTATTTAATATCCAACTTAAGATTTTCCAGACCTTTTGTTGTTTATGTGGCAAATGTGCATTATATATATAGCTGTATTCAATCTGCTGTTTTGCACCGCGATTTCGTTTGAATTCCCCAGCTCCAGCACTGCAATGACAAATTAAATTTTTTTCGATAGAATCCATTGTAATAAGGAGCGAAAGAATACGATATAAGCCTTGCTGTTGGTCGGAGTTTGTATCATAGCCAAGTATAGGAGTTGTCATAACTCCATCTCTAATAAAATAAGCAATGACACCATCAATTGTATCTCCTTTTTTAATGACTTTTATTTCAAATAAATGATGCTGAAGTGCATTCCATAAATAAGCTGGTGTAAACATTGGATTATGGACGGAATACTTTTCAATATATAGTTGATTGTACAACTTGGAAATTTGTACAATGTCCTCTTTTGTTAATCCCTCATTCGTAATTATTTCATAATTGCTTTTTTTTAATAAATTTTTATCGTTTAATAAGTCTTTTCGTTCTTTTCGGTTCATTTTCTTATAGTGTTTCGGATCAAATAAGTATATGGAACGAGACATAATTTTATTGTAACCTACTGTAGATAATGCTTGTGTAATTGTAGGGTATAATTCGTTATTTAAAGAACGGAATAGAATTGTATGCTCTGGAAATTTCTCAACAAGCAAATTTGTAATCTGTTCGATTTGTTGTTTATTGACAGAATGATAAAGGTTTGTAGATAGCATCCAATTATTTACTACAATTACCTTATTAATATTCGTTCGCCGTAACCAGCTTCCGATAAAATGAATCGGATAGGTTAGTAACTTCTCTAACCACGGTTTTTTTAATTCCCATAACTCTTCTAGTGCATAGGATATGTAATGGGTATAAGGAGAACATACATAAGAGTTTTCAAATTCCTCGTTATTAACAGTAACTGGCAAGATAAGATCATCAATTTCTAATAGAAATAGCTGAGTGTTAACATTTTCAATAAATGCTGTAAGGTCATTTTGTAAGAGGGGCAGGAAGCTGTCTCTTACATATGCTCCATCTTTTTTTGTGGTCCATTCAATGCTGTGTAAGGAATGAACATCATGTAACTTAATCATACATGCCCACCATGCTTTATAAGGCTCTCTATTCTTTTTAATTTTTTATCACATAGTTCAATATCATAATGCGAAAAGAAAAAGTGTGGTACAATACAATTTTTTGTGCTCCATAGTGTGTTTAATTCTCGTATCACATTTGATTTACATGATTTGAAATGTTCAGGTGGTATTTTAAGTTGAATTTCAATTTCCTCTGTGCTGTGCTGAATCACTTTAAATTCTTGAATTTCATTGGATGTAAACATAATTGCTCTTCGAATGAAGTCAGGAAAAATAGATACTTCACTCTTATCCAATTCATTTATCCCAATAAATATATCATCACATCGACCATCAATTCGTTCTAAGGCTAAGAAGGGAGAACCACAGGTGCACGCTGTTTTTTTCTCAATTAATATGTCATTGAGACGATAGCGGATTATAGGCTGTGTTTTCCTCGTGAAATCAGTAATAATGGGAACGAATATCCCTTTTTCCTGATCTAAGTATTCTTTTTCAATATGAACGAGATCTTCATTGATATGTAATGTACCATGTTTACATGTTGTAGCAAGAAATCCTTCTGTGCATTGATAAATTTGGTGTACTGTCTGTTGAAAAATTGTACGGATAAACTCTCTATCAATATCTTCAAGTACTTCTGCAACAGAAATAATTTTCTTTGGACAAATCGTAATAAGCCCTTCTTCTTGCCAATGTGCGATTTTTCGCAACATTGAAGGGGGAGCAACTAAAATAGATGGATTTACTTCATTTAGTCGAGTGATATGTTGTTGAAAGGAATCTAGTAGATCGAAAAAATGAAATGAAATGCGTTTGTTCTTTGTCGTTTCATATAAATTGCTGTTCGCTCGTAAGAAAAAGGCAATTGTATGTTTATGTAGAATGCTAGAAGGAAGCACTTTGCCGATAATAGAACCAGCCCACATCATTTGTTCCTCTTCAGAAACGAGAAAGATTCCGCGATTTCCGCTAGTGCCAGATGATAGTCCAACAGTTATATTACGGATTGTTGGAGAGAAATTTCGGGTCTTTTCCGCTTCAAATGCTATATGAAAGGCCTCTTCCTTTGAAATATCAACTGTATTTAATGTGTCAAAGTGCGCCATCATTACTTTTTTGTCAATGATGGGAAGTACAGTTAAATTCCCCTTGTGGATTTCTTTTAAAAAAGGGGTATATAACTGGCGATAGAACGGAGACGTTTCTATCGTAAACAAAAGTTGTTTTGTTATTTTTTGCTGATGAAACTGTTCCAATTGCTGGCGATTTGAAAAACGTAAGTAATATTTTGTTTTCAAATATTGCTTTAGAATCTGTAATTTATTCATAGTGTACTCCTGTTTTAATTTTGTCCCATGTGTACTCACAGTGAGTTGGAAGAATTTCAATTTCTGGTGATATTCGCGATAAATGATGTAACTTTTCGATGTTTCGACGATAAGATTTCGTATCTCCAGTTAAAAAATTGGCAACCTTACTTGGAAATACAAGATTCTTATAAGTTTTACTTAGCCACACTGCATCTGCACAAAGAAAAACAATTTTATTACTATGTAAATGGACGAAGACACCAAATTGTCCAATTGCATGTCCTGTTAAATCAACAGCGAGTAATGAGCCATCACCAAATACATCATAGCCCTCTTCAAACTTTCCATATGTAGGGGGTAGGGTAAGTAATGTGGTTTGGTCAATGAATGTCATTCGTTGTTCTAAATCAATTGGTAGCGTATCTCTTAAGCAACCTTTTAATAGAGAACCAAATTTACTTCTTTTTTTTATATCCTCATAAGCTTTCGCGAAAGTTAGTATTTTTGCTTTCGGAAAGTCTGGTAGCCCTGCTGTATGATCACCATGAAAATGAGAAAGAATGATATATTTAATTTCTTCTGGCCGTATGCCATCAAGAATCAGTTGCTGTTTAATAGATTGCTCCTCTGTAAAATGAACAGGGGTAAGTTTAGCATATACAGAGTAAGGAAATTTTTTGGTTGCTTCTTTAAAGTGCTCGGCATATCCAGTATCAAACAAAATATATCCTAAGCTTGGATGTTGGAGTAATCCTACTGTAGCTGGAAAACGTATTTGTTTCCAACTCCCCTTGGAATATGCAATTTTTTCGGGATGTGTGCAATATCCTGTATCATATAGCTTTAAAAAATTGATTTTCATTGTATTTTCCACCATTCTACAAAGTTTGTGATTCCTTCTTCTATGCTGATGTTTGGAGCATAGCCTAGTTCTTTTTTAGCTTTATCAATACTTAAAGTCTGGCTTTTTGAAAGCACACTGACTGTATATTTTGTGAGAATAGGTTCTTTCCCGAATAAAATAGTTTTTGAAATGCCCTCTAGTATAGCAGCAATTGTAAAAGCAGCTTTGTAGGAAATTTTTTTATATTGTACCTCCTTTCCAAGGCGCTTCATTACATTCTCAATTACTTCATATAAATTTACACGTTCGCCATTTGTTATATTGTATTTTTGTCCTAATGTATGCTTAGGCGAATGCATACAAAGAAGTAAGGCATCTACGACATTATCGATATATGTAATATCGACAAGTACATCCTCTGTACCAATTCTCGGTAGAGCGCCTTTTTCACATACTTTAATAAGGCGTGGAAGAATGGCGTTATCTCCTGGGCCAAATAAAGCACGTGGACGTATCGTGATGACCGGTAACCCATGTTCAAACGCTTGATCAACAGCTTGCTCGGCCATGTATTTTGTTTTCGCATAATGGTTTACAAGTGTATTAGGAAGTTTCGCATTCTCTGCTACATCTTGTCGTTCATCATAATAGAAATAAATACTCGGTGTTGATACATGAATGAGGCGCTTTACATCAGACTTTAGACTTCCTTCGATAATATGCTTTGTTCCTAATACATTTGCATTGTAAAAATCTTTATATTTGCCCCAAGGAGAAGAAAGGGCACCGCTATGAAAGATATAGTCTTTATTCTTACAAACTTGTAGAACACTATGCCTGTCTTCCAGGGGACAGTGTACAAACTCAATTCCATTTTGCTCTAATAATTTGCCAATTGTTTTATTTCTTCCGATTGCTGTTACTTCATAGCCCATACTGGCTAATCGAAAAGCGAGTTTTTGTCCTAGAAAACCAGTTCCTCCAGTTACCAGCATTTTCATAACTTTTCACCGTCCCATGATATGTCATATGTTGTTTGCTCCAAAATAGTTCGACCATGTTTATTGCTTTCAAGCCATAGTTTATACATGCTATAGAACTGATAAAAAAATGGTTTCCTATCAGAGCGACTATAAATGATATCTGGATAGGAACATAGGACTTTCCACCATCGTTTACGTGTTTGTTTGTTTTTTAAGTAAGGAGGTCCATATAAAAACATTGCTAATCGAATTGCACATTGGGAATCTGGCTTTGGAATTAGCATATTGTTCACTTTTTTATCAAAAAAGGCGGATAATATTTCTTCATCGAATAAATGTAATCCACTTGTGGTACGAGGATTACACTCAATCGGAATAGCATCTCCATCCTCTGTAATTATAAAATCAAAGGCAATTTGCCCAGAGAAATTTAGCTCTTTTACAATATGTTCAACAAATTGGTCAATTTTTGGATGATTAATATGCTTGAAAGCAATAGTAGCGCCTAAACCAGCCGTGAACTCCGTTTTGTAGACAGAGTGAACTAATACTTTTCCAGCATGTACAACACTATAGGAGCAATGTTGAACTCCTTTTATAAACTCTTGAATGATATGATTTTGCTTGCCCATCGTGATGCCTGCTGCAACATCTTCTTTTGTAATAAACAGTACTTTATCGGAAAAACGAGAAAAAATAGGTTTTAGTACAAAATAAGTGACAGGCAATGTTTGCTGAAGCATTAGCTGAACGGCTTGTTCATTATTTGTTTTATATGTTGCAGGAACTTGCCAACCTAATTTCGTGACTAACTGAATAAACTCCCATTTATTATGGAGTAAGGAAAGTTTGTGAAACTCGTCTACTAATACATGACAAAATTGGCTTAACTCCTGTTTATGTCTAGATATATAAAATACTTCTTCACAAGTAGGAATAAGTAAATCTACATTATGATTTTGAATAATTGATTGTAGTACATAGATACTTTCATATGTGTTCCATTTTGGAGAAGGAATTTCATAAAAATAATCAGTACTCGTTGAAACTTTACTTAATGGATAAGGGATACTATCTGTCATAATGACGGTATGTCCACTTTTCTTGAACAGTCTGCCTAAATGTAATGCTGCTGGTGCGCGTGCCCCTGTGATTAGTACTGTTTTCTTAGTACTCAAGAAGAATGCCTCCGATAGAAAGTCCCGCAGAAGTACCCAATAACAATATTTTATTCCCGCGTTGCACTTTCTTTTGTTTAATGGCTTCGAAAAGAGCGACTGGAATAGATGCAGAAATCATATTCCCATAGTCTTCAAAAATAGTCATAAAGCGATCCTCATCGACACCCAATTTTTTACGAATCAGCTTCATAGCTGGCCCGCTTGCTTGGTGAGGGATAATTAAATCAATATCATCTAGGGAATAACCAGTATGCATAAGCAGTTTCTCGATAAAACCTAACATATATTTAGCGGACAATTTGAAAATTGCTCTGCCATTCATATCAAACAAGAAGTCTTCTTTTCGTTCTTCGCTATATTCTCTAGGGTGAATCATTGTTCCGCCACCGCGAATTTCTGATAGGTGCGCACCAGAGCTGTACGTTTCCATATGGGAAGCTATAATAGAAGAAGTTTGATCGCTTTTTGTTACAACAATAGCGGCTGCGCCATCCCCGAATAAAATGCTGCTTTCGTTTTGTCCCCAATTTAATCCTACAGAAGAAATTTCAGAAGAAATGATGACAGCATTTTTGTATCTCCCACATTCAATTGCATAAGAAATTGTATCAAGCGCTGTTACGAAACTTAAACATGTGGAGTTGATATCAAAACATGGAATACCAGAATGCTGTAGTCCAAGTTGTTCCTGAATTAGTGAAGCAGTAGAAGGAATTGCCTGCTGAATTGTTCCGCTTCCGCAGATGATACAATCGATATCTTCCCATGTTAGATTAGCATCTGCTACAGCTTTTTTGGCAGCTTCGGCTCCCATATAAGAAGATGTTTCATCGTCAACAAAGTATCGTGTTTTCACCCCGGCCTTTTTTAATGTCCAGCCTTCTGGGACACCTAACATACGATCTATTTCAAAAGAATTTACTTTTCTTTTTGGAAAATATGTACCAATTCCTTTTATTTTAATATATCTTTTCATTCTATATCGCCTCTTAATCTTTTTATAAATTTATAAAATTCTATCATATATATATTATTATAGATAAAATATGGAAAAAAGTTTTTTTTTGAAATTTAGTATTTTTATGTTAATTTGTGGCGTTGTAAGAAAAGGCAGTACGAAATGTATCCTGTTGTAAGTGATGTGATGAATATTGTAAAAAACTATTAACATGTGATTAACATCTTATTAACAAATCATCAAAACTGACTTAATAAATAAGTAATATAGTAAAGATAACAACGTAACTAGGGTAGAAAACATTTGAGAACACCCGCTTACATATAACAATCCATTTATATTTCTTACATTTACTCTAGTTTATAGCGTTTTAAATGAGAAGAAGATTGTTCTATGTAGGTTGTTTTTGTTTATTCATCTATAAGTATATTTAAATCATATAAAAATCGAGAAAAATCAATGTTTATGGAACCTTTTCCTTATGAATCTACTTGTAGAGAAGTTGTTTTTTAGATGTATTTAAGCCAAAAAAAGGGGTGGGGATTGCAGTTAAAGCGGATTTCACTAAGCTGCTGTGAAGTATGGTTATAAGAACAAAAAAGGAGTGCAAACTGATGATTGAATTAAGAGATGTATCAAAAGTTTATAAAGATTCAAAGGAAATAGCAGTTGAAAATGTTTCGGTGCAGATTCAAAAAGGTGAATTTTTTGTTCTAGTTGGCCCTTCTGGATGTGGAAAAAGTACATTACTGCGAATGATTGCAGGTTTAGAAGAAATTACTTCTGGGGCGTTACTTATTAATGAAAATGTTGCGAATGATTTAGAACCGAAAAATAGAAATTTATCAATGGTATTTCAAAATTATGCTTTATATCCACATTTGACGGTAGAAGAAAATATTTTATTCGGATTGAAAATACGGAAAATTCCGAAAAAAGAACAACAAAAACGACTAGTAGAGGCAGTAGAAATGGTAGGGCTTACGGAGTATACAAAATCAAAACCAGGGCAATTATCAGGTGGACAAAGGCAACGTGTGGCGCTTGCGCGAGCAATTGTAAGTCAAGCACCAATTTGTTTAATGGATGAACCACTTTCTAACTTGGATGCAAAGTTGCGTGCACAAATGCGTATTGAAATTAGAGAGATTCAGCAGCGATTAGGTATTACGATGATTTATGTGACCCATGATCAAATTGAAGCGATGACGATGGGAGATCGTATTATGGTGTTAAACAAAGGGAGTATACAACAGGTAGGCACACCGCTTGATATATATAACTATCCTGCAAATGAATTTGTCGCTGGCTTTATCGGTTCACCATCCATGAATATTGGTGATGGAATCGTAGATAAAGGAATGGGGAGCTTACATGTCGATGGGTTACAAATTCCACTGTCTTTTGGGCAATTCCAACAGTTTCCAGAACAGAAAGTACGCTTAGGGATTCGTCCCGAGCACATTGTACTAGCTGAAGATGGTCAAGAAGTTACACTACAATCTGTAGAAGTATTAGGAAATGAAACAATCTTAAATTTTGTAGTAAATGAAAAAACATGGAGTGCAAAAGTAATTGGACAACTTATTTTGAAAAAAGGTAATAAAGTCAAATTACAGTTTCTGGTAGAAAAACTATGTTTCTTTCATACCGATACAAACGAAAGGATTCGATTGGTTGCCGATGAAGAGTTGAAGGCGGTGGCAAAGTGATGATTGAGATAGAAAACTTACCTGTTCAAACAGAAGTTTCAAGAAAGAGGACGTTATGGAGCCGCACGAAAGATTTACGTACAGGATTGTTATTTTTAGCACCTTCCATAGTCTTATTTGCAATCTTTTTGTTTTATCCATTGTTTCGCACTATCTATTATAGTTTTTATTTAACAGATGTTCATGGTGAGGCAAACCTGTTCGTAGGACTTGAAAACTATCAATATTTATTGTCTGATCCAACTTTTTATAAAAGCCTAAAGTCTACTTTACTCTTTGTATTGTATACAGTCCCAACTAGTATTGTGTTGGCTTTGTTCCTTGCATTAATTGCAAACGAAAAAATAAAAGGAATAGGGTTGTTTCGAGTTTTATTCTCTTCAACAATGGGAATTTCAGTAGCAGCTAGCGCAGTAATTTGGTTATTTTTATTCCATCCAAGTGTCGGTTTATTCAATAATATACTCGGCTCGATGAATCTTCCTGCAATTGCATGGCTAACAAGTCCGGACTGGGCATTATTTTCTGTATCAGTTACAACTGTGTGGGTAAATACAGGTTTTACATTTTTAGTTATATTGGGTGGTTTGCAAAATATTGATACGACTTTGTATGAGAGTGCATCTATTGACGGTGCTAGTTATTTACATAAACTTCGACGCGTTACATTACCAATGCTATCGCCTACATTGTTTTTTATTATAACTGTTACTTTAATTAGTGCATTTCAAAGCTTTGGACAGATCGATATTTTAACGCACGGTGGACCGAATGATGCAACAAACTTAATTGTGTACTCTATCTATAAGGAAGCTTTTGCAAATCATCAATTTGGCACAGCGAGTGCACAGGCAATGATATTGTTTATTTTTATTTTCATTGCTACATTACTTCAATTTAAGTTTGCGGAGAGAAAGGTGCATTATAAATGATTGCTAAAAGATGGAAACAATATATTCTGTTATATACTTTGCTTACTATTAGCGCAGTGATGGTCTTTTTTCCAGTTCTATACGCATTTTTGTTAGGGTTTATGACGCCGGAAGATATTCAAATGAGAAGGATGCTTCCGACACAATTTACATTCGATAATTTTATACATATCTTTCAGAAAGTGCCGCTGTTTTCTTATTTATACAATAGCTTTATAGTTTCAACAGGGGTAATGGTCGGACAGCTTGTTGTATCAAGCTTAGCCGCTTATGCATTTGTATTTTTAAACTTTAAAGGACGAAATCTTATTTTCTTTCTGTTTATTTCAACGATGCTTATTCCGTGGGAAGCAACGATGGTACCCAACTTTTTAACGGTACAACAATTTGGATGGATCAATACGTTTACTGGAATGACAATACCGTTCTTTGCAACTGCTTTTGGTATTTTTTTATTACGCCAGCATTTTATGACACTTCCAAATGAGTTGAAAGAAGCTGCTTTTATCGAGGGGATTGGCCATGTGAAGTTTTTATTCCGAGTAGTCATTCCGTATTGTAAAACAAGCTTTATTACGCTTGGTATATATAGCTTTTTAACAACATGGAATATGTACTTATGGCCGCTTCTAGTTACGAATGATGAGAAAATTCGAACCGTGCAAATTGGAGTGAAACAACTTCAATCTCAGGAAGTTGCGACAGATTGGGGGAGTGTGATGGCTGGAGTTACAGCCATTGTTATTCCAACTTTAATTTTATTGTTTTTAGGTCAGAAGCAGTTACAACAAGGTTTAACAAAAGGGGCAATTAAGTAATCATACATGTGAAAGGGTGGGAGTAAGATGAGATTTTGGAAAAAAGGTGCTGCTATTATAATGGCAGCGACAATGGCATTATCGACTGCAGCGTGTTCAAGTAGTAAAACAGAGGGGAAATCTGAAGCGAAGGAAAAGATAGCTCCCGTAGAGAAAAGTGGAGACAAAACAGTCATTCGCTTTTGGCATGCAATGGGTGGAAAAACGCAAGGTGTACTAGATGGAATTGTTGCAGACTATAATAAGTCACAAAATAAATATGAGGTGAAGGCTGAATTTCAAGGTTCCTATGAAGAATCTTTAACGAAGTTTAAAAATATAACAGCGTCAAAGGAATCACCAGCTCTCGTTCAATCTAGCGAAATTACAACGAAATATATGATTGATAGTAAGAAAATTACACCGATTGATAGTTGGATTAAAAAAGATAAATATGATACATCGAAGTTAGAAAAATCGATTACGAATTATTATTCAATTGATGGGAAAATGTATTCCATGCCATTTAATTCATCTACACCGGTATTAATTTATAATAAAGATGCCTTTACGAAAGCGGGACTCGATCCAGAAAAAGCACCGAAAACATACACTGAATTAAAAGAAGCAGCAAAAAAATTAACTGTTAAGGAAGGCGAAAGCGTAAAACAGTACGGTTTTTCAATGTTAAATTACGGATGGTTCTTTGAAGAGCTCTTGGCAACACAAGGTGGGCTATATGTTGATAAGGAAAATGGACGTAAAGATGCGGCAACAAAAGCTGTATTTAATGGAAAAGAAGGACAGAAAGTATTTGATTTATTAGATGAACTGAATAAAGCTGGTACATTAGGAAAGTATGGGGCAAGTTGGGATGATGTTCGTGCCGCATTCCAATCCGGGCAAGTTGCGATGTATTTAGATTCTTCAGCAGGTGTTCGTAATGTAATTGATGCATCTAAATTTAATGTGGGAGTGGCAGATATCCCATATCCAGAAGATGTGAAACAAAATGGAGTTGTGATTGGTGGTGCATCACTATGGATGACAAATATGGTTGCAGAAGAAACACAAAAAGGTGCTTGGGACTTTATGAAATACTTAACAAAAGCAGATGTGCAGGCAAAGTGGCATACAGAAACAGGCTATTTCTCTATTAATCCAGCCGCATATAATGAACCTTTAGTAAAACAACAATATGAAAAATATCCACAGTTAAAAGTAACAGTAGAACAGTTACAAGCAACAAAACCATCTGTTGCAACACAAGGTGCACTTATTAGTGTATTCCCTGAATCTCGCGATGCGGTTGTAAAAGCGCTAGAAGCAATGTATGACGGGAAAAATAGTAAAGAAGCGTTGGATGAAGCAGCAAAAACAACGGATCGTGCAATTAGTATTTCGAATCGTACAAGTCAAAAATAAAAGAAAGCCATATCTGTAAAAAAGGATACGGCTTTCCTATTAGGGAGATAAGGGACCAAAAGAATGATGAAACCTTATCTCTCTTTAGGTCATTATATATGGCATAGTAGTTTTCCTCGTTTCTTTATCTGTTTAACTCTATCGCAACTTGTTTTCCGTTTATGAAAACCTCTACCACCGCTACTACAACTTCAATCACTTTTTTCATCTCTCATCTCTCCTTGTTTGTATCGTATTTCTTACTTTAATTATAGTGAAGCATGAGCTTTATAACTATCGAATTGAGTGACAAGAGACTTACAATCTTGTAAGAGAAATTTGGTAGGTTTGTAAGGAGAGCGCTATTTGAGGACTAATAATCAGTGGATGATAAAGCCCCCATTGATTTATTTTTTGAATGAGGCTTCGGAATATAAGTCAGAAGATTCAGATATGATAAGTTATAATATGGAGTAAGTTACTCTAGAAAGAAGGGGAATATATGCAGAGGTTTCTTGTAATAAGTGATATTCATGGAGAAATAGAGAAATTTGAAAAATTGTTAGTAGAAGCACAATATAATGCAAAACAAGATCAGTTAATTTTACTAGGAGATTACGTTGATCGAGGACCGAATGCAAAGGCTGTAATTGAAAAAGTGATGGAATTGAAAGAAGAAGGAGCTTTTGTTTTAAAAGGAAATCACGAAGATATGATGATTAAAGCATTAACAACCGATGAAGAGCAATTATGGGATCATTGGGTGAAGAGAAATGGTGGGAATAAAACGTTATATAGCTATAACTTTTCAGAGAATGATATTGCTACAGATGAAGAAGAGTTTAAGAAACCTAATTTGAAATCTGAGATACTAGAGAAACATTTGCAATTTATCCAAAAACTAGAACATTATATCGAAACAGAACAGTATATATTTGTTCATGCTGGTGTAGAACCAACAAAACCAGTTTCTGAATCCGAGCCATACACGTTAATGTGGATACGGAATGAGTTTCATAGTGGATATAATGGTGAAAAGACCGTTGTATTTGGACATACAGAAACCAAGACACTTCATGGTGATGATAATTGTGATGTATATTTTGGGAATAACCGAATTATCGGAATTGATGGCGGGGCAGTATATGGAGGCCAGCTAAATTGTTTAGAGTTACCAAGCCAAATTGTATATGCAGTAAAAGAATAATATAAAAAGAGATAAGGGATCAAAGTAAAGACCAAACCTTATCTCTTTTTACGTGCTTATATAATTTATAAAACCATCACGGAGATTCATTATCGATTTAACTCTATTATAACTTGTTTCCCATTTACAAAAACCTCTACTACTGCCACTACAACTTCAATCATTTTTTTCATCTCTTATCTCTCCTTTGTTTGTTTTCTTATTTCTTACTTTAAGTATAATAGGCAGTAAGTTTCGTAACTATCGAATTAGGTGACGAGAGGATTACATTGTTGTAAGATACAAATCTTCTGTTTTTAAAACTCCTTTTTTAAGGGAAAGTTAAGGAAGGGATTTCATAATAACCTTCATATACAGAAAAACGGATGATAAAGTGAGAGAAAGAATGCTTTATATTATGACAAGCTTGCAGAGACAATGATATATAATTATTTTAATTACATATGATTTAGCGGTAACGGAGTGAGCGAGTTTTTTATGCTGTTCATAAAAGTCTGATTGGTGATGGCAGTTTCATTCTGTAAGTGAATAGAAAGAGATCTTATGTTAGATGAAAGGTGAGAAAGTGATATGCGCTTGTTAGTTGTAGAAGATAATGCACCTTTATTAGAATCAATTACACAAATTTTACGTGATGAGTTTGAAGTTGATACAGCAATGAATGGGGAAGATGGCTTATTTTTGGCATTGCAAAATATTTATGATGTAATACTTCTTGATGTGATGTTACCAGCGATCGATGGTTTTGAGGTAATTCAAAGAATACGAAATGAAAAAATTGAAACACCTGTCTTATTTTTGACTGCTAAAGATTCTTTAGAAGACCGTGTGAAAGGGTTAGATTTTGGTGGAGATGATTATTTAATAAAGCCATTTCAAGCTCCAGAATTGAAAGCAAGAATTCGAGCTTTATTACGAAGAAGTGGTAATTTAACAACAAAGCAAACCATTACCTACCGTGGAATCGAGTTGTTTGGAAAGGACAAAGATATTCACGTAGATGGAGAAGTAATGAAATTAACATTAAAGCAATATGAACTTTTAGAGTACCTGATTCAAAATAGTGGAAAGATTTTAATGCGTGAACAAATCTTTGATCGCGTTTGGGGATTTGATTCAGATACCACGGTAGCGATTGTTGAAGTGTATGTTCATCATTTACGAAAAAAATTGGAGCCATTTGGTTATCAAAAAGATATTCAAACCGTTCGCGGGATTGGATATATGTTAAAAGAACAATGAAGAGGAGAAGTATGTTTCAAAAAACACGCATTCGCCTTACAATTTTAAATTCATTAGTGTTTATTATATTAATTGGGATATTGGGAAGCGTTATTTATTCGTATACACACGACCGAATTTATAAAGGAATAGATGACTCTATAAGGAATTTTATTGTTAAGCAGACAAAAAATAATCGGGCACTGCAAAAACAGTTTGGCTTAAATAAAGATTTACGTATTGGAGATTCGAGGATTCTTGTATTGAAATGGGACGAAAAGAATCAGTTGATAGATATGGAGCCGAAATTTCGAGGGCCTAATTTTTGGGAAGATAATCAATCTAAGTTATTTCCAAAAAAACTTGGAGATTTTCATGATATAGAAGTAGAAAGAAAAAGTTTTCGAACATGGGCGTTTCAAATGAATTTGTTATCTGGAGAAAAAGTGACATTTCAAATATTACGTGAAACAACTGCTGAAAAAGAAATGCTCCACACACTATTACTAATTATCATCATTGGATGTAGCATTGGAAGTGTATGTGCAATTGGGATGGGATTTTTCTTAGCTGGAAGAGCTCTTATACCAATTCGTAATTCTTGGGAAAAGCAGCAACAATTTGTTTCCGATGCCTCTCATGAATTAAGAACACCGCTAGCGGTCATTCAATCAAAAACAGATGTACTATTTCAGTCTCCTTCCGCCACGATAGAGGAAAAGGCAATTGATATTTCTACAATTTCAAAGGAGTGTAGAAGGTTATCAAAGCTAGTTGCTAATTTATTATTGTTAGCTCGTTCAGATTCGAATCAAATTGAAATGGATAAAAAGGAATTTGCACTAGATGCATTATTAATAGAAGTAGTAGATCCTTATACAGAGATTGCTGCGTATCAAGAGAAAAAGATGACATTGGAAATCGAATCTAAAGTATCTTTTACTGGTGATAGAGAAAGAATTCATCAAATGGTTGTAATTTTATTAGACAATGCGATGAAATATACTGATGTTGGTGGGACGATTCAAGTAGCATGTATGCAAACAAGTAGTTCAATTATGATTCAGGTAAAAGACAATGGAATTGGAATAAAAGAAGAAGATATTCCAAAGTTATTTGATCGTTTTTATCAAGGAGATAAAGCGAGAACGAAATCAGAAGGAGCTGGCTTAGGTCTTTCAATTGCTAGTTGGATTGTAGAAAAACATTATGGAAAAATAAAAGTAGAGAGCAAAATGAATGAAGGTACTTGTTTTGAAGTGATTTTACCTAAAAATCAACGAATATAAAGAAATTAGAGACGATCTTGTTTTACAAGGTCGTCTTTTTTTTAAGGGAAAGTTAAGAAATGTTTTTCATAATAGAGTTTACAGAGAATAAGAAGGAAAAAAGAGAAAAAGTAATGACTTTGCATTCTTTTTGCGGATAGATAGTTATATTCATGGGTGATTTTAATACGAGCCGAACTGAACGTATCTTTTTCGATAATATGGAAAAAATGGAAGGCGGATTGTATGAGAAACATAAAGGAGGAGAAGCAATTTGAAAAAGAAAAAGGTAGCATCATTATTTGTTATTGGAATAATGAGTTTAAGCGTAATGGGAGGGGCGTCTGCTTCTACAACGTCAAAAGGCAAAACTAACTTTTCGCAGTGTAGTAATGAACAACTGAATAACGGAGAAATGCATGTGGCCTATACAGAGGAGAAGGCGCAAAAACTAGGAATTGAAACGGATGGAAAAGAGCAACTTATGTTAGAAAAGGAGATTCATGAAACAGAAGTTGATCGAGAAGCGGCACAATTAGGAATCTCTACTGAGGGAAAAGATGTAGGGGTTCTTTCAGAAGAAATCTATGAAACAAAAATAAAACAGGAAGCAAAAAAATTAGGAATACCGATCGAAAATACATCCATTGTCGATTTAATCAATCAAATTAATACAATCAAAATAAGTGATGAAGCAGATAAATTCGGTATTTCAAAAGAAGGAAAAAAAATAGATGAAGTTGCTGAAGAGGTTTATGGAACAAAGGTAAAAGAAGAAGCGGAAAATCTCGGGATTTCTCAAAAAGGGAAAGGTATAGAGGAGTTAGCGCAAGAAGTATATGAGGGGAAAATTCAAGCCGAAGCAAAAATACTTCATATTGATTTATATGGTAAAGATATTTACCAAGTGCTAAAAGAAATCAATGAGCAGAAAGTAATACAAATTGCAGACGAGCTTGGTATAGATCGTACAAATACAAATATCGAGCAGTTAAAAGAGAAAATAAAAGAAGAACAGCCTGAAAAGGGAAAGGAACTTGTCTTTTTACCTATGGTTCAAACAGATGCGGATGCATTTTATTCGTATTTAACGAATTAAAAAGGGCGTGAAGATAGAAGGATGATACGAAAGTGGAAGATGTATATATGTGTAATTGTATTAGGAATATTTATCTGTAGTGTATATATGAAAAGAAGTGACATAATGCCTGTTACTAAACATGTAGAGAGTGTAAAGAGAATCGTCTCAAACCAATTTAATCAAAAGAAAAGGGAACTAGTGAATATGGATGAAGAAAAAGTAGTACTACAAAATGTACCCTTTATTCAGCAGTTACCAGAGCTAGACAGAGGTTGCGAAGTAACAAGCTTAGCTATGATGTTACAGTACGCAGGTATTTCTGTAGATAAGCTAACACTAGCAGATGAAATACAGAAAGTTTCCTTTTCAAATGATGGTGTACGCGGTAATCCACATGAGGGGTTTGTAGGGAATATTTATACTTTTTCTGAATCAGGATATGGCGTGTATCATGAACCATTGTTTCAGTTAGCAAACAAATATTTACCGAATCGCGCTGTTGATTTGACAGGTGAGAACATAGATGAAATTTATAAAACTGTAAAAGAAGGCGCACCAGTTGTGATGATTACAAATGCAACGTATGCACCTTTAGATGAAAATGAATTTGATATATGGAAAACGGATGCAGGTAATGTTTCTATTACATATAATGAACATTGCGTTCTTCTTGTTGGCTACGATGAAGAATCGGTGTATATACATGACCCGCTTAGTGACACGAAAAGTGTAAGTGTTCCGCGTGAAGACTTTGAACAGGCATGGGTACAAATGGGGAGTCAGGCAATTAGCTATATGGAACAACATGAATAGATTCAAGAAAAAATAAGAGGAGTTCAGCATATTTATTATACTGAACTCCTCTTTATTATTTATCTTTCATTTCTTTTTGTTTGGTATTTCATTTTATACGTTCAGTATAAGGGAAAGATGGAGATGCAACGATCGAAGGAGAAGACATGAGAATTCCGTTGTTGTAAGAATAAAAAGTGGATAGAAACTATTGTGAGAGAATGAATTAAGGTAGATGTCCCTATTTAATGAAAATGAAATGGTTGTATTTATAAAAAAGAATAAGTAAGATAGATTTCACGTGTAATAAAGAAGGAATAAGGGAGACAATAAAGGGATGAGGAAAAGAAAAAAGTTGTTAAGTTTATGGAAGACGATTACATTACTAGTGTGTATTGTTATTTTACTTTCTTTACTTGTGACAGATATATTAATTAGTCATAATGTCGAGCGTACGACGGAAGAAAGTCAGGCTGAAAAAGCAAAAACAATCGCGCGTATTGTAGCGAATTCGCCACTTGTCATTGATGCTTTAGTAGGAAGAAAAGATATATCTGAAGTTCAAACGTATACAAATCGTTTATTAAAAAATACAGATGTTCAATTTATTGTAGTCATGGATATGAATGGAATAAGAAAATCTCATCCAAATCCTCAGAAAATCGGTCATCATTTTGTTGGAGGAGATGAGGGGATAGCTTTGAAAGGGAAAGAACATGTATCGATGGCAGAAGGAACGTTAGGAATTTCTATGCGAGTTTTTGTACCGATCTTTTCTGAAGCAAAAGAACAACTTGGGGTTGTCGCTGTCGGAATTTCAGCTGATAATGTGCATGAGAGGGTAAAAGAGAGTAGGCACATTATTTATATTGGTATCAGTGTTGGAATCTTAGTTGGAATTATAGGTGCTATTTTATTAGCTAGACATATTAAGAAAATTTTATTTGATCTTGAACCTAGCGAAATCGCAAAAATTTTAGAAGAACGAAATACGATGTTACAATCTGTTAAAGAAGGAATTATTGCTGTCGATAAAGAGGCGAGAGTTACTTTAATTAATAACGAAGCGAAACGGTTATTTAAGAAGAGTGGTCTCGAAGAAGATTTTATTGGTAAAGATATTGAGAAGTATATGCCTAACTCATGTATAAAAGAAGTGTTACAAACGGGGAAAGCACAATTGTATGAGGAACAAAATCTTTATGGAATTACCATTGTTACAAACAGAGTTCCTTTATATGTTAAAGGAGAAATTGTTGGTGCCATTGCAACATTTCGTGATAAAACAGAGATTAGGCAATTAGCAGAACAATTAACAGATATTCGACTTTATGCAGAAGCGCTCAGGGCACAATCTCATGAGTTTATGAATAAGATGCACGTTGTATTAGGGCTTACACATATGAAGCATTATGGACAATTAGAGACCTATATTAGTAACATGGTCTCGGAGCATCAATATGAAATTGGTGGTGTGATGCAAAAAATAAAAAATCCTGTATTTGCAGGGTTTATGCTTGGTAAACTTAGTTACGCAAGGGAAAAGAATGTCCAACTTATTGTAAGTGAAAATTCTTACTTACCAGAGCCATATGCCGAAAGCATTATTCATGAACTCATTACAATTGTAGGAAATTTAATCGACAATGCATTAGATGCGGTGATGAATTGTGAATATAAGCGAGTAGATATTTCTATTCAATATCAGGATAAATTGATTATTACAGTGAAAGATACAGGATTTGGAATCCCGAAAGAAGAAATTGAAAAAGTATTTGCCAAAGGGTATTCCACAAAAGGAACAAATCGAGGATATGGCTTATATCTTGTAAATGATAGTTTAAAGCGGATAAATGGAAGCATACATGTCAATTCATTGTTAGGAAAAGGAACGACAATAACCATTGAAATACCATACAAAAGTAGGGATGAGATAGGAACATGATCAAAGTTTTGATTGTAGAAGATGATCCAATGGTAGCGATGTTAAATAAGCATTATTTAGAGCAAGTAGGGGGATTTGAACTTGTTCATATAGCTAATTCTGTGAAAGAAGCAGTAGAGATATTAAAAAGGTCGGCTATAGATTTCGTATTGCTCGATATTTTTATGCCTGGTGATACAGGGTTTGACTTGTTAATGCATATTAGGAATCAAGAAAAAGAAATTGATGTAATTATGATTTCAGCTGTGCATGATATGGGAAGTATAAAAAAAGCGCTTCAATATGGAGTTGTTGATTATTTAATTAAACCATTTACATTTGAAAGGTTTAAGGAAGCATTAACCGCATATCGAGAAAAATTTATATTTATGAAAGAACAGCAAAAAATTAGCCAATCTGAATTAGATACGTTGATTTTACAAAAAGAAAAAGTAGAAATTCATGCAGATAAAGAACTGCCAAAAGGGCTAACAAAGCAAACATTACAGTTGATATGGAAGCAAATAGAAGCGCTTCATGGACAAGCATTTACAACAGATGAAATGGCTCAATTAGTTGGGATTTCAAGGGTGTCTATTCGAAAGTATGTAATGTTTTTAACTGAAATTGGAGTTTTAGAAAATGAAATGGTTTATCAACATGTAGGGAGACCGGTAAGTAAATTACGATGCATCGATGAAAACAAAATACGTTTGTATGTATAAGCGACTTATGTAAGTCGCTTATACTTTTTTTAATTACAAAACTAGTTACAAAACTTACAAATACTATTTTTACTGTTGAAAGCGTTTTAATATTATAAACAAGAATATAAGGAGGTGCCTATATGGGGATTCAAAAAAATGTGGAAGCGATATCATCCGTGGAAACAACAGAAGTGGAACAAAAAACTTTTGTTTCGAAAGTTATGAATATTAAAATTGGCGTTATACCTTTACCGTTATATATCGTATTAGCAGCTATTATTTATGGAGCATCTGTATATAACAAATTACCTGCTGATATGATTGGTGGATTTGCAGTCATTATGATTATGGGAATTTTCTTAGGTGATATTGGGATGAGGATCCCGATTTTAAAAAATATTGGTGGACCAGCAATTCTTTCATTATTTATTCCATCTTTACTAGTGTTTTTCAATTGGATGAATCCAGCTTCAATGGAAGCAGCGACGATGCTAATGAAAAAATCGAACTTTTTATATTTATATATTTCTTGTTTAGTAGTCGGAAGTGTTTTAGGAATGAATCGAAAAGTTTTAGTACAAGGGTTTATTCGTATGTTTATTCCGTTAGTTGTAGGAACACTAGCTTCTATTGCAGTGGGATTATTAGTTGGATCATTATTTGGATTTGAAATGAAGCGAACATTCTTCTTTATCATTGTACCAATTGTGAGCGGTGGTATCGGAGAAGGGATTTTACCACTTTCCTTAGCTTACAGCGAGATTTTAAATCAATCATCAGCAACATTTGTATCTCAGCTTATTCCAGCAGCGGTTATCGGGAATATGTTTGCGATTGTAGGCGCTGGATATATGAAGCGATTAGGTGAGAAAAAACCAGAACTTAGCGGTAATGGTGTGTTGGTAAAAACAGGTGATCAAGACGAATTATTAAAAGAACAAAATACAGAAAAACCAATTGACTTCTCATTAATGGGAGCAGGTTTATTAATCGCATGTACGTTCTTTATTTTCGGTGGATTTGCTTCTAAATTTATTGGTATTCCAGGAGCAATCATTATGATCTTTTCAGCAGCACTTGTGAAATACTTCAAATTAATGCCAGCAAAAATGGAACAAGGTGCATATCACTTATATAAATTTATTTCGAAAACCTTAACTTGGCCATTAATGGTCGGTTTAGGATTGTTATACATTCCGTTAAAAGATGTGGCAGCTGTTCTTTCAGTTGGATATGTTGCGGTGTGTGCATCAGTGGTAATCACAATGATCACGACTGGTTTCCTTATTGGAAAAGTCATGAAAATGTTCCCGGTTGAATCTGCGATTGTAACAGGATGCCATAGCGGATTAGGCGGAACTGGAGACGTTGCGATTTTATCAGCTTCAAATCGTATGGAATTAATGCCATTTGCGCAAATTTCAACGCGTTTAGGTGGCGCTGCTATGGTTGTAACAGCGACAATTTTATTAAAAATGTTTTCATAATTTATCATCATACAAGCTAGCTATGTAAAAACGTAGCTAGCTTGTCAAATTAGGAGGAGTTTATTTATATGTTAGAAAGTCAAATTAATGAACGTTCATTATTACTTCATAAAGAATTGGTAGGAAAAATTGAAATTACAAGTAAAGTAGAAGTAAATTCAGCAGATGATTTAAGTTTGACATATACACCAGGAGTGGCTGAGTCTTGTAAAGCGATCGCTGCAGATGAAGAAACAGCTTATGACTATACAGCGCGCGGTAATATGGTGGCAGTTGTTTCGGATGGAACAGCAGTACTCGGATTAGGTGATATTGGACCGAAGGCAGCTATGCCTGTTATGGAAGGGAAAAGTATTTTATTTAAAAAATTTGCGAATGTAGATGCATTTCCGCTTTGTCTTGGAACGACTGATGTAGATGAAATCGTAACCATTGTTAAAAATTTAGAACCTACATTTGCAGGTATTAATTTAGAAGATATTGCAGCGCCGCGCTGTTTTGAAATTGAAAAGCGCTTAAAAGAAGAAACAAATATTCCAGTGTTCCATGATGATCAACACGGAACAGCAATTGTTGTTTTAGCTGCAGTTATTAATGCTTTAAAAGTTGTAAACAAACAGATGGATGAAGTGAAGATTGTCATTAATGGTGCCGGTTCTGCAGGGATTGCAATTGGTAAATTGTTATTAAATGCAGGCGCGCAGCATATGACGTTAGTAAGTTTAGAAGGTATCGTTTGTGAAGGGGAATCATGGATGAACCCTGCACAAATCGAGATTGCGAAAGAAACAAATCGTGAATTTGTACGTGGAACATTAAAAGAAGCGATTGACGGAGCAGATATTTTTATCGGTGTATCTGCCCCTAACGTATTAACAAAAGAACTTGTGAAGACAATGAATGAGAAACCAATTGTGTTTGCAATGGCGAATCCAGTACCAGAAATATTCCCAGAAGATGCACTAGAGGCTGGAGCAGCGGTTGTTGGAACAGGACGTTCTGATTTTCCAAACCAAGTAAACAATGTCTTAGCATTCCCTGGTATATTCCGTGGTGCATTAGATGTACGTGCAACAGATGTCACAGAAGAAATGAAGTTAGCTGCAGCATATGGAATCGCTAACATCATTACTGATGAAGAACGAAATGAGAACTATGTAATTCCAAATCCCTTAGATAAAAGAGTTGTTCCAAGTGTTGCTGCTGCAGTAGCAAAAGCGGCAATCGAGTCAGGAGTCGCACAGATTACAAAAATGCCAAGTTATAAATAATAAAACGCAGTGCCCTTTTAAGGAGGCACTGCGTTTTTAGTGAGATAAGAGATCAGAGCAATAAAGAAATCGTACCTCCGCTTATGGTTTTATATTATTAGTAATAAATATTTCGCTTTGCATTATTTATTCAACTCCATTGCAACTTGCTTTCCATTTACGAAAACCTCTACCAAAGCCACTACAACTTCCATTACTTTTTTCATCTCTCATCTCTCCTTGTTTGTTGTTTCATTTCTTACTTTTAGTATAAGGGAGAGAAGGGGATGCAACTATCGAAGTAGATGACATAACAATTACATTGTTGTAAGAAAGACATTAAGTTTTCTCACTTTTTTCTACTTGAATAACAATTTGCTCATAATATTTCTCATCAATATAGACATTTAAGACCCATAATCCAGGAGAAGGTAGTGACATAAGGAAAGGGAGTTCTTTTATATTTGAATGAATGGGAGTAGGAGCAGTCCAAGTTTGTTCGAAAGTTTCATCTTGAAAGAGTATGGGAGTCGGTTTTGTAGATCCTTGTTTTAAGGCGATAATAGATAGTTTTCCAGATGGCATTTGTGGATCGAGGAAGAACCACATCTGTTTATTTTTCTCACCAGCAATGAATGTACTATCTGCAATTGCAACTTTTCCTTCAATGCCTTTTAATGGTGTCTTTCCAGCTACAAAGGAAGGACTTTCTTCCCAGTTAACATCTTTTAAGACGCTTAAGTGAAAAAATGAAGGTACATTATTTTGAGGTTGAGAGGTTTTTGTTATTTCTTTTATAGGTGCTTTGGAATCTTGCTCGATTGAGGTACATCCAGTGATGAGAAAGGAGAAAAGTAGCACAGTGCCAATTTTTTTCATTTTGCCACACTCCTATTTTTCATTGTTAGTGTAATTGTATTTGCTAGAAGAGCGGACAATTCCTTTTCATTCATAAAAAGAGGTCAGAAGTTTAGTATGACCTCTTTCGATATTTTGCACTATATTTGTTCAGGTGTGAATGTAGGTTCTGCTTCTTTTTCTGGCATTGTTAAGAAAATAACGGCGATGACGATACATACACCGCCTAGTAATTGGTATGCGCCGAAAGATTCTTTTAGCCAAGTGATGGAAACGATAGCTGCTACAAGCGGTTCAATACTAGATAAAATACTGCTCTCTGTTGCGGATAAATATTTTAAACTGCCAATGTAGAGAAGAAAAGAAAGCGTTCCACTTATAATAATTAAAATCAGCATAGAGAATGTTGGAAGTGTAAATGTTTGTGAAAGTTGTTTCCATTCAAAAGAGTGATTATAAATAAATAGTGAAATGCCCCCGATTAACATCCCCCAGCCAATAATAAGAGTTGTGCCCCATTGTTTAATAAGAGAAGCAGGGTGAAGTGTATAAAAAGCAAAACCAATAGCTGTTAATAGACCAAATAAAATAGCTTCCTTGGATAAAACAATATTTTCAATTGATCCATTTGTAATAATAAAGTATGTGCCTGTTAGGGCAGCGACAATGGCTAACACTTGCATAATTGAAGGAAGTTTTTTATACCGTATTGCAACATAAACGGTAATGAGAACTGGCCCTAAAAACTGGAATAAAGTAGCGGTAACTGCGTTGCTAATATGCACTGTTTCAATAAAAGCATACTGGGCGCCAAGCATTCCAAGAATAGAGAAAATGATAAGTTGTAAAAGATGGCGTGGGTGTTGCCAAATACGAAATATATTTTGTTTTTTTATAAGTAGAAAACATAAAATAAAGATCCCAGCAAGCAATAGGCGAATTACTAAAAAATCAATAGATGATACTTTCGTATGTTGAAAGAGCCACTGAATCATTGGACCTGATAATCCCCATAGAGTAGCTCCTGTAATAATCATAATGAGGCCGAGACGTCTGTTATTGTTCATCATGATGCTCCTTTCTAGGATTGATTTTTTAAAATTCACATGATAAAAGGAATTATATATAACTTCTGGTACTGTAAGAAGTATCAATAATGCATTTTATAAAGGGGTCAGATTTTATGTTAGAGTTAACACCAAATTTGAATATGGAGAAAAAAATCCCGCTGTATGTACAGTTATACGAGTATATAAAAACAGAAATAAGAAGTGGAAAAATCCCTCCCTTGACGAAGCTTCCAGCAAAAAGAAAGTTAGCAATGCATTTAGAAGTAAGTAAAAATACAGTGGAATCGGCATATGAACAACTTCTTGCAGAAGGATATATTGAATCGGTTTCACGTAAGGGGTATTTTGTATGTGAAATTGAACAAATGATACATACAATGAAAAAAAGAGAAGTCGTTAAGGAAGTATTGCATGAGGAACAGAAATATAAATATGATTTTACACAAACGGGTGTAGATGCAAATACATTTCCATTCTCTGTATATCGGAAAATTTCAAATGAGGTATGGCAACTAGAAAATAAGGACCTTCTATTTCTTGGGCATCCTCAAGGTGAATCCAGTTTACGTGAAGAGATTGCGAAATATTTATATGAATCAAGGGGTGTGAGATGTTCAGCGAGTCAAATTGTAATAGGAGCCGGAACACAATTTTTAATAAGAATGTTGTTTCAGTTACTAAAGGGAAGTCATTTTGCAGTTGAAAATCCAGGGTATCACCGAAAGTTGGTTGTCTTTGAGAAGGGGGAAGAAAATGTTCAAATGCTCCCGCTTGATGAGGATGGGATTTGTATTTCAGATTTAGAAGGTAGCAATGCGAATGTTGTGTTCGTTACTCCATCCCATCAATTTCCGTGTGGAATGATTATGCCAATTAAAAGAAGGATGCAACTATTACAATGGGCACAAGGGAGGAGTGGGCGTTATATTATTGAAGATGATTACGATAGTGAGTTCCGTTACTCTGGAAAGCCGATCCCAGCGTTGCAAGGGCTTGATACAGAAGGGAATGTAATTTACATGGGAACACTTTCAAAAGCTTTGCTTCCATCATTACGGATGAGCTATATGGTGCTACCAAAACAGCTAATTGAGTTGTATCAAACACAATATTTATTTTATGCACAAAGTGTTTCAAGAATTGATCAAGAAATTATTAGAAGGTTTTTAAATGAAGGACATTGGGAAAAGCATATTTATAAGATGCGAGTCGTTTATCGGAAAAAGAGAGATGCTCTTGTCTCAGCAATAGAAAAGTACTTTTCTAATAAGGCGGAAGTAATTGGGGAAGACTCTGGCTTACATATTTTATTAAAGGTTCACAACGAAATGTTAGAAGAAGAATTAATAAAGAGGGCAGCTGAAAACGGTATAAAAGTATATCCTGTTTCTACGTATTATAAAGAAGGGAGTACTCCTAAAAATACGGTTTTACTTGGGTTCGCTATTTTATCAGAGGCAGGGATTGAAGAGGCAATTCAATTATTATATAATGCGTGGTTTGCACTGTAAAACGCTAATAAAAAAATCCTCATATATTTGAGGATTTTTTTATTACTTTTCTGTATCTAAGAATAAAACCATATGCTCTTCATCCCAATATTGACCGTTATATTTTAAAGAACGCTCTTGTACACCAAAAGTTTTAAATCCTAATGATTCGTAAAGTTTTTTTGCACCGTCATTTCCGACCACAACATCAAGCATAATTTGTTCTACTTCTAATGTTTTTGCAAGTTCAATACACTCTTTAATGAGGGATTTTCCTGCGCCAAGTCCACGTGCTTTTGGCGATACATATACCGAACCAATCTTTGCTTTATGTTCTTGTTTTACGTATGGTTTCGTTTCCAAGGTTGCAACACCGATCAATGCACCGTCTTTAAATGCACCTAATGTATAGTTTTCATCTTGGGCTAATTTTTGTGCCTTATACTCAATCGGGCATTCTTTATTAATAATATCTTCATAAGAAGAGCTGAAAGCCTCAGGGTTTTGTTTTAATCCTTCTACACGAAGTTCTAAATAAATTTCTGCTTCATCCTTTGTTAATACATGGATATCCAATTATATCACCCTCCAAATCTTTGACAAATGTAGTTATATTTTATATTGAAATAAGAATAATTTCAAAAAGATAGCTTTTTCTAGTGATGTTTTACTGTTTTTTTTTCTTAAAAAGTTAATAAATAATGGCTATTAACATAATATCACCAGCAGTTTGAAAGGAAAGATACTACTGGTGATTTACCGTACATACTATTCAATTGGTAATTCAATAATAAATTCTGTTCCAATTCCTAACTGACTTTTTACTTGTATGGAGCCGCTATGTAACTCAACAATTTCTTTTGCAACAGCTAAACCAATTCCTTTACCGCCCGTAGCTCGAGTTCTTGATTTATCAACTCGATAAAAACGATCAAAAATATGCGGGATATCTTCTTGTGGAATCCCTTCACCTTCATCTTGCACACTTATAGAAAAAGTATTCTCATTTTGATAGGCGTGTACAGTAATAACTGATTGTTCATAAGAATGCTGATAGGCGTTGTGTAATAAATTTAGCATTACTTGTTCCATTCGACGTTCATCCATATAGACATTAGGATCATCTTTACAGTGAAATTTAATTATTATTTGCTTTTTAGCAAGTGTTGGTTTGGTTTTTTCAATCATGCGTTCTAGAAAAGGCTGTAAAGGAATCTCTTGTTTTTTAATAATAAATTGATGCTGTTCAAGTTGCGCTAAATCAAATAAGTCTTGAACAAGTTCGGTTACACTATCTGTTTCGTCTTCAATAATTTGTAAATATTCTTCACGCTCTTCTTTAGAGAGAGAATCTCGTTTAGCCACTTTTGCATAACCCTTCATATAGGTAAGTGGTGTGAGTAGTTCGTGAGCTACACTTGCAAGAAACTCATTTCGTTCTTTTTTCATGTAGGTCAATTCACTAGATAATTCTTCAATGGTTTTGGCCAAACTACCAAGTTCATCATTGCGTTTAATTCCTAATTTAATTGGTTTATTTAACTTTGACATTTTTTCTGTTGCACGTTTCATTTTAATAAGAGGATCAGTAATGACACGAGAAAAGATAAAGACAGAAATTGTTGTTAAAACAAGAGTTAATATACCGATAATAATAAATTGATGTGCTAAACGAAGAATCATTTTTTCTAAAAATGCTGTATCTAAAAACATATGTACATACCCAGTAATTTGTTTATGAATGATAATTGGCGTTGCTGTTGAAATATATTTCGATGTTTTCCAATTTTTTTCAATCATAGTTCCATCTATTGAAGTACAACGTATTTTGTTAGCAAGTTGCTTTTTCATTTCTGGGGTTATCGGATCAGAAGAAGAAAGTATTTGCCCATTGGTGTCTGTTATGACTAACTTTGTGTCTGAATTAGAATGTGATTCCATTGCTGCAGCATGTTCAAAAGCTCGTGGACCATAACGTCTTGAAATAAAGTTACTATAGCGCTTTCCTTTTTCTAAAAGAGCGGCTTTTTCTTCTTCAATACGCATGTTCGACAAACTTGTATAAAAAGATACAAAAGCGATGGCTTCAAGACATAGAGCTAATATTAAAAAGCATGTACCAATTTTAAGGGAAAGCTTGTTCATTTTTTCACCATACCTTTATGTCACATTAATGGTCAGTGGGAAGAATCTAACCACTGACCAAAGTTGTATCACGAGTTGCTTAAATAATTCTAAGTGTGGGGCGAGTCATTTCCTACCTAGAAAAGTTTCACTTTATTATTTTTATTCACTTTTCCACTTATATCCCACCTTATAGATGGTCTCTAAGTATTTTTCAACAGGAAAGTCCTTTTTTCGTAATTTATCACGGATATTGCGGATATGTGAGTCGACAGTACGATATTCAATATCCGTTTGATATCCCCATATTTTTTCAATTAAATCATCACGGCTATATGCTCGATTGGTATTTTGTAAAAACAGTCCTAGTAATGAAAACTCGATAGGTGTAAGTGAAATTTTTTCGTCGTAAACAGTAACAGTATGCTTTGTTTTATCCCATTCAATGCCATTGAAGCTGATAAAACCGTCCTTTTTTGTTCGGCGTAGCACAGCTTCAATTCGGGCAACTAGTACTTGTTCGTCAAAAGGTTTTGTAATATAGTCATCCGCTCCCAGTGTGAGTCCCTTTATCATATCGTAGTTTTGATTACGAGCTGTTAACATTATAATTGGAACATTGCAGATTTGACGGATTTGATAACAGGTATCCCATCCATCCATCTTGGGCATCATGACATCTAACAAAATGATATCGAAGTTTTTTTGTTGAACTAATTCAAGAGCTTCAATACCAGATGTGGCTTTCATACAAAAATAACCACGTGGACTTAAGAATAAATCTAATAATCGCAACATACGCTCTTCATCATCTACTAATAAAATTTTTATCATAGTTCTTGTGCACCTCAAAACATTCAGTCTACCTTGTATAGTTTACATGAAAACGATAAAAAACTCTGTTTATGTGATTGAATTGTAGTGCATTTTTTGTACTATGGCAATTGACATAAAAAATGCACTACTTTTGCACAACTCTTTTTTATAATAAAAGGCGTAGCGACACAAAATACCCTATGTTGCGACATAACGTCATGTCATTTTATTTATAAAATGACAATTCCATTCTATTGTGTATGTGAGATAGTGAGAAATTTCGTATTCACCTCGCATCGGATAAGGAAAATTTCCTATCTCACACTTTTTTTATTGCTATAAAGGGGATTATACACATGAGTAAAAAAGAAGAACGTTTTCAAAAAGATAAACAAGAGCGCAATGCTGTTGTGATGTGCATTGCTGTATCTATGCTAATCATTGTGACGTGTGCTAATAAATTTTTTGGAATTCTATAATAGATGTATGAGCTCGTTGCTGCATTTAGAGAAGTAACGAGCTTTTTTATTTGTAGGAAAAAATCCCCTGTATGCTATATACAGGGGATTTTTGTATAGGAAGGAATCAACAAATGATAGAAGTTTTATACAATAAACCAAGGAAGAATTGCTAATCCTGAAGTAACAATTATTGTGCCGCAAATTAAAAAAATAAGATGTTTGTGCTGTTTCATATCTATTCCTCCTCTAATTCTTGATTTAATTCTATCGCTACGAATTTTTCGCTTACTATTACTTCTATCATTTTTTCATCTTTTAGCTCTTTCGGTTGTGGTTCTGTACTTTTAGTATAGCGAAGAGAAGGGAATAGAACCATTGAATAAGATGACATGAATATTACATTGTTGTAAGAAAAAAGTACCTTTATCTGAAAAGGTACTTTTGGAGAAATCTATATAAATACATTTTGATTTTTAGACATATAAGTTCCAGTTTAAAACAACAAAAGATAATTCGCTCTCGTTGTTTTAAACTGGAACTGACCACTTCTATGCATGGAAGAATACTCTTTCCGAGCTAGAAAGAAAGGTTTTTTTGTTGTTTTTTCACTTTGCATTTGATTCGTTAGTTAAAAATAAAACCATATGTTCTTCATCCCAATATTGTCCATTGTGTTTTAAGGAACGTTCTTGTACGCCATATGTTTGAAAGTCAAGTGACTCGTATAATTTTTTTGCAGCTGCATTTCCGGCAACAACATCGAGCATGAGTTGTTCTACATGTAATTTATGAGCGTTTTCAATAATGGCTTTTATTAACGCACGGCCAGCGCCAAGACCACGCGCTTTCGGAGAGACGTAAACAGAGCCGATTTTTGCCTTATGTTCTTGTTTTATAAATGGCTTAGTTTCTAAAGTGGCAATTCCGATTAATTCGTTATCTTTAAAGGCACCAATTGTATATTTATCCGGATTGGCTAAACGTTTCGCCATTGCAGCAACAGGATCCTCATGTTTTAGAACGTCTTCATAAGAAGAACTAAAAGCTTCTGGATTTTGCGTTAATCCTTCCATACAAACTTTTAAATAAATTTTTGCATCCTCTTTTGTTAATAGACGAATTTCCATGTATATAACCTCCTAAGTGTAACCAGCTCTACAGGATAAGCACGCTACAAGAGCACGGTTGTTGATGCTTTTTCAATTGATAACAGTTCCGCTTTATAGTAAAAAATGTTATATGCTGCACTCATTCCATCTTAATTTGTTAAAGAATAAGGAGATATATGCGGAGAAGAGCAGGGACCTTCATCTGTTTTTCCAATCATTCAATTTATCCCGCTGTTTGTGGGCAATAACACCCCATGGATTTAAGTTGTACTTTATGTAATGAAATTATATATTAACTTTATTAACTATTCAACAATTAAATATATTACATTTTTATAACTAAAAAATGATTCCTTTGCTAGGAATCATTTTTTTCTGTTATATATCCTTCAATTCGTTCTGGGTGAGTATAGATATTACAAGAATCATTGCGAATAAAACCGACCACTGTTATGCCTAAATCATGAGCAAGTTGCAAAGCTAATTTTGTTGGAGCTGATTTAGAAAGAACGATTTCGCAACCGATTTTAGAAACCTTTAGTAAAATTTCAGATGAGATTCGGCCACTAAATGCAATAATTTTTCCTTCGATTGGGATATCATTACGTAAACAATGACCATATATTTTATCTAATGCATTATGTCTACCGATATCCATTCTTGATATGAGAATGGTATTTCGATCGCAAAGGGCGGTATTATGAACTCCGCCTGTTTGATGAAACGTAGTGGAAGATTGCTGTAAGGTATTCATTAAATGAAAGCACTCTTCTGGAGTCATTGTTACATGGATATCATGTAAAGTTTTTGCTTTTGCTGCATCATTTACAAATACAAAACCTTGCCTACTTTTTCCGCAACAAGAAGTGACATATCGTTTGTTATATAGTGTTTGATAGAGCGGATTGATCTGTGATGTTTTTACATGGACAACACCTTTGTCTTTCTGTATCCACAGCTCATCAATGCCTTCGTAAGAAGCAATAATTCCTTCAGAAATTAAAAAACCTATTACCATATCTTCAATATAGTTTGGAGTACATACAACTGTTACGTATTCTTCCCCGTTCAATTTAATTGTTACAGGATATTCTGTGACAATTTCATCTTCTTGTTCGAGGAATGTTCCAGTTTGATAACGTACCATTTTACATGTTTCTTGAACAGGCCCCATAGTATTTTCCCCTTCATATGTATTTTTCTTACTATTTATCATAAAACATAAAAAAAATAAAAGCATCTGTTATCTATTTCTATGCATGGGTGGATGCTCTCTCTCAGCTAAAAAGAAAGATTTTATGTTTGTTTTCAGTTTCTCTATATTATTTGGTTATTATTGTATGTGTGAGATATAATAGAATAGTAGAATAGTGGCATTTTTATACCTTATAGCATCAAGAATCGACTTCTAAGATAGAGTTTCAACAGGGCGTTTCAAAAAAATGTATAGCGATATATTTTTGAAAACGGATTCAAAAATATATTGTACAGTTAGTTGTAAGGAGAGGGGAACTATGGCAGAACAAACAGTTCGTGTAACCGTAGATGGAAAAGAATTTCTTTCATCTGGTGAAAAAACGATACTGCAACTATTTAACGAGAGTAATTTAGAGCATCCACAAATTTGTCATGTACCAGAGGTGGATCCAATTCAAACTTGTGATACGTGTATTGTGGAAGTAGATGGGAAATTGCTGCGTGCTTGTTCAACGCAATTGGAAGATGGCATGCAGATTGAAAGAAAATCAGTGCGTGCAAAATCGGCGCAAACGGAAGCGATGGATAGAATATTAGAGAACCATTTATTGTATTGTACAGTATGTGATAATAATAACGGTAACTGTAAAGTTCATAATACGGTACATATGATGGAGATAGAAGAGCAGAAATATCCATATGAACCGAAAGTTAGTGCAAAAGAAGTGGACATGACTCATCCATTTTACCGTTATGATCCAAACCAATGTATTGCTTGTGGACAATGTGTAGAAGTATGTCAAAATTTACAAGTTAACGAAACGTTATCAATTGATTGGAGCTTAGATCGTCCTCGTGTAATTTGGGATAACGGCGTAAGTATTAACGATTCATCTTGCGTTAGTTGCGGACAATGTGTCACAGTTTGTCCTTGTAATGCATTAATGGAAAAATCTATGCTTGGAGAAGCTGGGTTTATGACTGGATTGAAACCGGATGTGTTAGATCCAATGATTGATTTTGTAAAGGATGTAGAACCTGGATACAGTAGTATTTTAGCAGTTTCAGAGGTTGAATCTGCAATGCGTAAAACGAAGGTTAACAAGACAAAAACAGTTTGTACATTCTGCGGTGTGGGTTGCTCGTTTGAAGTATGGACGAAAGATCGTCAAATTTTAAAAGTTCAACCTGTATCAGACGCACCAGTAAACGGGATTTCTACATGTGTAAAAGGAAAATTTGGTTGGGACTTTGTAAATAGTGAAGACCGTATTACGAAACCATTGATTCGTCAAGGAGATATGTTCGTTGAAGTATCGTGGGAAGAAGCTTTAGAGGTTGTTGCATCCAATATGCAACATATTAAATCTGAATATGGTAACGATGCATTTGGCTTTATTTCTTCTTCAAAAGTAACAAATGAAGAAAACTATTTGCTGCAAAAGTTAGCTCGTCAAATATATGGAACAAATAATGTAGATAACTGTTCCCGTTATTGCCAATCTCCAGCAAGCGATGGTTTAACAAAAACTGTTGGTATAGGTGGAGACGCAGGGACAGTGAAAGATATTGCGGAAGCTGGTCTTGTTATCATTGTGGGGGCGAATCCAACGGAAGGGCATCCTGTACTTGCTACTCGTGTGAAACGTGCCCACAAATTACATGAGCAAAAACTGATTGTATCTGACCTACGTAAGCATGAAATGGCAGAGCGTGCGGACCTATTTGTTCATCCGCGCCAAGGAACTGATTATGTATGGCTTGCGGGAATAACAAAATATATTATTGATCAAGGTTGGCACGATAAGAAATTCTTAGATGAAAATGTGAAGAACTTTGATGAATATAGAAAAATGTTAGAGAAATATACACTTGATTATACAGAAAACATTACAAGTATTTCGAAAGATACATTAAAAGAGATGGCTCGTATGGTATATGAAGCAGATGGTACTTGTGTACTTTGGGGGATGGGGGTAACGCAAAATACAGGAGGAAGTACAACATCAGCAGCGATTTCAAACTTACTTCTTGTAACAGGTAACTACCGTCGCCCAGGTGCTGGTGCATATCCACTCCGTGGTCATAATAACGTACAAGGTGCTTGTGATATGGCAACATTACCAAATTGGCTTCCAGGCTACCAAGCAGTGTCAGATGATACACTTCGTGCGAAATTTGAAAAAGCATATGGTACTAAAATTCCAAAAGAGCCAGGGTTGAATAACATTGCAATGCTTGCGGCTGCAGAGGAAGGAAAACTACGTGGTATGTATGTAATGGGAGAAGAAATGGCATTAGTCGATTCCAATGCAAATCATGTGCAACACATTTTAAGTAATCTCGACTTCCTTGTAGTTCAAGACATATTCTTATCAAAAACAGCTCGTTTTGCTGATGTTATTTTACCAGCGGCACCAAGTTTAGAAAAAGAAGGAACATTTACGAATACAGAGCGTCGTATTCAGCGTTTATATGAAGTTATGAAACCGCTCGGTGATTCGAAACCAGATTGGTGGATCCTGCAAAAAGTAGCCCGTGCCCTCGGTGGTGATTGGAATTATGAAAGCCCAAGTGAAATTATGGATGAAATCGCATCACTCGCGCCGTATTATTCACAAGCAACATATGATCGTTTAGAAGGATGGAATAGTTTATGTTGGGGTAGCCATGATGGTAGTGACACACCATTATTATATGTTGATGGCTTTAATTTCCCTGACAAAAAAGCGCGTCTATCACTAGATGAATGGATACCACCAGTTGTGGCACCGGAAGAATACGATTTATTATTAAATAATGGTCGTATGTTAGAACATTTCCATGAAGGAAACATGACAAATAAATCAGTAGGGATTTTATCTAAAATTTCTGAGGTGTTTGTTGAGGTTTCACCAGAGCTTGCTGCAGAGCGGAATGTGAAAGATGGTGGCCTTGTAGAACTAGCATCACCGTTTGGGAAAATCAAAGTACAGGCACTTATCACAGACCGTGTAACTGGAAACGAGTTATATTTACCGATGCATGCGACAGTAAATGAAGAAGCGATTAATATTTTAACAGGAACAGCGACGGACCTATATACTTGTACACCAGCTTATAAACAAACGATGGTGAAAATGCGCGTATTACGTGAAAAAGGTAATCGTCCACTTCCTGATTCAAACCCAAGAGGTAAAAAACGTCATCCGCAAAATGGTGTTGAAATTCAGCAGAAATGGCAACGAAAACAATACGTATCACTTGTGGATCACAACTAGGGGGCGAAGGACGTGGCAAAAGAGATTACATTGATTCAGAAAAAGGTCATTACAGAAGAAGAAAAGAAACAACAGTTATCAGATGAACTGTTAACACAATTAGCGGAGAACCGTGAGGCGGTAGAAGAAACAATGCAGTTGTTATCACAGCTGCAGCAAGCAGGTATATTAGATGCAGCAATCAGTCTGCTGGCCGCGAAAGAAGACGTTTCTAAAATTGCAGTTGAGCAATTAAATCGTGAACCAGTAAAAAATGCATTAAATAATATGATGGGAGCAGGAGAAGCATTATCTTCTGTCGATCCAGAAATAACAAAACAGATTACATCTAGTTTAGTTACAGGGTTACAGTTTGCAACAGAAGAGTTACAAAAAGGTAAGAAAACAAAAGTTATGGACTTCTTTAAAGTGCTAAAAGATCCCGATATTAATAGAGCCATTACTTTTGGGTTTAGTTTTTTAAAAGCGTTTGGACAAGGATTAGAGAAAAAATAAAAGAGGGAAAGAGTGATGGAAAGGTAGCCATCACTCTTTTTTGTGGATGTATAACAGTGTTCATGTTAAGCGGAATATATTATTATAAGAAGATGGATTTTAAATGGAAATATGGAATCCATCTCAAATATAATTTTAGAATGTGGAGGAATTTATGCTACATCGTAAAAGACTATCTATACCAGGGGTCATGAAACATTCCTTTCAAACGGTACAATTTGCTTTTTGGAATGTATTGACGTTTCAACTTGTTTATAAATTATTAGCAGCTATTGTATTTATACCTCTATTCGGTATGATTATTAATAAGTTGTTGTATTGGGGCGGCTATGCAAATGCGACAAATGATGAATTGCTTGCTTTTTTGAAAACTCCATATGGTATCGCAGCTATATTAATTGTATCGTTATTGGCACTTTTTCTCATTTTTACGGAGTTTGCAGTGCTTATTATTATTTCGTATTTTGCACATAAAAGGCAAAAGGTGAAACTGCGTCCAATTTTGTATAAAACGGTAACGTATTTACCATCTCTTTTCACATATTGTTTGCCAGGGTTTATCTTGTATGCCGTTGTATTGTTACCTCTGTTAAATTTGGGATTTAAATCTGCACTAATTCCAGAAATTCAAATTCCAAATTTTATTACAGGTGAATTGTTTAAAACGACAATGGGACAAGTAGGTTACTACACTTTCTTTGCTGTAGTTACATACTTGAATCTTCGGTGGATCTTCGTTTTACCTATCATTGTTTTAGAAGAAAAGCCATTTCGCACAGCCGCACGTAAAAGTGCAAATTTAGTAAAAGAAAGTTTCTTTAAAGTGTTGTTCTTTTTAGTTGTCTTTTTGGTTTCAATCGGAATCGTATTTGTTTTATTTACGGGTATATACTTGCTATTTTTATGGGGTGTATATGAATTTACAAACCCAAAAGGAACATTTGCCTTATTAGCAGAATCAACGCTATCGGTATTTTTAACGAGTACATTGTATTTACTTGGTTTTATTGTCACACCGTTTTATATTATGGCATTGACAAGGTTATATTTACAAAAGGTTTCAATTGAAGATGTTTTATTAGAAGAGGGCTTAGATTATTCCAAAACAAAAGCAGATAAATGCTTTTTTAAAAAGCATCGTTTGAAGTTTATCGGTGTATATATTGTTGGGGTTTTCACAGTTGGAATGGTAGTTGCATTCATTGCAACGTTTATTTCGAATTCTTATAAAGATCCAGTGATTATGGCTCATCGTGGATATGGTTCAAAAGGAGTAGAGAATACGAAAGAGGCAGTGCAAGGTGCGATTGATGCAAAGGCAGATTATGCTGAAATTGATGTATTGCAGACAAAAGATGGTGAATTGGCAGTGATACATGATTTGAAATTAAAGCGTCTTGCCAATGCGAATGTACAAGTGTCAGACTTAACGATGGATGAACTACGGAAACTTACTCTTAGTCAAGATGGGTTCACGGGGAAAATTAGTACACTTGATGAGATGATTAAGCTTGCGAAAAACAAAATAAAACTTAATATAGAAGTGAAGCTGCATGGGAATGAGAATGAAAAAGATTTTGTAAAGAAGGTATTAAAAACAATTAAGGATAATGACTTTGAAAAACAATGTGTCATTCAAACATTGCACTATCCGCTCATTAAAGAATTTAAACGTGCAAATCCAGACATAAAAGTAGGATATGTATTATATGCAAGTAGAGCGAATTTAAAATACGTTCAAGCAGACTTTTACGTAGCAGAAGAATATATGCTAAACAAGAGTCTAGTAAAATCAGCCCGCAAATTAAATAAACCGATCTATGTATGGACTGTGAACGATATGGAAAATTTAAGCGAATATTATAAGCTCAATGTAGATGGAATTATTACAGATTACCCTGAAGATGCCCAAGAAACGATTAAGATGATGAAAGAGCAAGAAGAGAATGAAACGGATATGATTGATAAGATTATAGAAACAACAGAAGATTTATTTTCAAAGTTATTTATGAGTTATCCAGCTGCTGGTTAAATACCAGTAGCTTTTTTTGTAAAAGGATACATCTTTAAAATATTACAGGGACTATAAAGTGTAAATGTATGCGGGAGTGTTGATTTTACATTGTTATATTATTATAAATAAACGTGAGAACAGCATTTTTCTTTGAGGTATATAGTGAAAAACAGCAATACGAAAAGCGAAGATTAATAAAACAAAATAGTTAACACATTTTGTAGGAGGGGTTGTTTAATTAAAATATGGGGGATTTTCAAGCTATATAATCTCCCCTTTAGGTGAATTTGTTTGCTAGTTACATTATACTTTAAGTAAATGAGTAAAAATGAACCGAGGAAAGATAATCTTTTAATTTTTCTATAAATGTTGTTATTTTAAAGGTATCACTCTAGTCTTTATAAGGGGCTTGAACTATGTATATTTTGTGGAATACGAAGAGGTGTTAATTAAATGAAATCCTATACACAATTTGAACGAAGAAAGCACATACTGGATGAGCTAGAAAAATACAATCGAGTGACGGTAAATGATTTGGCAAAGGTGTTAAATGTTACGACAGAAACAATACGAAGAGATTTAGATATGATGCATAAGGAAGGTAAGCTTACCAAAATACATGGTGGTGCAATTAAGAAAAAGGATCATACTATAGAATTTTATTTTGATAAACGTCGATCGGAGAATATTGAAGAAAAACGCAAAATTGCAATGGAGGCAAGTAATTTAGTAGAAGATAATGATATTATTGCAATTGAAATTGGCACAACTACGATGCAAATTTTGGATTTTATACATGATAAAAAGAACTTGACGATCCTAACGAACTCGATACCGGCTGTTAATAAAGTTATTGAACTTAAAGAACAGTATGCTTCATTTGATTGTAAGTTAATAGTCTTTGGTGGAATGCTGAATTCTAATTCATTAGCATTGTCTGGAGACATGATGCTAGATTACCTTGATCATTTCACTGTTAATAAATTATTTGCTTCGTGTGATGGAATTTCTTTAGAAAAAGAACTGACATGTTCGTATATTGAAGACGCACAAGTTTTTCAGCAGTTGAAGAAAAATGCAAAGCAAGTTGTGATGATGGTAGATGAGTCAAAGTTTAATTTAACAAAGTTTTATAAAAGCGGAAATTTTGACGATATAGATGCACTATATACAAATGCTAAACTCGATGAAGTATGGCAAAACGTTCTAATAAGTAAAGGGATTGAAGTAATAACAGTATAAAAAGAAAATCTTAAAGTAGACTATTTCTTAGTGACATGAGAAATAGTCTTTTTTTTGTTAATATGTTGTTTTATTTTGTTAATATGTTGTTTTTACAATTTGTTAACATAATAACAACATTGCGTTAATAATGTGCTCGTACAATATGAATTAGGAGGTGACAAGAATGCAAATAAAATTATCAAAAGCTGTGTTCTTTTTATTACCGGTTGGAATACCTCTAATATTGTTTTGGATTATTCCGAATGTAATTAGTCTAGGTATTAGTTTTACAGACTGGGATTTCATGACAAATGATTTTAATTTTGTTGGTTTAGATAACTATTTTAATTTGTTTACACAGGATTCTTTTATACAGGCATTGTTAAATACTCTTTATTTCGGAATTGGGACAGTCGTTCCAACGATTGCATTAGGTTTGGGTTTCGCATTGTTCTTCCGAAAAAAATTCAAAGGTTCTGCAATTTATCAATTATTGATTTTTTCACCTTGGGTAACGCCAACGGTAGCTGTATCCATTGTATGGTCACTTCTATATGAACCTCAATTTGGAGCTATTAATAAGGTGCTAGTCTTTTTCGGGATACCGGGTTTGGATTGGTTGAAGAGTAGTGATACAGCGATGCTGGCGGTCATTATTGTAACAGTATGGAAATTAGTTGGATGGACGATGCTTTTCTATATCGGTGCACTAGAGAAAGTACCAGATAGCTTGTATGAGGCTGCTAGTATTGATGGAGCAAATTCATGGCAGAAATTTCGTTATGTAACACTACCGATGGTTTCACCGACAACATTCTTCTTAGTTGTTGTCAATATAATTACTTCGGTGCAGGCTTATGATCAAATTAAAATTTTAACACAAGGTGGACCGAGTGGTTCAACGCGAACGTTACTTTATTTATTCTTCCAACAAGCGTTTGAACAGTTCGATATGGGGTCTGCAACGGCAATTGCATTTATTATATTAATCATTACAATTCTACTATCTGTTATGAACAAGATAATAGGTGATAAGTGGGTGAACTATTAAGGTGAATAATATGAAAAAAGCTCCATTAATCATAAAGCATCTCTTTTTAGCTTTATCAAGTATCCTGTTTGTCTTTCCATTCATATGGATGGTACTTGGTTCGTTTAAAACATCCAGTGAAGTCCTGCAAGGAGGTTTTTGGCCTAAGGAGTTCCACTGGGAAAATTATCGTCAAGTATTAGAAATTCTTCCATTTAACACGTATATATTTAATAGTTTTTATACCTCCTTCCTTATCACGATATATGTACTTGTTTCGTCTGCACTCTTTGCTTATATGTTGGCATTTTATAAGTTCAAAGGGAAGAACTTGACATTTAGTGTTGTCATGGCAACGTACATGATTCCTGGAGCTGTATCGTATGTTCCGGTATATGTGATGTTAGGAAAAACGAGCTTACTTAATTCACATTTTGGATACATGATTACTATGGCTGTTAGTGTATTCGGTATTTTCTATTTAAAACAATCATTCCACAAGATTGGTTATGAAACAGTAGAAGCAGCCAAAATTGATGGAGCAAGTGATTGGCGTATTCTTTGGAAGATTATTTTTCCGATGACGCGATCATCATTTGTAACATTAGGATTAGTTACATTTATTGGGAATTATAATAATTATATTTGGCCATCTCTTATATTGAATGATGGTAACAAAAAATTAATCACTAACGGAATTGCTGATTATTTCATTAATACTTCTTTAGGTCGAGATTGGTCGCACATTATGGTTGCAAGTACAATCGCGACAGTGCCACTCTTAATCGTATTTTTAGTTTTACAAAAATGGTTCCTCTCAGGCGTTACTGATTCAGGAATAAAAGGTTAACTAATTATAAAGGAGACATTTGAGATGAGGAAATTATTCACGCTTCTAGCAATTGTATCATTGTTTGTTACCGCACTTGCAGGTTGTTCAGATGGAAAAGGGAGTACTGTTAAAGCAAGTAAAGAAGGAGAAAAGATTGTTGTCCCATTTATTAATGGAGTAGGCGGTTCCCTTGCAGACAAAGTAGACAAGATTGTGGAGGAATACAATAAAAGCCAAAATAAATATGTAGTGAAAACGACGAAAGCTGGTAACTACGATGAGTCTTATCAAAAGCTTCAAAGTGGATTTGCAGCAAATAATCAAGAAGCAATCGCGTTGTTAGGTTCAGACGTCATTCAAGAATATGTTAGGAAAAAGCTGATTGTACCTTTAGATGAATATACTAAAAACGATACTAGTTTCAAAAAAGAAGATTACGGAAAAGGGTTTATGGATCAGGCAACAATTGACGAGAAATTATATGGAATTCCTTTTTACGGTACAACGCAAGTTTTTTATTACAACAAAAAAGCGTTAGCGGAAAATGGATTTACACCTGAAGATTTAAAAACGTGGGAAGGTGTAGAAAAAGTAGCGGAAAAAGCAGCAAAACGTGACGCAAGTGGTAATGTCACATACGCAGGTTGGATGCCAATGTGGGGTACGTCAAACTTAATTGACGTGGTTCGCAGTGCTGGCGGAAATGTATTGAGTGAAGATGGAACAAAAGTATTAATTAATGATGAAACTTGGATTACAGTTTGGGGAAAATTCCGTACGTGGATTCATGAAGATAAAATTATGAATATTCATTCAGGTGGAACTGGATGGGAATATTGGGATAAGACAATCATTGATTTAGTTGAGGGTCGAACGTTAGGATTTACAGGCTCATCTGGTGACCAAGGATTTGTTTTTAAATCGTTAGGTAAAGGAATGACTGAGGAAGAACGCCTTAACACATTTGGAGCATTACCACAACCAGCTTGGGGTAATAATAAACCAGCACCAAAATTAGAAACGTATTTACTCACATTAACGAGAAATATTGATCCTGAAGTAGCAAAAGGTGCATATGACTTTATGAAATTTGCGACAAGCACTGAGAAAACGGCTGAATGGTCAATGGCAACAGGCTATATCCCTGTTCGTAACAATGTAACAGATTATGGTCCTTATGCTGAATTTGTTAAAAAGCAACCACAAGCATTAGTTCCGTTAGAGCAAGCGAATAAATATGGAGTTGCACCATTTACGGATCCAACAGGTGGTAAAATCAATGACGCGTTAAATGTAGCAAAGGATAAAGTAGAAATTGAAGGGGTCTCTGCTAAAAAAGCGCTAGATGAAGCAGCTAAAATTGCACAAGAAGAATTAGATAAAGTGTTGAAAAAGAAGAAATAATGTTATTAGAAATATGAGGTGCTTTTGAACGCCAAAAGTACCTCTATGACTCTATCATTAAAATATGAAAAAAGGTGTGGGAATCATGATTGAAATGAAAGGTACCTTGACGCTTTCTCCATTTGTGAAAAATAAACATTCTTTTCTAATGGATTCAATTGATATTTTCAATTTTACATTAACGATCGATCAAGGAGTCAGTCGGAAAATCCCTCTCTTACTAATTTTGAGAGACTCTAAAGGGTGTGTGCGTGTACAGTATCAAACGCCAATTGTTGACGAAAAACTAGTTGTTGCAACAAATTCAAAGTTTTGTTCAACTGGTTGCGTTGGCGGAGAAATACCGGCTGGTAATTGGGAATTAGAAGTCGTATATATTCCGCATTGTGCAAATAAAGCAGTAAAGTTTGCCGGAAGAAACGTTGACTATACAGTAAATATAACAGTGAATGACGAGGTAGACCGAGAATATAACAGAGAATATTTTTGCGAAGATAATGTCTTTATTTCCGAAACCGATTTTGAAAAAGTAGTGAATGAAGAGCATCGCTGGTACAAAGGAGATTTTCATGTTCATACAGACTTAACAGATGGCGAGATAGATGACGAACTGGGAATGAGCGTATGTGAAAAACAAGAGTTGGATTTTTTATATGCGACGGAACACAATATTATCATGCCCTCTTATCAAAAAGGAAGCACATTAATTATACCATCTATGGAACTTACAACTCCTTATGGTCATTACAACCTGTTCGGTATGAGGGAATATGTCAATTTTACAGAGTGTCTTGATGAATCGTTTCACGCTTCAAGCATGAATGAAATATTTTCAAGTATGAAAGAAAAAGGCTACTTAGTAAGCGTGAATCATCCATTTATGAAGCCTTGGGCGAACCAAATTGATATTAATCTAGAAAATGTTCATACAATGGAAATTATGTGTGATCCGACTTATAAAAAAAGCAAATCATCTACTTTAGAAGCTTTAAAGTTCTTCGATCAAATGTGGTTAAGTGGTCTTAAAATCTGGGGGATAGGAGGAAGTGATTCTCATTTACACCCATCTAAAACGTTCCCAGGATCTAAAGACCCATCGATTTACGGTGACCCAGGAACGTATGTATTATGTAATGGTTTATCAATTGAAAATTTAAGGGATGCTATTTCAAAAGGCAGAATTTATTTTTCACGATTTAGAAAATTAGAGATAGCTATTCAAAATGAAGGTAAAACCATTTATGTCGGCGGTGAAGCTCAAGGGAATATTCGTTACAACATTCATACAGATAAACCGTGCGAGTGGAGAATGATTGTGAATGGCCAAATCATCAAAAAAGAATTTGGTAATCAAGTGTCCTTTGATTTTTCTTTACATGAAGGAGCATATGCTAGAGTTGAAGGTTGGGAAGATGATGAATTAGTAGCGTTTATAAATCCTATTCATAATAACGTTAAGCTTCAGGGGATTAAAACATGGTATGAAGCCTTAGGAGGATCAGAAGATGAATAAAGGAATTATTTTTGATAAAGATGGAACACTAATACAGCTAGACTCTGTCTGGTACACAATTGTTCATCGTGTGCTAGATGATATATTTCAAATGTATCCAAATGAAAAAAGTAAACGAGATGACTATCTAAAGATTATTGGTATGAGTGATAATGATTTTGAGAGTACAAGTTTACTAGCTTGTCGCACAAATTATTTTATTGCGGCTGCATGGTTTTCGTTATTAGAAAATCAAAATGTGAGTAAAGAGAACTTTATTCATGATGTATGTGCATTATTTAAAAAGCACTCTACAGCAGATGATCTCGTATTTACAGAAGTGGAAGGTGCAAAGGAAACATTAAAATATTTAAAAGATCATGAATATGTAATTGGAGTTGTTACAGCGGATGACTCTGATGCAGCTATTCATTCACTTAAAATGACAGGATTATATGATTATGTGGATTTTTTAGGTGCAGATGATGGTGTCAATAAAACAAAACCTGAAAGTGATTTTTATCATATATTCAAAGAAAAATTTTCACTAGCTGAAGAAGATGTGTTCATGGTAGGTGATACACTAACAGATGTTAGATTTGCAAGGAATAGCAACATTAAAGTAGTGGGCGTCTTGTCAGGTGCGAGTAGGAAGGAAGATTTAGAAGGAGAAGCGGATTATATTTTAGATAGCATGAAGGATCTTTCTAAAATTTTATAAAACAACGGTGTGATCAATATTGTCGATAACAGTATCTTTCAAAATAGCTAAAATTATAGGAGGCAATTATGGCCCAGCTATCATTCCAAAATATTTATAAAAAATATGATCATGATATGACAATCGTAAAAGATTTTAATTTAGAAGTGAATGATGGAGAATTTATCGTTTTGGTTGGACCTTCAGGATGTGGAAAGTCCACGACATTGCGTATGATTGCAGGACTTGAGGAGATTTCGGAGGGAGACTTTTATATTGATGGAAAGCGTGTGAATGATATTACACCGAAAGAGCGAGATATAGCAATGGTTTTTCAAAACTATGCCCTTTATCCACATATGAGCGTTTATGATAATATGGCGTTCGGTTTAAAACTGCGAAAATATAGTAAAACGGAGATTGATCAACGTGTGAAACATGCAGCGCAAATTCTTGGACTTGAGAAATATTTAGACCGAAAACCAAAAGCACTTTCAGGTGGACAGCGTCAGCGTGTTGCATTAGGTCGAGCGATTGTTCGGAATGCAAAAGTGTTCTTAATGGACGAGCCATTGTCCAACCTAGATGCAAAGCTACGCGTTCAAATGCGTGCCGAGATTACAAAATTACATCAACAGCTGCAAACAACAACTGTGTATGTTACGCATGACCAAATAGAAGCGATGACGATGGCAACACGCTTAGTTGTGCTAAAGGACGGTATTATCCAACAAGTTGGTACACCGAAAGAAGTCTATGACAAACCGGGGAATGTATTTGTCGGAGGATTTATTGGTTCTCCTGGAATGAACTTTTTCAAAGGAAAGATAACAGAAAACGCTGTTGTGATTGATAAATGGAAAATTGAAATTCCAAAAGAAAAGATGAGAGTTTTGCAAAATAAAGGGTATACGAATAAAGAGATTATCATAGGGATACGTCCAGAAGACTTTTATTATGGAAAAGCTCTTTTAGACTTACCTCATCATACAAAGATAACAGTAACGATTGATGTGTCAGAATTAATGGGATCAGAAACATATCTGTATGCCAACATCAATGGCCAATCCTTTGTTGCACGTATTGACTCCTCAGTTGATGTGCATAGTCAATCGAAGGTGGATCTAGCTTTGAATATGGACAAAGTTCATTATTTTGATGCTGAAACTGAAAAACGAATTGTTTTATAGATTATTCAATTATTAAGTCTCAACACTTTGACGGAATAAATTTCATTGGGCTTATCCAAAACAAGGATAAGCCTTTGTTGTTGATCAACAACATGTTTGTTTTATATACATACAAGTTGAAAACCTGACATACAAAATTTTTCTTTCTAGATGGACGAGAGAATATCCAGCCATGCATAGTAGCTAGCGACTTATATGTTGAACAGTCAAAATGAATTTATCCCGCTATTCGCGAGCAGTAATACTTCCACCTCAAGAGTCAGCGAAAAGCGAAGAGGATAGGTGGGAAGAAATTGCCTGTAAAAACCCGATTGGTGAGGGTTTTCTATTAGTGGAGGATGAAGAAAACCTCCACTGATGGAAGTTTCACTTTCCATAAAAAGAATATACTTCTAAAATGTTACAGGGAACTCGAAGTGCATATGTATGCGATTTGTGTTGGATTTTTACATTGTTATATTATTGTCAAATAATAAAAGGTTAACGCTGAATTACAAAGGTTATAATAAAAAGAGAGTAATAGATAGACGGAATAGGAGAAAACCCCTTAAAAATAAAGTTCTTTATATTTACACTATTCGAAATATAAAAACTTTTAAAATCTGATATGTTAGCGTTTTCATAACTTTGAAGTTATGCTAGAATAAGGACATAAGTTATTAATTATTAAAAAAAGAAAAAAGAATTCCTTTTTTCTGTTAATTATAAGGGGGCATTTCATTATGCGTATTGGGGTACCAACAGAAATTAAAAACAACGAAAACCGTGTGGCAATGACACCAGCTGGTGTTGTGCATTTAGTTCGAAACAACCACGAAGTATTCATTCAAAAGGGTGCAGGTTTAGGATCTGGTTTCACAGATGCTGAGTACATTGAAGCAGGTGCAAAGATCGTTGACACAGCTGAAGAAGCTTGGAACATGGATATGGTAATGAAAGTTAAGGAACCAATTGAAAGCGAATACAAACACTTCAGCGAAGGTTTAATCTTATTCACATATTTACACCTAGCTCCAGAACCAGAATTAACAAAAGCTTTAATTGAAAAGAAAGTTGTAGCTATCGCTTACGAAACAGTACAATTAGACAACCGTTCTTTACCATTACTTGCACCTATGAGTGAAGTAGCTGGTCGTATGTCTGCACAAATTGGTGCACAATTCCTTGAGAAAAATAAAGGCGGTAAAGGTATCTTACTAGCAGGCGTTCCAGGGGTAAAACGTGGTAAAGTAACAATTATCGGTGGTGGACAAGCTGGTACAAATGCTGCTAAAATTGCAGTTGGACTAGGTGCGGATGTAACAATCATCGACTTAAGTGCAGAACGTCTTCGTCAATTAGATGACATTTTCGGTAACCAAGTGAAAACTTTAATGTCTAACCCATACAATATTGCAGAAGCTGTAAAAGAATCTGATCTTGTAATCGGTGCGGTATTAATTCCAGGTGCAAAAGCGCCAAAACTTGTAACAGAAGAAATGATTAAATCAATGGAACCAGGTTCTGTTGTAGTAGATATCGCAATTGACCAAGGTGGTATTTTCGAAACAACTGACCGCATTACAACTCATGATAACCCAACTTATGAAAAACATGGCGTTGTTCATTATGCAGTTGCAAACATGCCGGGTGCGGTTCCACGTACATCAACTCTTGCATTAACAAACGTAACAGTACCATACGCAGTACAAATTGCAAACAAAGGTTACAAAGAAGCTTGCTTAAGTAATTCTGCACTATTAAAAGGTATTAACACTTTAAATGGCTACGTAACATTCGAAGCAGTTGCAGAAGCTCACGGTGTAGAATACAAAGGTGCGAAAGAATTATTAGAAGTAGAAACTGTATCTTGCTAATTGAAGCATAATACAAAAAAACAATCGAACAATATTTAATACAACATGATAAGAGCTAAGAGAGAAACCTCTTAGCTCTTCTTAGTAAAAGGGGGCATACATCGTGGCCAACCTATTTAAAAAGAAATCCGTTACGCAATTGTTAGGGGAAAGTAAAAGTAAGACTTTGTCTAAAACTTTAGGGGCATTCGACCTAACAATGCTAGGGATTGGTGCGATAATCGGTACAGGAGTTCTTGTATTAACTGGATTAGTAGCAGCGAGAGATGCTGGTCCAGCAGTTATTTTTTCATTTATGATTGCAGCAATTGTTTGTGGGTTTGCAGCATTATGTTATGCAGAAGTTGCATCTACGCTTCCGGTATCAGGTAGTGTGTATACCTATTCATATGCAACAATCGGTGAGTTTGTAGCTCATTTAATGGGATGGACATTATTGTCAGTATATGTTTTAACAACAGCGGCCGTAGCTGGTGGATGGACAGGTTACTTCAATAACTTAGTAAGTGGATTGGGAATTGAAATTCCAAAAGCCTTGTTAACGATTCCATCGCAAGGTGGTATGGTGAACTTACCAGCAGTTATTGTTACATTGGTGATAACTTGGCTATTATCACGAGGTACGAAAGAAAGTAAGCGTGTGAATAATATAATGGTATTAATTAAAATTGGTATTGTTGTTTTATTCATCGCAGTCGGTGTATTTTACGTGAAACCAGAAAACTGGGTACCATTTGCACCGTACGGTTTAAGTGGAGTTTTCGCGGGGGGAGCAGCAGTATTCTTTGCTTTCTTAGGATTTGATGCATTAGCAACTTCAGCAGAAGAAGTAAAAAATCCACAGCGTGACCTTCCAATTGGTATCATTGCTTCGTTAGTTATTTGTACGATCATTTATGTTGCAGTTTGTCTTGTTATGACTGGTATGGTTTCTTATAAAGAATTAGATGTACCAGAAGCGATGGCTTATGTACTGGAAGTTGTAGGGCAAGATAAAGTGGCTGGTGTAATTGCTATTGGAGCTGTAATTGGTATTATGGCTGTAATTTTTGCATACATCTACGCAACAACACGTGTATTCTTCGCTATGAGCCGTGACGGTTTATTGCCAGAATCTTTCGCGAAAATTAACAAGAAGACAGAAGCGCCAACATTTTCAGTTTGGTTAACAGGAATCGGTAGTGCTTTAATTGCTGGATTTATCGATTTAAAAGAATTGTCGAATTTAGCGAATATTGGAGCGTTATTAACATTTGCGATGGTTGGTGTATCAGTAATCCTTCTTCGTAAAACACATCCGAAATTACAGCGTGGATTTATGGTGCCACTTGTGCCAACTTTACCGATCATTTCAATCGTGTGCTGTCTATTCTTAATGGTAAACTTACCATTAACGACATGGATATACTTCGGTGCTTGGTTAGCAATTGGAGTAGTCGTATACTTTGTTTATTCGAAAAAACACAGTCATTTAAAAGAAGATGAAAGTTCGCAAGATAGCTTAGAAAAAGCTAATTAAGGGGATATAAAACATGTAAGCCTTGTGCGTCTAGGGAGCGCGCAAGGCTTTTTCTTTTGGCCAAAGGAGGAGAAAATAGCAACTTATGGAATTTGTATGTTGAAATATTCAAAGGGGTGAAATGATGGTTGTAAAAGAAGAATTAAAAATCGTTGTGGGTGCAGGGGAATTTAACAATAACCCGGGTTGGTTACATACAAATGAAGAAGAATTAAATTTATTAAAAAGAGAAGATTGGATAAAAAAGTTTGATCCTAGCTCTTTAGCAGTAATTTTAGCAGAGCATGTATGGGAACATTTATCATATGAAGAAGGCATAGAAGCAGCGAAAGTATGCTATGAATTTTTGAAGCCGGGTGGTTATATTCGATGTGCGGTTCCGGATCGCTTTTTCCCAGATGAAGAATACCAAGAAGGGGTAAAAGTTGGAGGACCTGGACCGTTAGATCATCCAGCAGCGAGCCATAAAATTGTTCATAATTATAAAACGATGACATCTATGTTTGAGAGTGCGGGGTTTCAGGTGAAACTTTTGGAGTATTGTGATGAAGATGGAGAGTTTCATTATAATGATTGGGATGAGAAGGAAGGGTTTATTTATCGTTCTAAGCGTTTTGATTATAGAAATCAGGACGGAAAGTTAGGGTTTGTTTCTTTAATTGTTGATGCTGTAAAGAGTGAATAGATAAGAATAAAGAGGATGTGCTAAAGGGATACGGTTTTAGCAACATCCTCTTTTGTATGAAGCATATAAAGTGTGAGGAGAATATGTTATATATGCTTTCGTTTAAATGTGAACAAAATATTCGAAAAAATGATTGTGGATTTTATTGACACATATGAACGGACGCTCATATAATAAAGGTATAAGATATATGAATGGTTGTTCATATGTTTAGATAAAGAGGTGAGCTATAATGGCTGAAAATAAAGTGGAAACATGCCAAGAGGCGTGTTCTCAAACGATTATCCATGAAGACGTTGTGGATCAAGTGAAACAAACAATTCCGAATGATGAAAGCTTAAGTAAAGTAGCGGAGTTATTTAAAGTGTTAGGCGACCGTACACGTACGAGAATTTTACACGCATTATTTGAAGCAGAAATGTGCGTGTGTGATTTAGCATATTTACTTGGAATGACACAGTCGTCTATTTCACATCAGCTTCGTGTATTAAAACAAGCAAAGCTTGTGAAAAACCGTAAAGAGGGAAAAGTGGTTTATTATTCATTGGCGGACCATCACGTAATCGGTATCTTTGAGCAAGCATTTGAACACGTAAATGAAGAAGAATAGAAAATAAAAGCACAAGGAGGGAGAAAGATGGCAGAACCACTAGTGAAACGAAAACTTGTGTTAGAAGGACTGGATTGTGCGAACTGTGCGATGAAAATCGAAAAAGGCGTTGGGGGATTAGATGGTGTCTTATCTTGTTCCGTGAACTTCGCAACTAAGACAATGGTGTTAGAAACAGAACAAAATAACGAAAAACATGTTATTACTGAGGCGATGCAACTTGTTACGAAATTAGAGCCTCATATTAAAGTACAGGAAGAACAACAATCAAAAGTTGCGAAAGAAGTATTTGTATTAGAAGGATTAGATTGTGCGAATTGTGCGATGAAGATTGAAACAAAGGTAAAGGAAATGCCTTCTGTTTCAAATGCTACAGTGGATTTTGTATCGAAGAAATTAAAAATAGAAGTTGCAAATAAAAAAGAACTTGAAACGACAGTACAAGATATCAAAATGATTGTTCATAAGTTAGAACCAGATGTAAAAGTTGTTCGCGAAGAGAAGGAAAGCCATAATCGTAGCCACGACCATGGTGAAGGAAATGTGAAGAAAATGATTTGGCGTTTAGCAATTGGTGGCGTTTTAACAGGGATAGCTGCACTAGCGGGATTACCACAAATGATGACAATTCCACTTTTTGTTATTGCGTACCTACTAATTGGTGGAGATATCGTTTGGCGAGCTGTAAGAAATATAACACGCGGCCAAGTATTTGATGAAAACCTTTTAATGGCGATTGCCACACTTGGAGCTTTTGCGATTGGGCAGTATCCAGAAGCAGTTTCTGTTATGCTCTTTTACCAAGTAGGTGAATTATTCCAAAGTATCGCTGTAAATCGTTCTCGAAAATCAATTACTTCATTAATGGATATTCGTCCTGATTATGCAAACGTGAAAGTTGGAAACGAAACAAAACAAATTTCACCAGAAGATGTTAAAATCGGTGACTACATTATTGTAAAACCAGGTGAGAAAGTACCGTTAGATGGAAAAGTAGTTGAAGGAGCATCGATGGTAGATACTTCAGCGTTAACAGGCGAATCTGTACCGCGTGAAGTAGAGGTTGGTAATGATGTATTAAGTGGTTTCGTGAATCAAAATGGTGTATTGACAATTGAGGTAACGAAAGAGTTTGGTGAATCTACAGTATCTAAAATTTTAGACTTAGTGCAAAATGCAAGTAGTCGAAAAGCACCAACAGAAAACTTTATTACGAAATTTGCTCGTTACTATACGCCAGCTGTCGTAATTACAGCTGCAGTATTAGCGTTTGTTCCACCTCTCATTTTAGAAGGTGCTACATTCTCAGATTGGATTTATCGAGCTTTAGTATTCCTTGTTATTTCTTGTCCTTGTGCGTTAGTAGTGTCCATTCCACTTGGATTCTTTGGCGGTATTGGTGGAGCATCTAAAAACGGGATTTTAATCAAAGGTAGTAACTATTTAGAAGCGCTAAATGATGTGAAACATATCGTCTTTGATAAGACAGGAACATTAACAAAAGGTGTTTTCAAAGTAACGAAGATGGAGCCAAGTGGAACAACTACAAAAGAAGAGCTTCTTGAGTATGCGGCATTTGCAGAAGTGTACTCAAATCATCCAATTGCGCAATCTATTCGGAGTAGCTATGGAAAATCAATTGATGAAAATATGATTGAAGATTATAGTGAAATCTCTGGTCATGGTACAGTTGTAAAAGTGCAAGGTAAAGAAATTTTTGCAGGTAATGCAAAATTAATGAAAAAAGAAAGCATTACATTTGAGCAGCCACAAACTGTAGGTACTCTTGTTCACGTTGCTGTAGATGGTGCATATGCAGGGTATATTGTCATTTCGGATGAAGTGAAAGAGGACTCAAAACAAGCGATTCAAAAATTAAAAGAGCTTGGGATTAAGAAAACAGTCATGTTAACAGGTGATGCAAAGTTAGTTGGAGAAGCGGTTGGTAAAGAGCTTGGTTTAGATGAAGTTCATGCTGAATTATTGCCACAGCAAAAAGTAGAAGAAATTGAAAAAATTGATGGAGCAAAACAAGCAAAAGAAAAAATTGCGTTCGTTGGCGATGGTATTAATGATACACCAGTATTAGCAAGGGCAGACGTCGGAATTGCGATGGGTGGATTAGGATCTGATGCAGCGATTGAAGCAGCGGATATTGTAATCATGACAGATGAACCTTCTAAAATCGCAACGGCTGTCAAAATTGCCAAACGTACACGCAATATTGTATGGCAAAATATTATCTTTGCACTTGGTGTAAAAGGGCTTGTCCTATTACTTGGTGCATTCGGAATTGCAACAATGTGGGAAGCAGTTTTCTCAGACGTGGGTGTTACATTACTTGCTGTATTGAATGCGATGCGTGTGCTTAGAGTGAAAGATTTGTAAAATAAAAAGAGAAGCGAAGGCTTCTCTTTTTATTTTTGTATATTTTTTGCAACTTGATCTCGTACTGTTTGAATATAATTCATTTTATGATCCCAGCACTCTTGACTTAAATCTACAGGATATTCTTCGGGATTTAGCGTTCTCATATATTCTTCCCAGAATAGTGCTAAGCTGCTTTTAGTGTATTTTTGAATGTCTAATATATTTGGTAATTCGTATGTTCTTCTACCATTTGTGAAAATGGCATGATGAAGCTCGCGTGCTTCAAAGTTTGTTACGAATTTACTAATATACGTATGAACAGGATGGAACATTTTTAAACGCTCTTCCTGTTGAGGTTCTTCGGATTCTAAAGCGATATAATCACCTTCTGCATGATTGTTCACGCGATTAATGATTCGATAAATTCGTTTTAATCCTGGTGTTGTGATCTTTTCAGGGTTAGAAGAGATTTTAATTGTGTCATTTAATATGCCATTTGCATCTTCAATCGCAACTAATTTATAGACAGCGCCTAATGCAGGTTGTTCAAATGATGTAATCAGTTTTGTTCCGACGCCCCATACATCAATTTTTGCTCCCTGTGATTTTAAATGCATAATTGTATATTCATCTAAATCACTAGAAGCAATAATTTTTGTATTTGTAAACCCAGCTGCATCAAGTAGTTTTCGTGCTTCTTTTGATAAATAAGCCATATCGCCACTATCGAGACGAATGCCATAAAAATCAATGTGGTCACCGAATTCCTTAGCAACGCGAATCGCATTTGGTACACCAGATTTTAACGTATCATATGTATCAACAAGAAAAACACATTTTTGGTGCGTTTCAGCGTACTTTTTAAATGCAACATATTCATCACGATACGCTTGGACAAAAGAATGAGCATGCGTACCAGCAACTGGAATACCAAAGCGTTTTCCAGCACGGACATTGCTTGTAGAAGAAAATCCACCGATAAAGGCCGCTCGTGTACCCCAAAGGGCAGCGTCAAATTCGTGAGCGCGGCGGGTACCAAACTCTAAGAGTTCATCATTGTCCGCTGCATGTTTCATGCGAGCTGCTTTTGTAGCGATTAATGTTTGGTAATTCACAATATTTAACAAGGCGGTCTCAATAATTTGAGCTTCACCAAGAGGTGCGTCAACACGCAATAATGGTTCGTTATTAAAAACAACTTCTCCTTCTTGCATACCACGAATTGTCCCAGTAAATTTCATGTTTTGTAAATAATGTAGGAACTCTTCTTCAAATTGTAGTTCTTTTAAATAAGCGATGTCACTTTCGGTAAAACGAAAAGTCTCTATGTATTCTATAATTTTTTCAAGACCAGCAAAAATGGCGTAACCATTTTCGAATGGGAGCTTTCGGAAATATAAATCAAAAACAGCACGGCGATTATGAATCTTGTCTTTCCAATATGTATAAGCCATGTTGATTTGATATAAATCTGTGTGTAAGGCGTAACTATCATCTTTATAATGATTCATTGTGAAAACACCTCCGTAATTTGGTTATATTATATCGTTTATTTGTAGTTTATCCCGCATTAACCGGCAGTAATACTTTCACCTCAAAATTCAGCGAAAGCATTGTCCGGCTAATAATCAGAGGGGGATGAAGCCCCCTCTGATTAAAGTTTCACTTTATGCCAAAGCAGCTACTTCAATTAAGAGTAGATTTTACCCGGGATTATGCAGTTAATAGAACAATTCCAAAAATGAGCACGAGAGGACCGAATAAAATCCCCCATGCTATGGTGCGAGCGAAATTGAAAGTCCATCCAAGTCCAAAGCGCTTTTCTAACATGAGTGTAGGATCATTTCGATTGTAATAAAATTGTCCCAGTTTCCAAAAATGATCATCATCTTGTTGAATAGAAAAATTTTCATTGCTTGATAAAGTATCTTGATTTATTGGTTTTCGTGCAATAATGATTGCCCAAGTAATTGTTATTGTAGTTATGATAATGGTGCTAATGATTAATTTAAGAGGTGAAAATGGAACGATATAAGAAATTTGGAACAAAGTGAATAGAAATACAGACAGCAAGGAAGATCCAATCATAAATAATGACCACTTTCTGCGGGATTGAATGCTAGAAATTTTAGATGCATCTGCATTTTGAACATTGAGTTGTTGCTTAGCGCGTTTTAATAGTATATTGATACCCATAAAAAGCAGAATTGTTACGAATTGAATAAGTGGAAAAACAGAGAAAAGCCCGATTGTTTTTTCACTATAGGTTGTTATAGTGCCATCCCAATTGAATTTCGTTGGGATTTGATTTGGCAATTCAGGATAGAACGAGATAGTAATAAGAATTGTTATAAAACATATGAATGCATGAATGGAAAATAATCCGTTAGAATAGGTTAATTTTTCATTTCGAAAAGATGTATCAATTACAATAGGTTGCTTTTTTTCAATAGCCCAATTCATATTATTTCGGATGACTTTCATTTTTTTATGACAATGTAAATAAATAAAAAAATCGGCAATTAGAAATCCGATAATACAAATAATAAGGCCTGTTGCTTGTGCTGCTTCATTTGAAAAATATACTGAAATACTGATGAAAAAGATTGTAAATAACAAGCTGAAAAGCAAGTGGGTGTTCCGAAATTTTTTACGCAAGAGGACAATTTCATCTAAGTTATATGCGTTTTCGGGGATTCGGATACCAAAACTATATATATTTGGAGTCATTTGTGGCGTAAAAGTAATAATGAGGAAAAATGGTGCTAGTATCGCTACAAATAGAATGATATTAATCCATATGTCCATGTTTTGTTTCCTCCCATTCAAAATGATTCGCTAAAGATTGTACAAATTGCAAGAGTGCTTTTTTTGAAATACCACGACATTTTGCTTCTGCTATAAATGGTTGTAGAGTCAGTTCACTCCTCTCAAAAAATGCGGAGTTATCATGTAATTGTGTTGTATTTACAGTAGCTCCTTTTTGTCGATGAATTTGAATAAATCCTTTTTGTTTTAGCAGTTGATACGCTTTATTAACAGTGAGCATATTTACACCTAAATCAGAAGCAAGTAATCGAACAGAAGGTAAAGTTTCGCCTTCTTTTAGTTCTTCTTTGGCAATTCCTTCGATAATTTGATGAACGAGTTGTTCGTATATTGGAATATTAGACTGTATGTTAATCGTTATAAACATGTTGCACCTCCTTTGTCGCTATAACTGTTATACATATAATATAACAGTTATAGCGACAAAAGGCGAAAAATGTTTAGAAAATTTACATTTATCAATTTATATTTTTGGCATTTTTATGTATTATTAAAGTAGTGGGGGTAAATGAGAATGGAGGAGGACAATGCAACAAACATTAGAGAAAATCGGGAAACAAGTTTTTTATAAGCGACTGCAGCAAAAAATGACACAAGAAGAATTATGTCAGGGCATTTGTTCCGTCTCATATTTAAGTAAGATTGAAAATGGAAAGATAGAAGCATCAGAAGAAATCTTGCAGCTGCTCTGCGCGAGGTTAGAGATTGCTGTGTCGGATTTGAGAGATGTAGAAGAAGAAGTGAAAGAGAAGTTAGATGATTGGTTAAACGCGTTAGTTCATTTGGACAAAGGGCAAGTTGAACGCATATATAATGAGTTACAAGGTGAAATGAAGCATGTTTTAGATTTTGAAATCATAAACTATTATAAATTACTCTATACTCGTTATTTAATTATGAAAAGAGATCTTCCTGCACTTGAAGAAGAACTAGAGAAGTTGAGAAAAATGTATAAGAAGTATTCTCCGTTTCAAAAAATGTTATATACGTATAGTAGAGGGATATTATATTGTTTGCAATATAAGTGGAAAGATGGCCTCGATTATTTACTAGAGACAGAAGTGATGGCTAAAGAACAAGGGTATTATGAAACTGGGATTTATTATAATATTGCTCTTACATATACTCATTTAGAAATTCATCATCTTGCACTGCATTTTGCTAATGTTGCATTAGAGGGATTTCGAGGTGAATACAAGTTTAGGAATGTGATTAACTGTCAAATTCTTATTGCACTAAGTTATGCGGAAAAAGGTCAATATAAAGAGGCTTTGGAAATGTACGAAAGTATATTGAGAGAAGCATCATCTTTTGCAGACGAAGATGTACTTATAGCTATTACTTTAAGTAATATTGGAAATATATACTATAAAAAAAGACAGTATCAGCGGGCGAAAGAATGCTATTTAAAAAGTTTGCAATTTCAGAATCAAATAGATTTAAATTATATAGATACATTATATGAAATGGCATTACAATGTATTAAACTAGAGCAGCTAGAAGAAGCGAAAGAATGGATTGATAAGGGAGTTATTGCTGCTAAGCAGGAAGAAAGGTTTAATACAAAGTTATATCTACTTCTTATGCTTCGGTATAAATATTTTGAAGACGCAAAAGCCTATAAATCATTTTTGGAAGCAGAAGCTATTCCTTTTTATAAGTCGGCAGGAAATAAAATTGAATTAAAGAAAGTATATATAGAGCTTGCGGAATATTTCGCTCGGTTACTACATTTTGAAGAAAGTAATCGATATTATAAGTTAGTTATTGAAGTGCTAGAAGATCATAAGGAGGGTTAAAATGAAAAAAATATTAGCAGGAATTTTAGTGGTCGCAGTAGTATTTACCGTGGTAGGTGGTGTGCAATATACGAGTAAACCTGATACTTTTGGATTAGACTCTAATTTATCACAAACAGTAAATGTATAATAATAACCAAAAGGCCCTTTCCAAATTGGAAAGGGCCTTTCTCAATAATTGCTCCCCAAAATTCTACAAAACTTGAGAAAAGAATTTTTTGAATTTTTAGTATATAAATAGTGGAAACTAGATGATAATATAAAACTACTCTTTTTCAAAAAAATTTTTTATTAGGGGGAAGGTTATATGAAAAAGAAGAGTTTAGCATTTGTATTAGCGGCAGGAATGGCAGTTACAACATTTGGAGGGACAAGCTCTGCGTTTGCAGATTCAAAGAACGTACTCTCTACGAAAAAGTACAATGAAGCAGTGCAGTCACCTGAGTTTATCTCTGGAGATTTAACAGGAGCAACTGGAAAGAAAGCAGAATCTGTTGTGTTTGATTATTTAAATGCAGCAAAAAAGGAGTATAAGTTAGGAGAAAAGAGTGCAGAGGATTCTTTCAAAGTGAAACAAGTGAAAAAGGATTCTGTAACTGATGCAACAGTGGTACGTATGCAACAAGTATATGAAGGTACACCGGTATGGGGGTCTACCCAACTAGCGCATGTTAGTAAAGATGGTTCATTAAAAGTATTATCTGGAACAGTTGTACCGGATCTAGATAAAAAAGAAAAATTAAAAAATAAAAATAAGATTGAAGGTAAAAAAGCGATTGAAATCGCACAGCAAGATCTAGGGTTAACCCCTAAATATGAGGTAGAGCCATCAGCGGATTTATATGTATATCAAAATGGTGAGGATACAACTTATGCATATGTTGTGAAATTAAATTTCTTAGATCCGAAGCCAGGTAACTATTATTATTTCATTGAGGCGGATAGCGGTAAAGTGTTAAATAAATACAATACAATTGATCATGTAACAGATGAGAATAAATCGCCAGTTAAGCAAGAGGTTGCAAAACAAGATGCGAAAGCAGCTGCAAAACCTGTTACAGGAACAAATAAAGTTGGGACAGGTAAAGGTGTACTAGGAGATACAAAATCTATTAATACAACATTATCTGGATCTACTTATTATTTACAAGATAATACACGTGGAGCGCAGATTTTCACATATGATGCGAAGAATCGCACTACGTTACCAGGAACGTTGTGGGCAGATACAGATAACGTTTTCAATGCAAGCCGTGATGCGGCAGCGGTAGATGCTCATTATTATGCAGGAGTAACATATGATTATTATAAAAAGACGTTCAATCGTAATTCATTTAATGACGCTGGAGCACCGTTAAAATCAACGGTTCATTACAGTAGTGGATATAATAATGCATTCTGGAATGGCTCACAAATGGTATATGGAGACGGGGATGGCTATACATTTACTGCATTATCAGGTGGATTAGATGTAATTGGGCATGAGTTAACGCATGCGGTTACAGAATATAGCTCAAACCTGATTTATCAAAATGAGTCAGGAGCATTAAATGAAGCGATTTCTGATATTTTTGGTACTTTAGTAGAGTATAGTGATAATCGTAATCCAGATTGGGAAATTGGAGAGGATATTTATACGCCTGGTACATCGGGGGATGCACTTCGTTCTATGAGTGACCCAACAAAATATGGTGATCCAGACCATTATTCTAAGCGTTATACTGGTTCAAGTGATAATGGTGGCGTTCATACGAACAGCGGTATTATCAATAAAGCGGCTTACTTACTTGCAAATGGTGGTACGCATTATGGTGTAACAGTGAATGGTATTGGTAAAGATAAAGTAGGTGCAATTTATTATCGTGCAAATACACAATACCTCACTGAATCTACTACATTTAGTCAAGCTCGTGCTGGCTTAGTACAAGCTGCAGCTGATTTATATGGTGCAAGCTCTGCTGAAGTTACAGCAGTGAAGCAGTCATATGATGCAGTTGGTGTAAAATAGGTTCCACTCCTGTGGATTGTAAATAAAGTTTGATAAGGATTGCCCTTAAAGATGGAATGAAATTGAATATTCATTCCATCTTTTTATTGTTCATTATATCACTTTATGATATATTATCTTTAGATATATCATAAAGTGATATAATGAAGGTAGGGAGAAAATGAAATCATTAGAACAGTTAACCGATTCTGTGTTTTATATTATGGCAGGATTTACAAAACCAAGACATGGCTATGCAGTGATGAGCTTGATTGAAGAATTAACAAAGGGGAAAGTAGTAATTGGGCCCGCATCACTATATACAATTATTAAAAAGTTAATAACCGAATCCTACATTGAATTATTTGATGATTCAGACTCACGTAGAAAAGTATATGTTTTGACAGATAAAGGTAGAGAAGTGTTGGAACAGGATATTTTGAGACGTAAAACGATGCTTGATTTTGCTGAAAATGGATTAAAAGGGGAGAACTAAAATGGGGAAAACAAAATACATAATGTCAAATGGGATTGCTTTTTCAGAAGAACAAGATTTAAAAAAGCTAAGAAAGTATGCTACAAAAGGATGGATTGTGAAACGTTTTAAACGAATGGGATATGAATTAGAAAAGGGTGCTGCTGAAGATACTATATTTAGTCTTGATATAAGACCATTAGCAGAAAACGAATTAGAAGAATATATTGAAATGTTTGAATTGGCAGGTTGGGAATATGTTTGTTCGAGTTATTATGATGTGCACCTATTTAAGGCCAAACCTGGTACAAAACCAATTTATACAGATAAAGAAACAAAACAGGAGAAAATAAAAACACTTAGACAACCAGTTATGTCAGCAGTTGCAATTAGTATGGCTATGCTGATTGTAAGTTATTTCGTTCATTCGGTAAGTTCAGGGGTATTAAGTACAATATTTTCGATAGTTTTCTTATTTTCCCTTGTCATTACCATTCCAATGTTAATGACATTAATGGCGACCTACTATCATTCGTTTAGAACAAAATAGTATAGAAAGAGAATTTCTAAGCTTATAAAGAAGTGGTAGTTATTATAATTTATTTTCCTGTTAAAATAAGCAATCTTTTTATAAAATTTTTGAAAGATAAGTTATAAATCCCTTATGTTTTGATCAACTTTTGTTCAAAATATAAGGGATTTTTTTATGATGAAATGAATGTTTTCAGCAACTCCCTTTGATAGAGAATAAAAAAGGAACAATTGCTCCTTTTTTTATTTTTTCTTCCACTTCTTCCATACATATAATACTCCGATACAACCAGCAATCGTTATAATCCACTTCGCTTCGCTTGTTCCGTTCATTACATGGTATGCAGAATACACTTCAATGAATAATGCTGGTACTTTTCCTATTGCACTTGCAATACTGAAAGAGAATAACGACATTTTTCCTAACGCAGCAAATAAGGTAATAATGCCAGATGGAATAAATGGGACAAGTCGGAATGATAGAACGAGAAAAAATGCTTCTTTACCTTGTACATAAAGAAGACGTTCTATTTTTGGATAGTTGTTTATTTTGTTATGGGCCAATTTTTGAAAACCTAGTCGATAGAAATAAAATGAAACAATTGCTCCCAATACTTCGCCTGCGATCGAAATTATTGTTCCGTCTGTTAAGCCAAAAAGCTGTATGTTGATTGCTGTTAAAAATATGCTTGGAATAAAGCCTGCCAAACTGATGATGATATTGAATAGAATACTAAGTGGAATTGCAATCGTGTAATGCTCTGTGAGTAAATTGTGAATCATTTCTTGCATATCGTTATAGTCCTTTGTCTTTTTTTGCATTACACCACATTTAATCAGTATAGGCAAGTGTAGATTTTAATAGAAAATATAAATTTTCATAATAAAAACCGAAAAATATACCCATTACAGGTATATGGTACGGAAGGTAGGGGGTATATTTTTCGGTTATTTCTTAAATCAAGAGAAGGTAATTCCATACATGGATAGGAAGAAGCTGAGAAAGTTGTAAAATGTTTAAAAAAGATAGAGTATAGATTAGAAAAAAACATTTAAGAAAGTCAGTATTATGTGGACGGACTGATTCACCCCTTTTCTGTGCAAGTAATATGAAATAAATGAGTTTTTTCGTTGTTAAGCGACATGCAAATCATTGGTGTACGCTTTTTTTATATAAAATTGACTTTTTGTGAAGTTATGACGATAATCATGAAAGAGGTGATATGATGAAACGATTATGGAGTATTTTCTTAAGCGGCTTACTTGCGATGATACTTGTTTTAAGTGGTTGTGCAGGACAAGAACAGAAAAAAGAAAGTCCAAAAGGAAGCGATTCAGCATCAATAGGGAAAATTAATGATAATATTTTAGATGAAATGGAAGGACCGCCGAAAAATGGTCATACGATAGAACGTCATGTCGGAAAGACAGAAGATCAGCTAAAAGAACGATTACGTACAGATAAAGTATCGGCCGCAAGTACATACTACGATAAAGAGACGGCAACAAAAGCTGTTAAAGATAGTTTGAAACAGCATGAGCAGGAAATTGAGAAGTGGTTAAAGAATTCCAAAGAAAATCGTCTCGTATTAAATACGAAGCATTCGTTTCCTGTTGGAAAAACGGTATTAAAGAAAGATATGAGTGTAAAAGATAAGCTTATGAATACAGTTACTGTTTTAGCAAGAGATAAATCAGGGTCATTAGGATTTAAAATCATTACTTCCTATCCATCAGACAAGTAAGAAAGGGAGAGTAGTATGTATCCAACACTTCAATATTTCTTAAAAACATATTGTACGTTAAGTGTGCATGAGGATGAGATAATCAATGTAATGACTGAGTTCTTAGAGGAAGAAGAGCAAGAAACCGTTGCTAAATTACAACATGAGCTATTACATATAAAGCAAGCGAAGGCGTGGGAAGAAGGATCTTTATTAGCGGCTAAACAAGGAAACCGTATATGGTCGTTAGAAGAGGCGAGGGAACATATAGAGGCATTTATATGTTTACTGCAAAACAAAAAGGCGTGAATCATCACGCCTTTTTGTATACACTTTTTGAGATTTGGCCATTTGAGATCACTTGACCGTTTTGTGTTACTTTTTTATATGTAACAGCTGTAATTTTATTTCCAGTATCACTAATTACTTTTGATGAAACTTCTACGTCCTTACCAGTAGGTGTACCGAAAATACGTGTAGTTATACTGCCACCATTAGAGAAGGCTTGAATGTAAATATATTTTCCCGTATTGTTTTGGAATTTTAGATCCGGTCCATAATCTGCTACAGCGGCATCTTGGCCAAGTGGTAAGTAATGAACAGGCATAGAGTGGTTACTACGAGCAACAACTCCTAAATCAGCACGTAATGCTGCACCATATAGCGTACTACTAACTTGACACACACCCCCACCAGCACTTTGGACAACTTTACCATTCAAATATACAGCAGCGGATTTATAGCCATGCGCAGCATCTGTAATACCGACGCGTTCATTGAAACTAAATGTTTCACCAGGTGCTACGAGTGCTCCACTTAAAGTATTAGCAGATTTGTTTACATTAAAGGATTGGCTCCCGTTTCGACCAGCCATAGGAGTAGAATATTCAGCGATCACTTGTGTAATACCCATGTTTTTTATATCTTCTGTAGATCGTTCGGGTTTTGTGGATGCAATTGGAAGTTGAATATCTTGTGTACCAGTAGTAATTGCTTTTGCCGTTAATTCTTTTAATTTTTCTTTATCAACTTTTTCGCCATTTTGACTTTGACTAATGTTTACTGTTGTTCCGGAAACACTTAATTCAGCGTTTACAGGTTCCTTTAATGTTTCGTTATATTTTTCTTTTATAAAAGCCTCATAAGCTGTTGAGTTCAGTTCTGGTGTTAGTTTATATTCACGTTTTAACTCGCTGTTTTCAGCTTGTTTTCGCATGTTATAGCGATTCATAACATTCCCTTTTTGCTCGTTAAAGATTTTTTCGAAAATGTCTTTTTCTTTATAGTCAACACCTAAGTCTTTCCACGTATAAGTTTGTGTATTACTCGGTAATGCATAGTTAAGAGATTTTTTGTTTAATTCATCTACTTTTTGTTGAATAATTTCTTGCACGTCTTTTTTACTTTTACCATCAAGAGAAGTACCTTCAAATGTAGTGTGCGGTAATACGGTTGTATCGAGTTGTTTGTTTAACTTAGAAACGTATTGATAACCACCAATCCCACCTGCACATAGCAATATTCCACCTGCGACAGCAGAACCAATCAGTAAGTTACGTAGCTTCATTTACTTCCCCCCAAAAAGTTAATATATAAGGTTATATGTATTCGTTTTTTATGTATGAATGATAAAAATAGTATTATGTACTAGTATACTATTATTTTAATCGTCGGTGTAATGTTTTTATAAAAAATGTTACATTGTTGTAATAATTGTCTCTTTTTGTCATTATTTGCGTAAGAAAATGGAAGTGTTTTGTTGGAAATTATAATAAAAAGGCTACTGGGAAAGTCCTAGCAGCCTTTTTATTATAATTTTTTATGTTCAGTTTTATTCGTAACATCGAGATGTTCTTTTAATGTTTTGGATATGTCCTGTACACTTTTTTCATCAGGAATGTAGTAGTAGATGCCGCCGATATATTTATCGCTACCTTTTACTTGGAGTTTATCCATCCTTAAGTTTGATCCCATAATGTTTGTCGTAATTGTCATCATGTCATCAAATGTTAAGTTTGTTTTTAAATCATGATCAACAGCATCTAATAAGCTGCCAATTTTATTAATAGAGTTTATAGATAGTGCTTTTTGAGCAATTGCTTCCAAAACAAGTTGTTGACGCTGACCACGCATATAATCACTATCAATGTGACGTGTTCTTGCTAAAGCAAGTGCTTCCTCACCATTTAAATGTTGGCGTCCTTTTTTTAGGTGAATGGCACCAGGCTCATCCTTACTATTTTGTTCTGTAAACTCAACAGGAACGTCTACGTCGATGCCACCAAGAGAATCGACAATTTTTATAAATGATTTAAAATTAAATTTTACATAGTAGTCGACAGGAACATTTAAAAAGTTTTCGACTGTATTAATTGTACTATCTACGCCCCCAAATACGTGAGCATGTGTGATTTTATCTTGTTTATCACGTGATTTAATATATACGCGAGAGTCACGGGGGATACTAACAAGTTTTACTGATTTATCATTTTTATTAATTGTAGCAAGCAATAATGCATCTGTACGTGTTGCTTTGCCGTAAGATTTTTCACGAAGGTCACTTTCATCTACCCCCATAATAAGGACAGAAACGTTGTCGGTCATCGGTTTAACAGCTTTATCTCGTTTATCAGATTTATCTCCTCTATCTAGTTCGGAATATGCATTATTTACAATTGATTTTGCTTTACTGTATATGTGGAAGAAATAGCTTCCACCCCCAATTGTTACAATGAGTAATGGAATGAGAACAAACCATAGTAGGCGTCTTTTCTTAAATCGCCTCTTTGAAGTTCTATTTTTGTTTTCTACATCTGAATTCATTCTTTAGTTCTCCTTCAAATCATTCAATTTGTATATTTTCTTATAATGTGTAAACGAGACACATAAAAGATATTGTACGCTAAATAGATATTGTTGTACATGCATAAAAAATAGATGTCTCGATTATTTATGAGACACCTATTCGTATTGTATACAAAAAGGATGAATAAAAAAAGGATAAAAATTTACCTTCTTATAGCATAATGCTTACCATAATTGCGGATAAAATGCTGACGAGTGTTGCGCCGTACAACAGTTTTAAACCGAAACGAGCAACGACATTCCCTTGTTCTTCATTTAATCCTTTAACGGCACCAGAAATAATTCCGATAGAAGAGAAGTTTGCAAAGGATACAAGGAAAACTGAAATAATACCTACTGTACGAGGAGAGAGACTGGTTGCAAGTTTGCTGAGATCCATCATGGCTACAAACTCATTCGTTACAAGCTTTGTAGCCATAATACTTCCTGCTGTGACAATTTCTTTACTTGGTACACCAATAAGAAAAGCGATAGGTGAGAAAACATAACCAAGTAACTGCTGAAATGTAATTCCAAAAATAAGATGGAATAAATCATTAATACAGCTAATTAAGGCAACAAATCCAATCAACATAGCGCCAACAACAACAGCAACGCGAAATCCATCTAGAATATATTCTCCGAGCATCTCAAAAAAGGTTTGCTTTTCGCCTTTAATCTCTAGAATGTCCTCTTCTTCTCTAACATCATACGGATTAATAATGAGTACGATAATAAAGCCACTAAATAAATTTAAGACAAGAGCGGTTACTACATATTTTGGCTCAATCATTGTCATGTAAGCACCGACAATTGACATCGATACGGTCGACATGGCAGAAGCGCAAAGTGTATACAAGCGATGTTTTGGAATTTGCGCAAGCTGTTTTTTTAGGGTAATGAATACTTCTGATTGGCCTACAATAGCAGAGGCAACGGCGTTGTAAGATTCCAGTTTCCCGAGTCCGTTTATTTTGCTAAGGAAAAACCCAATCCAACGAATACAAAATGGCAATATTTTAAAGTGTTGCAAAATACCAATTAGGACAGAAATGAAGACAATTGGCAAGAGAACATTTAAGAAGAAAGGCATTTCGCCTTTATTCGCAATACCACCAAATACGAAATTCACCCCGGATGCAGCATAGTTCAATAACTTCGTAAATAAATTAGAAATCAAGGTTACAAGCACAAGTCCAATTTCTGTATTTAATAACAAATAAGTTAAAATCAACTGTATAATAAGCATGATGAAAATTGGTTTGAATTTAATATGCTTTTTATTATTACTTGCGATAAAGGCAAGAAAGAAAACAACGGCAAGGCCGAGAAAAAAAGTAACAAATTTCATAGTAAACCTCCTTATGAGATGTTCTGTTACATAGGTTTTTCATTTTGAGGGAGAATATGCATGTTTGATAACGAGAGGAATGACGTAGAGCGTGGATATATCTAAAGTGCATCATATTGCAATTATATGTTCTAACTATAAAATATCTAAAAAATTTTATACTGAAATATTGGGATTTAAGGTGTTGAATGAAGTTTACAGGGAAGAAAGGGATTCTTATAAATTAGATTTATGTGTAGGAGGACAGTATCAAATTGAGTTATTTTCATTTTCAGATCCTCCTAAACGGAAAAGTTTTCCTGAAGCAGCTGGTCTTAGACATTTAGCATTTGCAGTTACAGATATACAAGAAGCTGTTCAGCATCTAAAGCGATGCGGAATAAAAACAGAGCCAATACGTGTGGATGAAATAACAGGGAAACAGTTTGTGTTTTTTCAAGATCCAGATGGTTTACCATTGGAGTTATACGAGGATTAAAAATTGGGGAAATTTATATAGGTTTGCTTTTTAACAAATGAAGAGAATAAGAACAAAGTGAAACTTCCATTCGTTTTTTATTCATTCATTTGTTTTGATTGAGAGAAAACTTCTTTTAAAAAGGAGGTGTAACTTTAGCTAAGAAAAGCTAAAGGTGTTCTTTGGAAATTACTAAATTAATCATGGTTGTTATTCTTATTGCATTAACTGGTTTTTTTGTGGCAGTTGAATTTGCAATTATAAAAGTACGCAGTAGTCGCGTGGATCAGCTTGTAGGAGAAAAAAAACGAGGGGCATTAGCAGCTAAGAAAGTGATTTCAAATTTAGACGAATATTTATCAGCATGTCAGCTTGGAATTACAATTACAGCTTTAGGATTAGGGTGGTTAGGCGAACCGACGATAAAGCATTTATTGGAACCGTTATTTTTAAAGATGGAACTTTCACCTGCGATTGCAAGTACAGTTTCGTTTATTATTGCCTTTGCTGTTATTACATTTTTGCATGTCGTGATTGGAGAGTTGGCCCCGAAAACACTTGCCATTCAAAAAGCGGAACAAGTGAGTTTGTTACTATCTCAGCCGCTTATTTATTTTTATCGTATTATGTATCCGTTTATTTGGGCTCTCAATGGTTCATCTCGCCTCGTGACTGGTATATTTGGATTGCATCCTGCTTCTGAGCATGAAGTTGCACATTCAGAAGAGGAGTTAAGACTTATTTTATCGGAGAGTTATGAAAGCGGAGAAATTAATCAAGCGGAATTTAAGTATGTAAATAATATTTTTGAATTTGATAATCGGTTAGCAAAAGAAATTATGGTTCCGCGTACTGAAATAGTCGGTTTATATGAAGATGAACCGTTTGAGACACATGTTAAAGTGATTGGACAAGAAAAGTATACAAGGTATCCTGTATTTGGAGAAGATAAAGATGAAATTATTGGGATGGTCAATGTAAAAGACTTATTTATTCATTATATGGATGGTGAACAAGAGGAAGACCGCTCCATTACTTCGTATACAAGACCTGTTATTGAAGTGCTAGAAAACATTCCAATTCATGATTTGTTATTGCAAATGCAAAAAAAACGAATACCGCTTGCAATTTTATATGATGAATATGGAGGAACAGCAGGAATTGTGACACTTGAAGATATTTTGGAGGAAATAGTCGGTGAGATTCGAGATGAATATGATGAAGATGAACATCCGCCTGTCGAACATATAAGCGAAACATATAAAATTATTGATGGAAAAGTACTCATTAGTGAAGTGAATGATTTGCTTGGTTTACATCTAGTTGCTGATGATGTAGATACGATTGGGGGGTGGATCATGATGCAAAAACAAACAATCACTGAAGGTGATATCATGGAGACAAATGGATGGGTTTTCAAAGTTCTTGAAAAAGATATGCATCAAATTAAACGAGTGGAAATAAAGAAAATTGGGGGAGAAGATACAGCAATAGCGTAATCTTTATACACCAGAAAGAAGTATGAGTGCGGAATCGATTTTGCAGAAAAATGGTATTGTTTGCGCTTTCAAAAAAGGTGAGATATAGTGGAGAAAGATATGGAAATATATCTCTTACAAAAATCATATTTTCATAGAAAATATTTCTAGGTCATTGATTAGAATGAAAAGTATAGGTGATAAAAAATGATAGTAACGAAAGATATACGTATTGAAAAAGACTTTCTGGGGGAAAAGGAAGTACCAAGTGCAGCTTATTATGGTGTTCAAACATTAAGAGCTGTAGAAAATTTTCCGATCACAGGATATCGTATTCATACGTCATTAATTACAGCAATGGCAATAGTCAAAAAAGCGGCAGCGCTTGCAAATATGGAGACAGGTTATTTGCAAGAAAATATTGGGGAAGAAATTGCAAAATCAGCTCAAGAAATTATTGATGGGAAGTTTCATGAGCAATTTATTGTAGATCCGATTCAAGGCGGGGCAGGAACTTCTATTAATATGAATACAAATGAGGTTATTGCAAACCGTGCACTTGAGAGAATGGGTTATGAAAAAGGGAACTATGCAACTATTAGTCCAAATACACATGTGAACATGGCACAATCAACAAATGATGCGTTCCCAACAGGAATTCATATTGCAGTGCTTATGATGCTAGAAGAACTCCTTATTACCATGGATGCATTGCACAGTGCATTTACTGATAAAGCAAAAGAATTTGATCATGTGATAAAAATGGGACGTACGCATTTGCAGGATGCAGTTCCAATTCGTCTTGGACAAGAGTTTGAAGCATATAGCCGAGTACTTGGGCGCGATATAAAACGCATTAGGCAATCTCGTCAACATTTGTATGAAGTGAATATGGGCGCAACGGCTGTTGGGACAGGATTAAATGCAAATCCAATTTATATCGAACAAGTTGTAAAGCATTTACGCAATATTAGTGGATTTCCACTTATTGGTGCGGAGCATTTAGTGGATGCAACGCAAAATACAGATGCGTATACGGAAGTATCAGCCGCACTAAAAGTATGTATGATGAACATGTCTAAAATTGCTAATGACTTGCGTATTATGGCATCTGGTCCACGTGTCGGGCTAGCTGAAATTCAATTACCAGCTCGTCAACCAGGATCATCTATTATGCCAGGAAAAGTGAATCCAGTTATGGCAGAAGTGATTAATCAAGTAGCCTTCCAAGTTATTGGAAACGACCATACAATATGTTTAGCATCAGAGGCAGGACAATTAGAATTAAATGTAATGGAGCCGGTGTTAGTATTTAATTTAATTCAATCTATTAGTATTATGAATAATGCATTCCGCGTATTTCGTGAATATTGTATTAAAGGTATTACTGCAAATGAAAAATTGTTAAAACAATATGTTGAGAAAAGCGTTGGAATTATTACAGCGGTGAATCCTCATATTGGGTATGAGACGGCGTCTCGTATTGCTCGGGAGGCAATTGAAACAGGGAAATCTGTTCGTGAGCTTTGCTTAGAACATGGTGTGTTAACAGAAGAAGAGCTCGATATTATTTTGGATCCATATGAAATGACGCATCCAGAGATAGCTGGGGCATCGTTATTAAAAAATAAAAAATCCTGATACGTGTGTATTGGGATTTTTTATACAAAAGTATAAGGTATTCTCACCCGTGTTCGTGATGTGAAAAAGAAGGAAATAAAAACGATCCCTATACAGGGATCGTTTTCATCTTTTAAAAGATATTAAATATAGAGTTAAGTTGAAGTAAGCTAATTACAAGTAAGAAAATTAAACTATATTTCATCGCTGTTTTAAATAGAGCAGATTCTTTACCAACTAGTCCAACTGCTGCACAAGCAACTGCTACAGATTGTGGTGAAACCATTTTTGCCATTGTACCGCCGACTACATTTAGTGCAACGAGTGTAGATGGTACGATATCTAATTGTGCTGCAGTTACTGCTTGAAGCGGTGCGAATAAAGAACCACTTGATACTACTGAACCAGTTAAGAATACGCCGATCCAACCTAAGATTGGAGATAAGATTGGGAAGGCATCGCCTGTAGATGATAAAGCTAGTCCAAGAGTAGAAGACATACCAGAATAGTTTGTTACATATGCTAATGCAATTACACTACAAATTGTATAAATCGGAGCCTTCAGTTCTTTTAATGTTTCAATAGTTAATTCTTTAACCAATTGCCCTTTTGCACGATATACAAGTAAAGATACGATGATTGCCAATACAATTGCAGTAGTTGTAGATGAAAATACATCTAGTTTGAAGATTGCTGCAAATGGTGTATCTGCACTTACAATTGGTGTTGTTTTAATAACGTGATTGTGTAAGCCAGGAATTTGGATGTTCCATACTAAGCTTCCTAATGCACCATCTGGAGCGAATAAACCTTTAATTGCTTTTAAATTGAAAATTGTTACGAATGCAGTTAAGAAAGCAAATGGTGACCAAGCATATAAAATTTGTTTCATTGTGTAACTATGTTTTTCCGCCTGCCCAGCTTCAGCTTGAGATTGAGCTGAAGATTTTGGCTGCCATACACGTAAGAATAAAGCTAATGAAACCATGCTGACAACAGCAGCAAAGATATCAGTTAGTTCTGCACCAAGGAAGTATGTTACAAGGAATTGTGTAATGGCAAAGGAACCACCACTTACAAGGATACCTTGCCAAGTTTCTTTAATTCCCTTAAAACCGTCTACCATTGCAACAAGTAAAAATGGTAGTACAAAGCTAATGAAAGGTAATAATGTTACAGTTTGACGCCCAACAATTAATGGATCTATTTGAGTTAATTGAGCAGGGACTGTAACTGGAATACCCATTGCTCCCATTGCTCCACCAGCAATATTTGCAACTAAACAAATACCTGCTGCTTTTAATGGATTAAAGCCCATACCTACAAGTAATGCTGCTGTAATTGCAACCGGTACACCAAAGCCAGCTGCACCTTCTAAGAAAGCACCGAAAGAATAAGCAATTAATAACACTTGAAGACGACGATCGTTTGTAATACTGGAAATGCTGTCACGAATAACATTAAATTGCTCAGTTTTTACAGTTAATTTGTAAAGGAAGATTGCTGCAATAACAATTGTACAAATTGGATAAAATCCAGCTGCTACACCAAATGCAGCTGATGATACTGCCATAGTTGCTGGCATTTTGAAAACAAAAATAGAAAGAATAATTGCTAAAATCACACTATAAAGTCCTGATAAATATCCTTTGATCTTAAATACTGTTAAACAAAGAACGAAGAATAAGATTGGAAGAGCAGCAACGATTGCTGATAACCAAATGTTGTTTAACGGGTCATAAATTTGTGTCCAAGTACTCATAATAATGACAACTCCTATCTATAATATGTGAAGGTATTCACATTAATTTGTGAAATGATTCACAATCAACTTACATGCTAAGTATATTCTTGTTCAACACTATTGTCAACGTGAAAAAGTATATTTATTCCATAATAGTATTAACTGTAAAAATTCCGCTACATTTTGTTCATAAACTAGACAAAAAGAGAAATCGTGTGTACGAAAGTACACGATTCCCGGTTTATCAAGAATGAAGGAGGAATGCTTAGAATTTGATATGTCACATCTTTATATTTAATAGAACAGTCTGGGGTTGTATAGCCTAAGTACAATACGAATTAAATTTATTATGAACCACTTTTTCATTTTGCATTCTTTTCCTTATCAAAACTTTACTTTTTTATGGTAGCAAAGGGAGAGATAAATGACTAAAAAGATTGCAAGGATATATCATTTGAGAAAAGTATTTTACAATACCATTACAATGATTATTTTAAGGAAGGAATATAACAAAAAGGTTGATAAAACAGCTTTTAGAAGCAAAGTATTCCTATCTGTTTTTTTTGCTTTTTCACTAAAGCGTGTAGTATAATATTCAAAATCAGCAGGGGTTATTGCTCTTAATGGTATGTTGATAAAAGGAGGAAATAATTTTTTTATTTTGGGTTGATAAAGTTGTGTCGTAACAGGAAATATAAAAACAAATATATAAAAATAAATAAAGAGAAAATAAAAATGAAAAAATGAGGGGAACTTTATGAATCAAAATCAATTTGATTGTCGTATTTCAGAAGAGGATGTACAAATGCTACGAGCGTTAGCTCACCCGCTTCGACTCCGCCTTGTAATGGAGCTTATGGAACGCGGTACTTGTAACGTAACACAATTGCAGGAAGTTTTAGAAATTCCGCAATCTACTGTTTCACAACATTTAACGAAATTAAAACAGAATAAAGTTGTTCGTTTTGAAAGACGTGGCTTAGAAGTATATTATCAAGTGCATAATGAGAAAGTAAGTGAAGTTGTAAAGACATTATTTTTGTAAAATTTTAATATTATGGAAAAAGGCGTATAGAAATATACGTCTTTTTCTTATGGAATATAGTTCAAAGAAATATGAAAAGATAAAAAGAGTGTTATAAATGGAAGGAGAGATACTGAATGGATGTAAAGCGTGTAAAACAAATTTTGTCATCTTCAAGTAGAATTGATGTAACTTACCATGGTGTACCGGTTTGGATTGAAAGTTGTGATGAGGGACGTGGAATCGCAAATGTACATGATGTGAAGACACCGCATGAGACGGTACAAGTAGATGTGACAGCATTAGAAGAGGAATAAAAAAGGCGGAGAATTCTCTCCGCTTTTTTTATTCCATCATATGTGCAATTTTTTTAGAGAACATAAGAAGTATTAAGCCTAGTACGATTACGATAATACCGATACTTGCGAATACTTCTAAGTATCCTAAAGATTGTGTGAAGGAAGCTAATTTACCAGCTAGCCAGTTTGCGCATCCAGTACCAGCCATCCATACACCCATTAATAAAGAAGCTAACTTTATAGGTGCAATTGCACTTACCATTGATAGACCGATTGGTGATAAGAATAATTCACCAATTGTATGGAACAGGTATGTGAAAACGATGAATAATAAATTTGCTTTAGTAGCAATGTGTGCTTCGTCGCTACCAGTTTTCAGAACAGCTAATGTTAAAACAAGGTAACCGATACCTAATAAAATCATACCAAGTGCCATTTTTGTTGGAACTTTTAAGTCACCACGTTTTGTTTTAGAAAGCTTTATCCATAACATAGAAACAAATGGTGCTAATAAAACGATAAATGCTGGGTTAACAGATTGGAACCAAGATGTTGGAACTTCCCATCCGAAAATTGTGCGATCAACAAAAGTGTTTGTATATAGTGTTAAAGAACTACCGGCTTGTTCAAAACCTGCCCAGAAGAAAACAACGAAGCAAGTTAAAATGATGATTGCCCAAGTACGGTTCTTTTCTTGTTTTGTTAAAGGTTTTTTCTCAATAACTTTTGCATTTGTATCTTTTGATTTTTTACCTACAACTGTTGTGCCTGCTTTACCAAGGTAACGTGGAGCTAATAGGTTAAAGAAAATCTGACCGATAATCATACCGATACAAGCAGCCAAGAATCCATATTTATAACCCATAACCATAACGCCATCAGCACTTGTTTTAAAGAAGTCTTCAGCTAGGAAACCACAAATTAGTGGTGCGAAGAAAGCGCCGACGTTGATACCCATGTAAAAGATTGTAAAAGCACTGTCACGACGTGAATCATTTTCACCGTACAGTTCACCTAACAATGTAGAAATATTCGGTTTAAAGAATCCATTACCAATAACTAGTAAGCCTAATCCTAAAAAGAGTCCAGTTTTTGTATTCATCGAGAATAGTACGAAGTTACCAAGTGCCATGATAATACCACCAAGAGTGATTGCATGGCGTTTTGTTATGAAGTGGTCAGTTAACCAACCACCAATAATTGGTGTGAAATATACAAGCATTGTAAATGTACCATAAATTTGTACAGCTACTGCTTTATCAAATCCTAAACCGCCACTAATAGCAGCTGTTGTTAAATAAAGAACTAAAAGACCACGCATTCCGTAATAACTAAATCTTTCCCACATTTCTGTTAAGAACAACAAGTATAATCCAGGTGGATGTTTTTTTGGTGATTGTTGCTCTCCAGCTTTTTCTACTTTTAAAGCTGCATCCATATTGTTTCCCCCTAATCCTGTATAACGGATATTTATGTAATCATTTTAATTTACAAAATATTTAGAAGTCAATAGAATTATATGGAAATAGAAAGAAAATTTATTTAATAATCTATTGAAGCTTCAACCGTTACTGTATTTTTCCCTGAAAACTAGATAATAAGCGTTTTCAAATGTAGTATTTGAATTCCAAAAGAAAATAAAATAATGACTAATCAGAAAATTTAGATTAAAATAACTCTTCTGATATAGAGAAAATATATTTTATTTACTATTACAATATAACATATTGAGAATAAAAATACAAAATGAAATAATGTGACACTTCAATGAAATTAAAAAACAGCTCCCAAGAAGGGGAGCTGCTTTAGAAGAATGTTATTTTACAAATCGTTTTTCAATATCATCTAGCATTAAGTTTGCTGCCATTACACCGCCAGCTGTATTCCAAATGACATCGTCAACTTTATATACTTTCCCATTTTTAGAAGCATTTAAGTTTTTGAATAGAGGATCATTGATATATTCTTTCTCTAATTCAGAACCTTTTTTCTCATTACCTTTATCATATGTGAAGTAGAAGATGATATCACCATCCATTGCAGGGATGCGCTCTTTAGATACATTGCGTTCTGCAAAGTCATTTTTGTTTTGATCACCAGGACGTTTGAAACCAAGTTCTTTTAAAATAACACCAGAGAATGTATCTCCGTGATAAATACGAACATCACCAGGCATAAAGCGCACCATAGAAATTTCTTGATTTACTTTATCACCAAGTTTGCCTTTTAAGTCTTTGATACGTTTGTCGTAATCAGCTAATACTTTTTGACCTTCTTTTTCTTTATTTACTGCTTTTGCATAAAGTTTAAAGTTATCTTTCCATTCACCGCGTAGTGTTTCTGAGAAAACAGTAGGAGCAATGCCTTTTAATTGCTCGTATATTTTTTCGTGACGCAGTTTGTTACCAATGATTAAGTCGGGTTTTAAAGAAGCAATTGCTTCTACATTGGGTTGAAGCTCGGTACCGACAGTTTTTACATCTTTCAGTTTATCTTTCGTATGTGGATACCATGGGTTACCGGTAGGTGATTCAGCAGCACCGACTGGTGTTATACCAAGGGTAAGTAAAGCTTCGGTTCCTTCATTTGTTAAAATAACGATACGCTTTGGATTAGCAGGAACTTCTGTTTTACCCATTGCATGTTCTACAGTAATCATTTCTTTCTTTTCTTCTTTTTTAGGCTCAGCCTTGTTATCAGATTTCCCACATGCCCCTAAAAGGAGTGAAAATGATAACACGAATACAAATAATACAAATGATTTTTGTTTGATGAAATTCATTATGTATCCCCCTAAATATTGAGAATAATTTTCATTAGCAAGCTTGATGTTAAGGGTTTATAAATAGATTGTCAATAGATTTAATTGAAAATAATTATTACTATCATTGACAATGCGAATTAAGTTACAATAGACTAACAACGTATCATTATACATTGAAGGAGAAACGCTGCATGTTATTAAAAACAAATCAAGCAAAATGGGTTGGATTATTTGTTGGAATCATTGGAGTTATTGCTTGTATTTGGGGAAGTATTATTTTTGGATATACAAATACAAGTGGGAAATTAGCACTTGATGCTTTTTTTCATTTTAATGGTTCGAATGAACATATTATTATTCAAAATGTACGTCTTCCAAGGGCGTTAATTGCTGCTAGTGTTGGTGCTAGTTTAGCTATCGCTGGTTGCTTAATGCAAACTTTAACTAAGAATCCACTTGCTGCTCCAGATTTTATTGGATTAAACTCAGGTGCTGCCTTTTTCATTGTTGTAGCAATTGTTGTTTTTTCGATAACATCTTTGTCAGCGTTTACCTGGATTGCCTTTTTAGGTACAGCGGTTGCTGCTGCACTTGTATTCGCATCTAGTTCCTTAGGGAAAGAAGGGACAACCCCACTTAAGCTGACTTTGGCAGGGGTAGCAATTAGTGCTTTATTCTCGTCTTTAACACAAGGTTTGCTCGTATTAAACGAGCAAGCATTAGAAGAAGTACTATTTTGGTTAGCTGGTTCTGTACAAGGGAGAAAGTTAGAAATATTACAGTCTGTATTTCCTTATTTATTAATAGGATGGATCGCTTCTCTGCTAATGGCAGGAAAAGTAAATACATTAATGATGGGAGAAGATGTTGCGAAAGGATTGGGGCAACGAACTGTTTGGATGAAATCTTTGGTACTACTCATTATTGTTTTACTGTCTGGCGGCTCAGTTGCTGTTGCAGGTCCAATTGGCTTTATTGGAATTATTATCCCTCATTTTGCAAGAGCTCTTGTCGGTGTAGATCATCGTTGGAGAGTTCCATATAGTGGGTTGTTAGGTGCCATTTTGTTATTACTTGCAGATATTGCTGCAAGATATGTCATTATGCCACAAGAAGTTCCAGTAGGGGTTATGACAGCATTTATTGGTGCACCATTCTTTATTTATATTGCACGTAAGAGAGGGCTTAGCAAATGAAGAAGTATATTCCGTTTCGTATAGGAAAAGACGGCCTCTCGTTTTTAATGTATAAACGAGTTTTTCTCGTCTTGTCAGGTTTATTAATTGTTTTAATCGGATTATTTTTCGCAAGCGCGGGTATGGGGGAGATGAAAATAGTCCCATATGATGTATGGCAAGCAATTACCGGGAACGGTGATGCAATGTCTAATATGGTCGTAAATAAGTTCCGTATGCCGCGTATTTTAATTGCAATTCTTGTAGGGATAGCTCTTGCTGTAGCTGGTTGTATTTTACAAGGGCTCGTTCGAAATCCACTTGCGTCTCCTGATATTATTGGGATTACGGGGGGGGCAAGTGTAGCAGTTGTCCTATTTCTTGCTTTATTTAGTGATAAAAATAATGCATTAACGGTAAGTATTCATTATATGCCACTGGCAGCCTTTATTGGGGCAACCATCGTTGCACTTTGTGTATATTTATTTGCATGGAGAAATGATGGGTTGTCGCCAATTAGCCTTGTTTTAATTGGTGTTGGATTTTGGGCATTAACGAAGGCAGCTACGACTTTATTTATGTTGTTAGCACCTATTTATCAAGCGAGTCAAGCAAACGTGTGGATTACTGGTACTGTTTACGGTTCATCATGGCAAAATGTAGGGGTGCTAGCACCTTGGGTTCTTATTTTAACAGTGATTGCATTTATATCGGCGAGACATTTAAATGCCCAAGAACTTGGTGATGATATCGCGACTGGACTTGGTATTCGTTTAACGAAATCAAGATTCTTCCTTTTGCTCCTTAGTACAGCGTTAATTGGAGGAGCGGTTGCTTTTGCTGGTGGGATTGGCTTTGTCGGTTTAATGGCACCCCATATTTCAAGAAGATTAGTTGGTTCTTTATATGGTGCGTTACTTCCCGTAGCAGCTATTGTAGGTGCTATTTTAGTACTTGCTGCTGATTTAATTGGCCGTACAGTTTTTGCCCCGCTTGAAATTCCAGCAGGTGTATTTACATCAGCAATTGGTGCTCCGTATTTTATTTATTTACTTTATAAAAGTCGAAATTCATAAAGGTAAAAAGTACATAGATGGCTTTCTATCTATTAAAAAACGGAGTAAGGGGAGATGAACATGCAAAAAGCATTAGAGACGAAATCGTTAACATTGTCTTATGGTGAAACAATTATTATTAATGAATTAAATTTAGAGATCCCAAAAGGGAAAATTACGATTTTTATCGGTTCTAACGGCTGTGGGAAATCAACTTTATTACGCTCGCTTGCTCGTTTATTAAAACCGACATCCGGCGATATTTTATTAGAGGATAATGCGATTCAAAATATGCAAACAAAGCAAATTGCTCGCCAAATGGCAATTTTACCACAAGGGCCTCAAGCTCCAGAAGGACTTACTGTACTGCAACTTGTGAAACAAGGGCGTTATCCATATCAAACATGGCTCAAGCAATGGTCAGAAAAAGATGAAGAAATGGTACAAAAAGCACTTGCAGCAACAGGTATGACTGAATTTGCTGAGCGTGATGTTCACGCACTTTCAGGTGGACAACGTCAGCGCGCTTGGATTGCAATGACACTTGCACAAGATACAGATATTATTCTGTTAGATGAGCCAACAACATACTTGGATATGACACACCAAATTGAAGTGTTAGATTTATTATTTGAATTAAATGAAACAGAGCAAAGAACAATTGTTATGGTACTACATGATTTAAACTTAGCATGCCGCTATGCTGATAATATTGTAGCCATTCAAGACAAACAAATTTATGCACAAGGCAAACCAGAAGAAATTGTCGATTGTAAGCTAGTTCGTGATGTATTCCGTATGGATTGTCAAATTACAACAGATCCTTTATTTGGAACACCGCTATGTATTCCACAGGGAAGAGGAAGATGTTTGCTTCCGCAGAAAGGGCGAGTGGTGAAATAAAAAAGCGATGAAAATTCATCGCTTTTTTATTTTTTACAAGAAAACAAGAGAAAGAGGGGAATACGCAATCTGCGCTTATATTCTTCTTCATTTTGGAAATGTTTTCGCTTTGGTGTTGCTTCTTGTAAGTCTGTAATTGTAAATCCAGCTTGTTGTAAGAGGGTGAAGTACTGTTCAGTAGTACGATGGTATTTGATTACCTCTTGGTCAATCCACGGTTCTGTACGTTTCCCAATTTTAAAATAATCATCAATAAGCCAGCTTGTACGTTTCCCACTACTTTGTAAGCTCTCAAAGGAAGAGGTAATAACGGGATGTTGTACACTAAAGGTGAAAATTCCATCTGTTTTTAAAGTTTGATAGACGTTTTGAAAAATAATATCAAGATGCTCAATATAGTGCAGGGCGAGTCTAGATGTAACGAGATCAAAAGTAGAAGAGGGGTATGTATAGTCTTTGAGGTTCGTGAAATGGACAGTGCCATTTACGTTTTCGAGTTGTTTGATAGCTTCTGTATACATAAGGTAAGAGCCTTCAATACCAGTGTAAGATAGGCAGCCTTTTTGCAATAATTCTATACCAAATTTAGCATCACCGCATCCTAAGTCAAGAATGTTCTTTCCTTTCATGTCCCCGATGAGCTGTAATAAAGCTGGCTTTTCCATTGCTTCATTTGGATTGTCTTTTCGATATCTGCGCTTCATGTACTGTTCAAAAAAAGAGTCATTATTATATACTTCAGATTCTGTAAATGCCATTTTCTCAGCTCCTAAAAACATTTTTTTATTCTATCAAACAATTGAAGTAAATCATAGATTTCTTGTATGTAATCCTATATAATTAAAAGTTGTAAGCGTTTTCTCTAAGCTATTTTTCTATAATAAATTCTGAAAACGTGTTAAGCTAGTATTGGAATTATTGGAATTGTTAAGATAATGATTCGCTTACATGAACGATGGGGAGGCTTCACGATGTCTAGTAAAACACTTGCAAACTTTTTAGAAGAAAATTTAGAGGATTTAAAAGCAAAAGGGCTTTATAACGTAATTGATCCGCTGGAAAGTCCAAATGGACCGATCATTACAATTGGCGGGAAAGAATATATTAACTTATCTTCAAATAACTATCTTGGTTTAGCAACAGATAATCGTCTGCAAGAAGCAGCAATTGGTGCGATTCATAAGTATGGCGTTGGTGCAGGAGCGGTTCGTACAATTAACGGTACTCTTGATTTGCATATCAAATTAGAAGAAACAATTGCGAAATTTAAACATACAGAAGCAGCAATTGCATATCAATCAGGATTTAACTGTAATATGGCAGCGATTTCAGCTGTTATGGATAAAAATGATGCAATTCTCTCTGATGAATTAAACCATGCGTCTATTATTGACGGTAGTCGTTTATCAAAAGCAAAAATTATTGTGTATAAACATTCTGATATGGAAGATTTACGTAAAAAAGCAACCGAGGCGAAGGAATCGGGGCTTTATAATAAATTAATGGTTATCACAGATGGTGTGTTCTCAATGGATGGTGATGTTGCGAAACTACCAGAAATTGTTGAGATTGCAGAGGAACTAGATTTAATGACATATGTTGATGATGCACATGGTTCAGGTGTACTTGGAAAAGGTGCAGGTACTGTAAAACATTTCGGTCTTTCTGATAAAGTAGATTTCCAAATTGGTACATTATCAAAAGCGATTGGTGTAGTCGGTGGATATGTAGCAGGAAAACAAAACTTAATTGATTGGCTAAAAGTTCGTTCACGTCCATTCTTATTCTCAACAGCGCTAACGCCAGCAGATGCAGCAGCTTGTATGAGATCGATTGAGATTTTAATGGAAAGTACGGAATTACATGATCGCTTATGGGAAAATGGTCGTTATTTAAAACAAGGTTTAAAAGAACTTGGATTCAATATTGGCGAAAGTGAAACACCAATTACACCTTGTATCATCGGCGATGAAGTATTAACACAAGAATTTAGTAAACGTCTAAATGAAGAAGGCGTATATGCAAAATCTATTGTGTTCCCGACTGTAGCAAAAGGGACAGGTCGTGTTCGTAATATGCCAACAGCAGCTCATACGAAAGAAATGCTGGATGAAGCGATTCGTACGTATGAAAAAGTGGGTAAAGAAATGGGAATCATTTAACACAATTACACATCTTTTGAAAGCTTGCAAATGAGGAGTGGAGAAAATGAAAAAAATTCTAGTAACCGGTTCTTTAGGACAAATTGGTTCTGAGCTTGTGATGAAACTTCGTGATGTATACGGCGCATCAAACATTATTGCAACAGATATTCGTGAAACGGACAGTGAAGTGGTAAAGTCTGGTCCATTTGAAACATTAGATGTAACTGATGGTCAAAAACTACACGACATTGCGAAACGTAATGAAGTGGATACAATTATTCATTTAGCAGCTTTACTTTCAGCAACTGCAGAAAAAAATCCGCTATTCGCTTGGAATTTAAATATGGGTGGACTTGTAAATGCATTAGAAGCAGCACGTGAACTAGACTGTAAATTTTTCACGCCAAGTTCTATTGGCGCATTTGGTCCAACAACGCCAAAAGATAATACACCACAAGATACAATCCAACGCCCTACTACGATGTATGGAGTAAACAAAGTAGCAGGAGAATTATTATGTGATTATTATCATCAAAAATTTGGCGTTGATACGCGCGGTGTACGTTTCCCAGGCTTAATTTCTTATGTAGCTCCTCCAGGAGGCGGTACAACTGATTATGCAGTTGAAATTTATTATGAAGCAATTAAAAAAGGTACCTACACCTCTTACATTGCGGAAGGCACCTACATGGATATGATGTATATGCCAGATGCACTGCAAGCAATTGTTTCTTTAATGGAAGCAGAGCCAAGTAAGTTAATACACCGTAACGCTTTTAATATTACTGCAATGAGTTTCGAGCCAGAGCAAATCGCAGCAGCAATCCGTAAGCATATTCCGACGTTTACAATAGATTACGCTGTAGATCCAGCTCGTCAAACAATCGCAAACAGCTGGCCGAATTCAATCGATGCAACCGCAGCGAAAGAAGAGTGGGGCTTTAAAGCGGAGTATGATTTAGATAAAATGACAGCTGATATGCTGGCGAAATTAAAAAAAAAGTTAACAGCTGAGTTAGTGCTTAGTTAATGAAAAAAGAGTCGATTCAATTCTTTGAATCGGCTCTTTTTTTCAACATACTTAAACTTAGTCTGAGGAAGAAATAAGTTTTCTCGTTATATAGATTTTACCTTATTCGTATCTACACTTCTTGGTTCGGTGCTAGCCTCAGGATATTGCTGCTTTGTTTCTTCATAAGGTTTTTCATATTCGTAACTAAATGCCTTATGTGTTTTTTGATCATCCTCCCAAGGAGACGATTTTCCTAACTTTCTGTTAGTGGAGGAACCGTAAGGCCCATCAGGAAACTCTTCGGGAATGACAAATTCATGTCTTGCTTCAGCAACTGTAACATCCGTATATTGTTCATCCTTTTTTGGGGACAAATGAAACATCCTTTCAAATATATTTGATAGTAGACTTCTTCCTTAATATACCCAAAAAGATTTCTATGAATTTTTCATTATTCAGAAAGAGGAATAAGGAAGATACGTGGGGAACAGGCTGATAATTAGTAGGGGATGAAGAAAACACCACTGATTAAAGTTTCACTTTATCGGAAATTGAATCAGGATTAGATATGTAAAAAGTACAATAGGGGGAAACACATATGAAAAGAGTCGATGTTGTATATGCACTTATTTATAATAAGGCACGAGATCAAGTATTAATGGTACATAATGTAGAACAAGATGTTTGGTCATTGCCAGGAGGCGCAGTGGAAAAAGAAGAAACATTAGAAGCTGCAGCTGTAAGAGAGGCAAAGGAAGAAACCGGTTTAACTGTAGAGATACAGGGGATTGCAGCAATAAACGAAAAGTTTTTTACTGACGTAGGCAACCATGCATTGTTGATTACTTTTCACGCCAATGTGATAGATGGGGATATTGATGTACAGGATGTGGATGAAATTTCGGCAATAGAATGGGTTGATATGAAAGCGGCAAACGAGCGGTTTCCATATTATGATGGGGGAATTGAATCGTTATTAAAAACATCTATTCCATATAAATTTCAAAAAGAAACAAAATAGTAAATGGAATTTTATCGGCAATTCGAAAGGAGAACATCGACTGCTCAACAAATAACGACTAAAAAACAGGGCCCATATAGGACCCTGTTTGCTATTCAATCGTCTTCAGTAATAATTTCTTCAATAACGGCTTAATCTTCAATCGTAAATCTTCAGCATGATTGGCAACTAGGAAATGATGATTGTAAATATTTTTCATTAACTGATATGTCGCTTCTTTCGCTTCGCCTTCTTCGATAAAGATACCGATAACTTCCATACCGCTTTTACGAGCGAGTTTAACAGCTTCATGTGTGTCTAAAATACCATCTTGTTGGTAGTCTAAAGCAGATGGTTCACCGTCTGTAAATACGAGTAGGAACTTATGTTTCTCTGGTCTTTTTGCAAGTTTTTCTGAAACGATACGGATAATGTAACCGTCACGATTATCTTCTTCTTCGCGAAGTTGCATAATCTCAGGTCCAACGTTTGGAAGGGTTGAATTCTTGTATGTTACTACTTCATGAATCACGTTTGGTTTATCTTCTGGTGTCGCACTAGAAGCATCTTCCCAAAATCCGCTAATTGCATGTGGAATTTTCAATGACTTTAACGCTTCATGGAACAGAACAACACTTTTTTTCGTTTCTTCCATTTTGTTATACATAGAGCCCGAGCAGTCTACTAATAGCTGAAAGGCAACATCAAGCTCCTGTGATTCCTGCCCTTTTTTATAAAACATCCGCGGTTGCTTTTCTGTATAAATACGAAGGAATTTTTTACGAAGTCTTCCGTAATATTTATCACTATTTGCGTTGGTTTTATTTTCAATCGTCTTCTCAATGATTTTCTTTAACTCTTTTACATCTTTATTAATGACTGATTTGATCGCTTGATAATCTTTTTTATCATCAGGATTTGGCTTGCGTGCTTCTTTAAATGTATGAGAGGCACCGACGTTATATTTACCATATATGCCTTCATTTTGACTAGAAGCGTGTGAAGCTTTCGCATCTTGCGCATCTGCCTGATCGAAGTTTGATTGCGTACTTTTTTGAGAAGTCCCCTGTACAGAACCAAGTGCTTGATCGCCATCTTCTGATTCACGAGCAGTATCACCCATCATATTTGTTTTTGTTCCGCTTTCTAATTCAAAGCGTAAAAAGTTCTCGTTTTCGTTATTTTTATTTTCACGATGCCATGTCGAGAAGCTTTCATTAATTTTATTTTTATTCTCATCATCTACGATTTGAGTATCATCATTTGCTAAATCTTCGACGCGCCCATCTTTTTCTTCGGCAATAACAGATAAATATAGCGGTGCGTGTCCAAAGTAGTTGTTAATCATATCATTTTCAAGAAAACCTTCTAAGCGATAGCGAATTTTTTCAATGATATACATTGTATCTTCTGTATTACGAGCTTGAAATGTTTCATGTAAAATAGCTTCAATTTGCTCAAAATATTCGTTGTGAAACATTTCGTATTTATCGCTTGTTAAAGAAAGATAGCATAGACAAAATAGACGGTCTCCATGATAGTTACGAACACGGTTGATTTCATTTTGTGAACCGAAGTAATTACGGTACATCTCTTTACGTCTTTTAAAAATGTGTTTTGTACCAGGACGTAAGTTTTTGACAATTTCCTCTACGCGTAAATCTTCTAACAGAACAAATAATTGTGTTAAAAATTTTTTAAGAGGAGAATCTTGCAATTCAATTGCATAAGAACGAATGAGCTTCATGTCTGAGTAATGTTTATTACCAAGTGCCTTTAAAAACACTTCGCTTTTTAAGCCGATTACCATATCCTCTTCTTTACGATCATCCCAAAAGTGACTGATGACAACTTTCTTTTCGATTTCGTCGTAATATGCCTTATAGCCATACTCTAAGTAAGCATCATCTTCTTTTAGAAGAGCATACATTAAATTTTCCATTTGAAGAAACAGCGACGCATCAATTTTTTTGTCACTAAAAATTTGTCTCATGAATTATCCCTCAAAGAAATAGCTTTCTGCTAATTCACGGACAGTCATTTGTTCTGTTTCATCATTTAATTTTGCAATAATGCTTCGCTCAATTGCACGTATAACAGGAATATATACACCTAAGTCACATGCGTCAATAATACCACGAATACTTGCTGCTTCTTCACTTACGCGTCCGTCACGGGCAAGTGGCATGAGGTCACTTGCGAATGCAACAAACTTTTCAATTGTTGCAATGTCTTTCAATTTTGATTCAGATAATAATAGTTGTTTTAATGTATTACCTTGAATATAAGGAACTTCAATGATAACAAATCGATTTTTTAATGCTTCATTTAATTCGCTTGTTCCAACGTAACCTTCGTTGATTGCAGCGATTACACGGTATTCTTCATCACCATATACAACTTGTTGTGTAAATGGGTTTGTGATCATTTTACGGTAATCTAATGCACCATGAAGAAGAGGAAGTGTTTCCGGTTTTGCCATATTAATTTCATCGATATATAGGAAGTGTCCATTTTTCATCGCTTTCATAAGAGGACCATCAACGAAGGAAACTTCAGATGCTCCGTCTTTTGTTTTTAAAGTATTATATCCTAAAATACCCTCGACATCTAAATCGACAGAACAGTTAATACTGTGCATTGGTTTTTGGAATAAGGAAGATAGCGTTTCTGCAAGAACGGTTTTTCCACTTCCAGTTGGTCCTTTTAATAAAATATTTTTGCCAAGCAGAAGGGCTGTAATTGCATCTTCAATAATGCTGTTATCCGATGCTTTGTACATTTTTGTTCCGATTAAATGTGCATTTTCACCAACTACTTGTTTATTTTTTTCGTGAATTGTTGCTAATTGCTGTTTTAAATCAGCATGTATATGAAATTGTTCTAACATGTATTTCCCACCTAACATTATTTTCATAAAGTAAACAATACATCTTATGATAACTTGTTTTAATATGGTATGCAAAGAAAAGGAGAGGGGAGAAGAGTACGACATTATAAAAGAAAAAAGTAACCAAATTTACTTTGATTACTTTTTTCATATTTATAGTAAAGGGGAAATTAGACGCATTAGAGATTCTAGTATTCGTTTTTTAATACTTCTTTTTTTGAATGACTTCCATCTAATTTCAGTGGAATGGTTAAAATCTTCTTCAAAATCATGTTTAATATCAAGAACTGTTTTGGATTCATAAAGTACGCTAATGATTTCATAATTTAGTTCAAAGCTGCGGACATCCATATTTGCCGTGCCAATTGTTGCAATTGTATCATCAACGAGTACAATTTTAGCGTGCATAAAACCATCTTTATAGCTGTAAATTGAAGCTCCTGCTTTTAGGAGTGGTGTAAAGTATGATTGAGATGCTTGATCACTAATGATACTATCACTTTTACCCGGATATAGAATGCGGACATCTATTCCAGCCAGTGCACTTAAACGAAGTAATGTTAATGTTTCTTGATCAGGAATGAAGTAGGGTGTCGCAATCCAAATTGATTTCTTAGCAGAAGCTATAACAGCAAGTAACGTATTGCGAATGCTTGTATCATCTGAACTTGGTCCACTTGCTACAATTTGAACAGCACCTTCTGCATCAGAAATTTCTTTGCCAGGAAAGTATTTTGTATTCATAAATTGATCCCAAGAATATGTATTTAAACCACTAGAGGCATAGAGCCAATCCTCAAGAAATATTGCTTGTAATTTGTACAATGCTTTCCCATCTATTCGTAAGTGACTGTCACGCCAAATTGGGAATTTTTTAGAACGACCAAGATACTCATCACCAACGTTGAGTCCGCCGGTAAAACCAATTTCTCCGTCGATAATGATGATTTTACGATGGTTACGATAATTGACTGTTTCAAGTAGCCACGCTGAGAATATAGGATCGAATTCCACAATTTCAATTCCAGCATCTTTCATAGGCTGTAAGAAGCGTTTTCGCAACGTATTGCTTCCGAGTCCATCATAAAGGAAGCGTACAATTACACCGGAATTTGCTTTTTTTATTAAAGCGTCTCGAATTTGTGTACCAATTTCATCAGCTCGATAAATGTAGTATTGAATATGTATATGGTGCTTCGCCTGTTCAATCGCTTGTAAAATTTCTGGAAATGTTTGTTCACCGTTAGTTAAAAGTTTTGTGGTTGTTGCATCGGCAACAGGGCCGCCTCCAAATTTTTGCACCACTTTTGTTAAATGTGTTGAGTGTTCACTTAGGGAAGATATGGCTAATATATCTTCACGTCTGCCTTCTAATATTTCACGGAACAATTTTCGCTGCTCTTCTGAACGGTGGAGATGTTTTTTTCTTCTCCAGCGACTGCGGCCAAAAATAGAGTATAGAAGTACACCGATAATAGGGAGAAGAGCCAATACTAAAAACCATGCTAATGTGCTTTGTGGGGAACGATTTTCAATGAAAATTACGAAAGAAATTCCGATAATTGTAATAGACCATAAAGCACCAATAAAAGTATATAGTGAAATATTGGATGTATCTAAAAGGAAAAGCACAATCGATATAATGGTAAATACAAACAATAACTGAACGATGGGTTTTTTCATCTGTATAAATTTCACCTATTCTTTCTTAAATATATGCTTCTTATATGGAAGCTGTCTTCTAACATTTCTATTATAAACGTTTTATTTTTTTGTACCAACATAGATATTTTGCTCATGCCTTCCACATTTGTCCCACATAGCGTATATTATTACGTTTTTATATGAAAAGGAGTTTGAATGATATGCATAGAATCAGTCGTCCATTTGGTTGATATGGCTATCCATACTATTCATATAGCCCATATTGATGGAAGGAGGAGAGTGAGGACTACTTATAATTTCTATATTTGTCAGGTTTATGGTAGTGAATAATTAGAACAAAGGGAGATGAAGATAAAATGAATGAGATGCGGAACCATAGTGGACATCACCATAATCACCACGGAGGTCACAATCATGGAGGTTATCATCACCATAATCACCACGGAGGCCATAATCACGGAGGCTATCATCACCATGGCGGCGGTAGTAGTTGGGGATGGGGAGGAGGCACATTTGCCCCAGTTGGAAGTTTTGCGGGCGGGATGCTAGGCGGACTAACAGCTGGAGCATTAACGAGCGGCGGAGGCTATTATCCGGCGCCGTATCCAGCACCATATCCAATGCCGGTCCCTACACCATACCCAACAACATATCCAATACCGTATCCAACACAATATCCATATGGGGGTTATTAATAAATAAGTGATAAAAAACAGACTATTGTAATCTGTTTTTTAGTAGTTAAGGCAATCGTGCGTATAGCTAATCTAATTCGTAAGTAAGCGGAACTTTAGATGCGACTGATTAAAAAAAGCTGTTAACTAACAACTTATTTTTTAGATAAATTGTAGTTAACAGCTTTTTGGATTAGCTAATTTTCGTATTTTGTTGCTTTGCCATGGATGATGCTGAATTTTTCATAAGAATTGGGTAAAGAATGAGTCCTAATATAAATAATCCAATGCCTAAGAAAAATGTTTTCAGATCAGCTGTTCCTGTTTTAATTACCCAAATAGAGTATCCGAGTGCAAGTACGGTAATGATTCCATCTTTTATTCGAGAGCCTGGTGTTATATCGTATGTTTCTCCTGTAACAACAAGTTTTAATTGGTATAGAGTGGAAACAAGGTATGGAATTAAATAAGCTAAAGTTGCAACAACAATGGCAAAATTATAAGCTTCTGAAACCGTGCCAGATATTGTTGAGAACAGGAAAATTTGCGTCATAATATTTGTAACAAGCAATGATTTTGACGGACTGCCTTTTTTGTTTGTTTTTCCAAAGAATTTTGGGAAAAGTCCGTTCTTTGCTGCTTGATAAGGAACTTCTGAACTTACAACAATCCAGCCAACGGTAGATCCGAATAATGATACAAGTGCAAGCAATGCCATGATGTAAGCACCTTTATTACCGATTGCTAGGTTTAAAGCATCTACTAACGGTTTTTGAGAATCTTTTAAAGCATCTTGCGGAAGGGCACCCATTGTTAGTAAAGTAATTGACATGTAAATAAGAAGGGCAATGATTAACCCGAAAATTGTTGCCTTTTTCACATCACGCTGAGACTTTGCACGGTTGGATAGCATAACTGCTGATTCAATCCCTATAAATGCCCAAAGTGTTGCAATGGCAGCAGCATTTACTTGACCACCTAATGGAATTGCCTTTCCAGCCTCGTTCATAAATGTTTGCCCATCGCCAAAATTAGAAGCATTAAAAATAAATAGTGTGATGACAATGAACATTGTAAATCCGATAATTTTTGCGATTGTTGCAAGTAGGTTCATGTTACCTGCACGATCAATATTTTGAGAAAGAATATATTGAATGCCCCATAGCATAATGCTACATACAGCAAATGTTAATCCTTTTCCGAGTTCTAATGAAAATCCGTTTAGCGAAAAAAGAACTTGCTTACTTTGTAAAACTGGGAAGAATGTAGATAGGTATCCTGCAAATGAAATAATAACAGAAGCAGTTGCAGCCCAGTTAGCAGCCCAGTATCCCCATGCCATACTATATCCAGCAACCTTACCGGCCTTTTGCGAGGTGAACATTGCTTGTGCATAACTTTGTGGACCAGCTTTTAATTCCGGTTTACGAACTGCAAGGTTACCAAATACAAGAGCAATCATAAATACACCAAGTCCTGTAATTGTCCATGCAAGTGTTGATCCCATTGGTCCTGATACTTGCGCTAAATTCGATGGAAGCATAAATACGCCGCCTCCAACCATATTTCCAACAACAAATGCTGTTAAAATCCATAAACCCCATTTTTTCGTTTCCATGTTTGGCTATCTCCTTTGTAGTAGTTTTGCTTATTCATCATCTTTTTACTAACGTTTTTTGAAAATAAAAAAGAGCCATGTAGATAAAAAATACCTACATGGCTCTTTTTGCCTAACGTAGGTACAACGGGAATAACCCTTGTACCTACGCGTAATTTTTCCGCTAGGTTTCAAGGGTTAAGTATGATGATGATGTTTTTGTGCAAATGTAACTACAGTTGTATTCATAAGCATAGTTCTTTGCTCCCTTTCTCCTCTGATTTTGAAGTTAGTATACTACATGTTTTTTGGAATGAAAAGAGAAATCTGAAAAAAATTATAAAAATGCGCATTGGTGACTAAATATTTATATAGATATTTCTTGTGCTGGAAAATAAGTAAGAGATTGGCATGAATTTCTGTCATGCTATAATACAAGTAGAAATAGAAGGTGACGAGGGGTTATTCAAAATGATGAGTAAGTATGAACAGATTTATACGGAGATAAGTGATTCAATTGATAATCGCAAGTTAACAGAGGGGTGCAAAATCCCATCTGAAACAGAATTGATGAAGCAGTATGAAGCGAGCCGTGGGACGGTAAGAAAAGCTGTTGATTTATTGCAGGAACGTGGATACGTACAGAAAATACATGGTAAAGGTGTTTTTGTTTTAAAACGAAAAAACATTGAATTTAACTTTGGAGGTATTGTGAGTTTTCAGGAGGAAAATGAACGATTAGGGCGCCAATGTATAACAAATGTAGTAGAGATGGAGAAAATCTTAGCGACGAAAGAGCTAGCAAAATTATTGAATGTAAAAACGAGAACGAAGATAGATCATATTAAACGTGTTCGAAATATTGACGGAGAAAAGGTAATCTTAGATGTGAATTATTTTGTATCTGAACATATTCCAGAGTTAACAAAGGAAATAGCTGAGAAATCGATTTATAAATATATTGAGAAAGAATTAGGATTACATATTAGTTATTCACAGCGTGTTATTGAAGTGCAACCTTGTACAGATGACGATAGAAAGTATTTAGATTTAAATGGAACTGACTATGTTGTTGTTGTGAAAAATTTTACGCATCTTTATGATGGTAGTCAATTTGAATATACAGAATCACGTCACCGACTTGATATTTTTCATTTTTCTGATGTGGCGCGGAGAAAATAAAAAGATGAAACCGTACAGTGTTTCATCTTTTTTTGTATATTTTGAGAACAAATAAAAAAATACATATTAACTCGTATATACGAGTGTTGACTAACTTATATATACGAGTTAATATGTATTTGTAAACGGTATCAAAAAAAGAAAAGAGGGACGGAGTATGGGGAAGGATTATCGTAAGATAGCAGAACAAGTGTTGCAATATATCGGTGGGAAAGAAAATATTGACCAAGCAGCGCATTGTGTAACGAGATTACGTATTGCACTGAAGGATGAAAGTAAAATAGATAACGATAAATTACAAGCGGTTTCATTAGTGAAAGGTGTATTTCATAACGCTGGTGTATTTCAAATTGTTATTGGCCCAGGAGATGTAGATCGAGTATACGCAGAATTGATAACGCTTGCAGGTATGGAGGAATCGACAGTAGCGGATGTAAAGGATTCGGGGAATCAAAAATTAAATCCAATGCAAAAGTTTGTCAAAATATTTTCTGATGTATTTATGCCGATTTTACCAGCAATTGTTACAGCTGGTTTATTGATGGGTGTTAATAATTTATTAGGCGCTAAGGATTTATTTTTTGATGGAAAGAACTTATTGGAGGTATATCCAAACTTAGGTGGACTATGGGATTTAATTAATATGATGGCGAATACGGCATTCGTATTTTTACCAGCACTTGTTGGTTGGTCAGCGACGAAACGGTTTGGCGGCAGCCCGATACTGGGTATTGTTATGGGGTTAATGCTTGTACATCCTGATTTATTAAATGCATGGAATTATGGAAAAGCAGCAGCAGGCCTAGATGGACAAAAAATAGAGTACTTCAATATTTTAGGATTATTCCAAATTGAAAAAGTAGGTTACCAAGGACAAATTTTACCGATATTAGTAGCGGCATTTGTTTTAAGTAAAGTTGAGATTTTTCTTAAGAAACGTGTACCAAATGCGATTCAATTATTAGTTGTTCCGATTACAACAATTGTTGTAACTGGTGTATTAGCGTTAGGAGTTATTGGCCCAGTTACACGTCATATCGGTGATTTATTAACAGCTGGCTTAGTTGGCGTATATGAAACAGTTCCTGTACTTGGCGCAGTATTATTTGGCGCATTGTATGCACCGTTAGTTATTACGGGTATGCATCATATGTTTATTGCAATTGATTTACAGTTAATCGCGCAAAATGGTGGTACATTTATTTGGCCAATGATTGCACTTTCTAACCTCGCACAAGGTAGTGCAGCGCTTGCAATGTTTTGGATTTCTAAAAATCAAAATGATAAAAGTATGGCGTCAACATCGGCGATTTCAGCATACTTCGGTATTACAGAGCCAGCGATGTTTGGGGTGAATTTAAGAAATAAATTTCCGTTTTATGCAGCTATTACAGGATCGGCAGTTGCAGCAGTATTTATCACGTTAAATGGGGTATTAGCACCAGCAATTGGAATTGGCGGATTACCAGCATTTATTTCTATCATTCCGAAATCGATTCCAATGTTTGTGGTTGGTATGGTAATTGCGATAGTGATTCCATTTGTTTTAACATGGTTATTTGCAAAACGAGTAAAACAGAAGTAGGAGGCAGGGGAGCATGAAAGATTGGTATAAAAGCGTTGTCTATCAAATTTATCCCAAAAGCTTTAATAGCTATTACAATACAGAAACAGGCGATATAAAAGGTGTAACAGAGAAATTAGGTTATTTAAAAGAACTAGGTATTGATTATATTTGGTTAACACCAATTTACCGTTCACCGCAAAATGATAATGGCTATGATGTGAGCGACTATTATTCAATAGATCCATCTTATGGAACGATGGAGGAATTTGAAGAATTACTAGCAGAAGCGAGAAAACATGAGATTGATATTATGCTTGATATCGTTGTAAATCATAGTTCAACGGAGCATAAATGGTTCAAAGAAGCGAGTGAAAATAAAAATAGCCCGTACCGTGATTTTTATATATGGCGCGATGAAAAGAATAATTGGCAGTCTAAGTTTGGCGGCTCCGCTTGGGAGTATGATGAGAAAACAAAGCAATATTATTTGCATCTATTTGATAAAACACAGGCTGATTTAAATTGGGAAAATGAACAACTACGAAAAGAAGTATACGAGATGATGCGCTTTTGGCTTGAAAAAGGGGTTAAAGGATTCCGTCTTGATGTAATTAACTTAATTTCGAAAGATCAACGATTTTTAGATGACGAAGGAACGGCGGCTACAAGCGACGGACGTAAATATTATACAGATGGACCGCGTGTTCATAAATATTTACAAGAGATGAATTACGAAGTGTTTGAAGGAAAAGATGTGATTACAGTTGGAGAGATGTCCTCTACAACAATTGAGAATTGTATCAAGTATTCGGATCCAGGGCGTAGGGAATTAAGTATGACATTTAGTTTTCATCATTTAAAGGTAGATTATCCAAATGGAGAGAAATGGACAAGAGCAGATTTTAATTTCGGTCAATTAAAAGAAATTATGTCGAAGTGGCAAACTGAGATGCAAGATGGTGGAGGATGGAACGCATTATTTTGGTGTAATCATGATCAACCGCGCATCGTATCGCGTTTTGGTAATGATAAAAAATATAGAAACGAATCAGCAAAAATGTTAGCTACTGCGCTGCATATGTTACAAGGAACACCTTATATTTATCAAGGTGAAGAAATTGGGATGACAAATCCAGGGTTTGATAATATAGATTTATATCGTGATGTGGAATCTTTAAATATTTATGAAATGAAGCAGGAAAAAGGAATGTCAGATGAAGAAATCATTGGCATTTTGCAGCAAAAATCTCGTGATAATTCGCGTACGCCTATGCAGTGGAATACAGAAGAAAATGCTGGCTTTACAACAAATACACCGTGGATTTCTGTTGCAGAGAATTATAAAGAAATTAATGTGGAAAAGGCACTTGAAGATAAACAATCTATTTTCTATCACTATAAAAAGCTAATTGAACTTAGAAAGAAATATAATGTTATTACAAATGGTAAATATGCAATTATAGATGCAAACCACCCAAATGTATGGGTATATACACGTGAGCTAGAAGATGAAATGCTACTCGTTGTCAATAATTTTTATGAAGAAACAATTGTATATTCTGTACCAGACAAAGTTATAGGAAACGAAATAAAGCAAGAAATATTAATATCAAATTATGAGGATTCAGGTGAAGATATTAGAAACCTTGTACTTAGACCATATGAATCTATTGTGTATCGATTTACTAAATAATTGGAATAAGAGGTTTGATGCTAATAGCATCAAACCTCTTATTAATTTAAAACACCGCTACTTCAGGAGTAAATTACACCATTCATATATACCTTTTGTACTATAGAGATTACGTCCAATGATATGTACAATTACATCATTTGATTAATAGGAAATTTATGAAAAGCGATTTATACTAGTATTGTGTCTTGCCTTTTTAGGTTTCGTACACAGCCGGTGATTGGCTAGTGGAGGTTTTTCCATTTTGCCAGTGCCGGTTTTTTGTTGGATAATAGAGAAAATATATTTTTACAAAGAAAGAAGGGACTGTTTTGAAAGATGTAGATTCTATTTCTATGAGAGAAAAAGTTGCTAGTTTTTATCTTTATTTTATTTCTTTTCTTTTCTTTTCTTGGTTTGATTACTATAACTATATCTTTACTTGAAATTAAAATCCCTTCTCATCCAACGATAATAGTATTGTTAATACTATTTATGGGGATTACTGAGTATTTTCCTGTACGATTCTGGAGGGGAGTAAGCTCACTTAGCTTTCCAATCATTTATTCTATGCTTTTGTTGTTTGGCACACATATAACTGTGCTCTCTCTTGTGTTTGTTACATTAATTATCCACTTACTCCGCCGTTCGCCGGTAGAAAGGATAATTTTTAATAGTACTCAGCATGCTCTTAGCCTTATACTAGCAGAATGGTTTTCTAGCAAATGTATGCTTTTGTTGACGAGTGGGATGAATATAGCAGTTTTATATGAAAAATTAATATTTTTACTGTTGTTTAGCATATTCTTTTGTTTTTTCAACAACCTTTTTTATGATTTATTAATAGTACTCCTTCCTCAGCCATATTCGTTGCGTCGATGGAATCAAAAAAACATATCAGTATTTCTTTGTGAAAGTTTTTGTTTATTCTATGCTGCTCTTATGCATATATTAGGTACGCAATATCGTTTAGAAATGAATGAAATTGTATTTTTTTTCTTCTTCTTTCCGCTTGTGGCAATTTCTATTATTAGTTCATTTTCTGCACGAGTACGGATGGAAAAAGAAAGATTGTATGAATTCTTTCTTATTACGACCGAAATAAGCCGTGGATTATCTGATGGAAATCTGCAACATATAAAAAAATCACTTAAAGGATTTCTAGGGATACAAGCATATGTATTATGGACAAAAGACGAAGATAGATGGAGTATTCAGTTGAAAGATGGCAAGTTGAAGGAAAAATAACTGATTATTCTAATGATTAAGAAAAGTTCGAGGGGATAACTAAAAATATCGTTTTTAATAATTGGAAAATTGGTACAGCACCGGGAGATGGAGTGTTTGAGGACGTTATACGCTCTCTTGTTTATTTTCCTCTTATTGTAAATGATGAGTTAATCGGAATGTTTGTTACGGGAAAAAGTAGAAGTTCTGGCTTTTTTCCAGAAGACGTGCAGCTATTAGAAACTTTTTCTAATCAATTAGCTAACATAGTTAAAACGAGAATACTTATTTCCGAACAAGAAAAAAGGATGATTTTAGAAGAAAGAAATCGAATTGCACGCGAAATTCATGATGGTATAGCACAAGCATTGGCCGGGGGGATATTTCAACTAGAATCAGCTCAGAAAAAATACCGTGATAAACCAACTGATATGCAGCAAGTAGTGGAGAAAAGTATAAGGAAATTAAGAGGGAGTTTAAGCAAAATTCGCTATTCTATTTATGCTTTAAAGCCATATCCAACACAACAATTAGGGCTCAAGCAAGCAATAGCAAGTAAAATAAAATCTGTAAAACAAGAATATGAACTAGACATTAGATACCATGAAAGAGGACATTCCCGCACACTCAGTTTTTCTAAAGAAAGGGTCATTTTGGTGATCACATCCGCGTCGATTTCTTATGGAACTTGGACAAAAATACAGTGCCTGTATGGTCTACTACATTGTCTGAGTTGAAGAAAGCTACGCAAAATGGAAATGTACTTGACCTTGTGCAAAAAGGTGTTGTAGATCGAGAAGGAGATGGACTTGCTCCTGGTGATGATGACACATTCTATGTCATGTTCACATTTGTAGATAACGGTGAAGATCAAAATATGTTCCAAGGAGATGCATTGAAATTGAACTGGACATTCAACTCAATGCAGACAGAAGGTGAGGATAGGTAAATATAAAGATTCTCGTACTTATACAAGGATAAGGTGATAGCGTTATATCCTTAGCTATAATTTAAACATTTTTTGGATAATTTCTTTCAAATATTGTACAGATTGATTTGATAAATCAATCTGTTTTTTGTTGTCAGATAGAGTTTGAGTTTTTTAATCATCATAGCAGTATTTTTTCATATTCCTATCGAATTAAATATAAGGATACATAAAGGGGGAATACATATGGAAATAGCTGTAGAGAGAGTTTTTACAACTGAAATTTTGGATGAAGCTGCAAGACGATTTAACGTTACAGTGGAAGAAACACCACTTGGTGATTTTGAAAACTATATTTTTCATGCAAAGCATGAAAGCGGGGAATCTTACGTATTAAGATTAACGCACTCTTCTCATCGATTTAAAAAACAGGTGGAAGCAGAGTTAGACTTTTTACGGTATCTTGCAGAGAACGGAGCTAAGGTTGCTGCGCCACATTGTTCAATATCTAAAAAACTTGTAGAAGGGATACAAGCAGCAGATGGAACTATCTTTTATACTTCTCTTTTTACATATGCCAAAGGAGAGAGAGTAAAAGGAGAAACATCAGTGTATTGGGGCGATGATTTTTTTGAAGCATGGGGAAAAGCGATTGGTCAACTGCATCGTCTTACAATTGATTATCCAAAAACGGAATATCGTGATACCTGGGAAGTAGAGGAGAAAGCGATTATTAATGAGCTAGAAGATAGACAAGTAAAAAAGATTGCATATGCATTAATTGATAAAATAAAGATGCTTCCGATAGAAAAGGGAACTTTTGGACTTATGCACGGCGATATTCATCAAGGGAATTTCCATTATGATGGGAAAGAATTGACAATTTTTGATTTTGATGATGCAACGTATAATTATTTTATTCATGATTTAGCGATGGTTATTTATTATTCTGTTCTTTCAAATGCATGGACTGAACAAGAGAAAACATTGTTTGTACGTAAACAATTACAAGTATTAAGAAAAGGATATGAATTGGAACATCAATTAGAAGAAAGTTGGTATGAATCACTACCACTATTTTTACGTCTTCGTGATATTGGTTTATATGGTACGATTCAGAAAAAATTCAAAGGAAAAGAAATGCCAGTATATTTCCAAGAACTAGCAGAAGCACTTTATGTAAGGATTATAAAGCAGGAAGCCATTGTGAATATATAATACACATGTAATGTAACAAAGTATATATATCGAATATATACTTTGTTTTTTTATACAAAAATATGTTTGTTTTATCAAAATAATATTGTCATAGACTATAGATACATTTATAATTTTTATATATTCTGAATATTCTTTATAAAAGAAAAGGAGGGGGAATGGATTGGAGTCCTTTGTTACTTGGCTAAATAATATTGTATGGAGTCCCGCACTTGTTTATTTATGTTTAGGAGTAGGTTTATATTTTTCAATACGAACGAGATTTTTACAAGTTAGGCATGCAGGTGAAATGGTAAGACTGACATTTCAAGGGGAAAAATCGGAAGCGGGTGTCTCTTCTTTCCAAGCGTTAGCACTTTCTCTATCAGGGCGCGTTGGAACGGGGAATATTGCTGGTGTAGCAACAGCGATTGCTTTTGGTGGTCCAGGGGCTGTCTTTTGGATGTGGGCTGTGGCGTTTTTAGGGGCAGGCTCTGCTTATGTGGAATCAACACTTGCTCAAATATATAAAACGAAGCATCAAGGGCAATTTCGTGGTGGTCCAGCTTATTACATTGAAAAAGGCTTAGGGGTTAAGTGGTATGCACTTGTGTTTGTCGCTGCTACAATTCTTGCAACAGGGATGCTACTTCCAGGTGTTCAAGCAAATAGTATTGCTTTGAGTTTAGAAACAGCTTTTGGTATTAATACATCTGTTTCAGGAGCAGTATTAGTTGTTGTATTAGCACTTATTATTTTTGGTGGAGTTAAGCGAATTGTTAATGTAGCTCAAGTTGTTGTACCGTTTATGGCAGCTGGATATATTCTTGTTGCTTGTGTAATTGTAGCTATGAATATCGAAAAGTTGCCAGAAGCATTCATGTTGATTTTAAAAAGTGCATTTGCCTTAGATGCTGCGTTTGGAGGAATTATTGGTTTAGCGATTTCTTGGGGAGTAAAACGTGGTATTTATTCGAATGAAGCTGGTCAAGGAACTGGGGCACATGCGGCTGCAGCTGCTGAAGTATCTCATCCAGCAAAGCAAGGCCTTGTGCAAGCTTTTTCCGTTTACATTGATACATTATTCGTTTGTTCAGCAACAGCATTTATGATGATTATTACAGGCATGTATAACGTATTTGATGCAAGCGGAAAAAATTTCATTGTGAATAAACTGAATGGTGTAGAACCAGGTCCTGGATATACACAAGCTGCAGTAGAATCTGTGTTTCCTGGATTTGGAAATGGTTTTGTTGCAATTTCTCTATTATTCTTTGCTTTTACAACGATTATGGCGTATTACTACATTGCAGAAACGAATATTGCCTATTTAAATCGTGATAAGGATCGTCCATGGATGTCACTTGTTTTAAAAATTGTTTTCTTAGGTGTTGTATTCTACGGCTGTGTCAAAACAGCAGCAACAGCTTGGGCGCTTGGAGATATCGGTGTAGGGATTATGGCATGGGTCAATATCATTGCAATCATACTTTTACAAAAACCGGCACTGCTAGCACTGAAAGACTATGAAAAACAGAAAAAAGAAGGAAAAGATCCTGTATTTGACCCAAAGGAGCTAGGAATCAAAAATGCTGATTTCTGGGAACACGAATACGGAAAAGATAAGAAAGAAGAAGTGTCATAATAGAGTATTTGCAAAACAATAAAGTGGAGTGTATCTGTCCGTTATTGTTCAAATAATGGGAATTTCTATTTGCATGGCCGAATAAAATTTGAATCAGGTAAGTTTCACTTTATTAATAATTGGGTCAGAAAGGGGGAAAAAGATTGATTGCTTTTCGTAATGTAAACAAGTTTTATGGTAACTTTCAAGTTTTGAAAAATATTAATTTACAAGTCCAAAAAGGAGAAGTAGTTGTAATCGTAGGACCATCGGGATCCGGAAAAAGTACATTACTTCGCTGCATTAACCAATTGGAAACAATTACAGAAGGAGACTTAGTAGTACAAGATGTTGAAGTACATAATCCGAAAACAGATATGAATGAGTTACGCCGGAATATTGGAATGGTGTTTCAACATTTTTATTTATATCCACACAAAACAGTGCTCCAAAATATTACACTTGCACCAATAAAAGTGAATAAGACTTCAAAAGAAGAAGCGGAAAAAACAGCAATGTATTATTTAGAAAAAGTGGGAATTCCAGAGAAAGCGAATGTGTATCCGCAGCAATTATCTGGTGGACAACAGCAACGGGTAGCGATTGCAAGGGGATTAGCGATGAAACCAGAAATCATGTTATTCGATGAGCCAACTTCTGCACTTGATCCAGAAATGATTGGAGAAGTGCTTGATGTAATGAAAACCCTAGCAAAGGAAGGGATGACGATGGTTGTCGTCACTCATGAAATGGGATTTGCACGTGAAGTAGCAGACCGCATTATATTCATGGATGAAGGGCAAATCATTGAAGATACAAAGCCAGTAGACTTCTTTGCAAATCCAAAGCAAGAAAGAGCACGATTGTTTTTAAGCCGAGTGTTAAATCATTAGAGGAGGGGTTTTATGTTTAAAATGAAGAAACTGTTCGTTTTAATTGTATTTTCATGCTTATTTGCTCTTATCATAGCAGGTTGCGGGAGTAAGAAAGAAACGTCCAAAGAAGTTTCTAAGGAAACTTCAGGCGGAAAAGTGGTAGATCAAATTAAAAAGCGTGGGAAATTAGTAGTTGGGGTTAAGAATGATACAAACTTATTTGGATTAAAAGATCCTGCAACAGGGAAGGTAGAAGGATTTGATGTTGATGTAGCAAAAGCGCTTGCGAAAAAAATTCTCGGAGACGAGAGTAAATTAGAATTAAAAGAGGTAACTTCTAAAACGCGTATTCCAATGTTGAAAAACGGTGATATTGATGCGATTATCGCAACGATGACAATTACAGAAGAGCGTAAAAAAGAAGTTGATTTTTCAGATGTATATTTTAAAGCAGGGCAGTCATTACTTGTAAAAAAAGGAAGCAAGATTAAGAGTATTGATGATGTGAAAAGTGGTGTGACAGTATTGGCGGTAAAAGGATCAACTTCTACGCAAAATATTCGTAAAAAGTCCCCAGAGGCGAAAGTACTAGAATTTGAAAATTATAGTGAGGCATTTACAGCATTAAAAGCAGGAAAAGGGGATGTCCTTACAACGGATAACGCTATTTTATACGGCATGGCAAAACAAGATGCAAATTATCAAGTTGTTGGAAAGATTTTCACGGATGAACCGTATGGAATTGCTGTTCAAAAAGGAGCAACTGATTTAACAAAGGTAATTAATGATTTGTTAAAAGAGATGAAAGCGAACGGTGAATACGATAAATTATATGAAAAATGGATTGGTGAAAAACCAGAGAAGTAAAGTATAGAAAGAGTAAGAGGATGAGAGATACTCATCCTCTTCTTGTAAAGAAAGAGGGGGGAGCATTTGCCTGATTTTTCTATTCTTACAAACAATCTTGATTTGTATTTAGAAGGATTTAAATATACAGTGATGTCTAGCATTGTTGCACTGATTGGGAGTTTTATTCTCGGTACGATTATGGCAGTGATGCGAATTGCACCCATTCGAGTTTTGAATTGGTTTGGCGCAGCTTATGTAGAATTCATTCGGAATATTCCACTTGTTTTAATTGCATTTGTATTTTATTTTGCTTTTCCAGTAATAGGTGTTACATTAAATGGGTTTATTGCTGGGACGGCCGCACTTACAATCTATACAGCAGCGTTTATTGCAGAAGCAATTCGAGCTGGAATCTTGTCAGTTCCCAAAGGACAGATGGAAGCAGCGCGTTCTTCGGGCTTAACGTACGTGCAAGCGATGTATTATGTCGTTTTACCACAAGCTATTAAAATAGTAATTCCACCATTAGGTAATCAGTTTCTCAATTTAGTAAAGAACTCATCTATCCTTGGCATTATTGCCGGAGCAGATTTGATGTATCAAGGGGATTTAATTTCAACAAGAACATTTGTTACATTCGATGTATATATATTTGTTGGTATGTTTTATTTACTATTGACTGTACCGCTTAGTATGCTTGTGCGTTACTTTGAGAAACGCTTAGCGAAAGGAGCGGTGTAAATGGATTTTCGAGGTGCTTATACAGGCGATCATGTCTTATTTTTATTAAAAGGACTACTTGTTACGTTAGAAATAGCTGTTGTAGCAATTTTGCTTAGTTTTATTATTGGTAGTGTAGTAGGGACTTTACGATATACAAGAATCCCAGTCGTATCACATTTATTAGGATTTATCGTTGAAATCATTCGTAATTTACCATTACTTTTAATCATCTTCTTTACGTATTTTGCGCTTCCAGAAGCTGGACTGAAATTAGAGATTAAAACGGCAGCCATTGTCGCTTTAACAATATTTGAAGCAGCGATGATATCAGAAATTGTACGAAGCGGTTTATTATCGATTGAAAAAGGACAAATTGAAGCAGCACGTGCCTCTGGATTATCATACGTACAAACACTTTGGCATATTATTTTGCCACAAGCTTTGCGACGTATGGTACCACCGCTCGTTAGTCAATTTATCTCTTTATTAAAAGATACATCACTAGCGGTTGTGATCTCATTACCAGAACTTATGCATAACGCCCAAATTATAAATGGACAGAACGTAAATTATATGATTCCTACATTAATACTTGTTGCGTTTATGTATTTTGTTGTCAATTACAGTTTATCAATTGTATCTAGAAAATTGGAAAGTCGTTAACTCTTACATGAAATGAGATGTAAGAGTTTTTTATTTTTTACATAGTATAGGAGCTATGATTTGGAAGATATTTGTTTTTTTTTATGGGTGTAATTATAATTTAGATAAAAAAATATATATTTTATCAGAAAAGTTTTAATTTTATATAGAAATTGTAACCGCTTTCGTGTATATTTTTGTTATCAGAAAATTTTAAAAAGAGATAGAGGGTAGTTATAGGGGAGGATTACGATGCAGCAAACAACGAACGAGAAATTACATCGCACGATGAAGAGTAGACATTTATTTATGATTGCACTTGGAGGGGTAATCGGAACAGGTTTTTTTCTTGGATCAGGCTATACTATTAACCAAGCAGGACCAGGAGGAGCAATTCTTTCTTATTTAGTCGGTGGATTTATTATGTATTTAACAATGCTTTGCCTCGGTGAGCTAACAGTAGCGATGCCAGTTTCTGGTTCTTTCCAGAAATATGCGACGAAGTTTATCGGCCCGGGGACAGGATTTATGATTGGATGGCTTTACTGGCTTGGATGGGCAGTTACAGTTGGCTTAGAGCTGACATCGATCGGTTTAATGATGAAAAGATGGTTTCCAAATGTAGATGTTTGGGTATGGTGTCTTGTATTTGGAGTTATTTTATATATGGCCAATGCTATTTCAGCAAAGAGTTATGCGGAATTAGAATTTTGGTTCTCAAGTATTAAAGTTATTACAATTATTGCATTTATTGTTCTTGGTGGTAGTGCGTTATTTGGTTTCTTGCCATATGACGGAAAAGAAGCAGCACCTCTTTTTTCTAACTTTGTGAGTGATGGCGGATTGTTCCCAAATGGACTTGCAGCGGTACTTCTTACTATGATTACAGTTAACTTCTCGTTCCAAGGTACAGAGTTAATTGGGATTGCAGCAGGGGAGAGTCAAGAACCAGAAAAAACAATTCCACGTGCAATTCGTAATACAGTATGGCGCATTATGTTGTTCTTTATTTTAACGATGACGATTTTAGTAGGTTTAATTTCATGGAAAGATGCAGGGGTTATTGAAAGCCCATTCGTTGTTGTATTTGATAAGATCGGCATTCCATATGCAGCAGATATTATGAACTTTGTTATTATCACTGCTTTATTGTCTGTAGCAAATTCAGGATTATATGCAGCAACGCGTATACTATGGTCACTTGCAAATGAGGGAATGGCACCAACTTCCTTCAAAAAGGTAAATAAACGCGGTATTCCGATTATGGCATTAGTAGTTACAATTGCGGTAGCGGCACTATCTTTACTAACGAGCTTTTTGGCAGAGGATACAGTATATATGTACTTATTATCTGTTGCTGGTTTATCTGCAGTTGCAAGTTGGATTATCATTGCATTGTCACAACTTCGCTTTAGAAGCCAGTACGTAAAGGGTGGCGGGAAATTAGAGGACTTAAAATATAGAACACCGCTATATCCAATTGTCCCAATTTTAGCGTTAATTACAAATAGTATCGTTGTGATTAGTTTAGCGTTTATTCCAGAACAGCGCATGGCATTATATTGTGGTATTCCATTTATCATTTTCTGCTACGTGTATTATTATATGAGTAAGAAGCGACAGCAAATTACGAAAGTGGAGATGGGCACAACGTATGAAACTAACAATCAAGCATGATGATATTGAGGCAGAACTTTCACATGGTCAATTGTCTATTGGAAAAGAAAGTGGATATACACCGTTAGAATTACTAGTTTCTTCTATTGCAGGATGCAGTGCAATTGTATTTCGGACAATTCTAGAAAAGAAGCGTATTACATATGATACGTTTACAATTGAAACTGAAATTGGAAGAAGTGAAGTTTTATCAAGACCGGTAGAAAGTGTTCATTTGTACTATAAAGTAAAAGCAGAAGAGATTACACAGATACAGTTAGAGAAAGCGTTAGAGCTTGCGGTGAAGAATTGTACGATTGCTCAATCTGTGAAGGATAGTATAAAAATTACGGAAACAGTTGAGTTAATGGGTGAATGAACTTTTGTGAGTGGTATGTAAAGTCAGAAGAAATTGAGAATAAGATCGTATAAAGTGAAGTAAACGTCAAGTAACTCTAAAATCAACCTTTATTGTATATTTTGGAGTTACTTGACGTTTGCGTTTTTTTTACTTGTATATATAGTTTTACAACACCTTCATTAGTTTATTACTAACATTATGAATAAATGATATAATCTATTTTTATCTTAGTGTAATAAATTAATTGAAAAGGTGAGAAGGCATGGGGAAATGGTTTACACTTCGAGAAATTTCTCGAAATACATCTATACCTATTCAAACGGTAAAGCGCTATGTAGAAGATTATCAGTCATATTTAAATATGCGTAACGAAGAAGGCGTTTATATATTTCATGAAACATGTATTTCTACACTACAAGAGGTTAGACAATGCTATAAACAAGGAAAGAATAAAGAAGAAATTAAAGGGATTTTGAACAAAGTTTGTAGCAATTCCACGGCGATGATAGTCAAAGAGAGTACATGTAATGAGGACCCTGTATTATTAGGAATACATAAACATTTAGAAAAAGAAAATAATGTTCATCAAAATCTTATGAAAATGATTCGGGAGCAAAGTAAAGAGATAAGTAAACTACATCAAAAATTAAATGAGCATTTAGAACAAAAAGAGCGTATCGCAATAGAAGAAAGAGATCGTACATTAACACAGTTACTTAGAGAGATGCAAAATGTAAAAAGAGAAATAGCAAAATCAAAAAAGAAACCTTGGTGGAAAACTTTCTTTTTTGAAAAGAACTGAAATCACATTTATATACATATTTATCTCGCTATTCGCGGACAGTAAAACCTCGACTGATTAAAGTTTCACTTTATTTTTAGTGGAATCACGTATGTTTCCTTTCTTTTTGAAAATGCTAGACTTTTTTTGACGATTTTATTAAGGTAAATATTGTGCACAAAAAGGAAAGCTCAAATTTGAGCGTTGGGAGTAGTTTATGACAGAAAATAAACAACAAAAACGCTTAATATTCTTGCTAACTGTTGTGCTGGTTGCAGTATTCATATGCGTTAGTTTTCAAAACAAGAAAACAAATTCGAATAAGTCTAATAATCATGTAGCGGATGTACGTGAGGATAAAAATTCTGAAAAATCCAGTAAGAGCGATTTTTCCAACGTAAAAGTTACAAATAATGTTTCTGATCAATCACTAAAAGAGAAGCTCTCGAATTCAGAAGATGAAGGTAATATTTCGAAACAATCAATTGAGATAGATCATGCTAGTGATTTACCTCAAAATAAGAATTATAGAGATTCAAGTGAAAAAAAATTTTCTACTGAAGTACACAAGGAAGCTACTTTCGTTAAGTTAGGAAAAAAGGACAGCGACAATGATCACACTTTAAACAACATGAATAATTTAATACAACCAGTACAAGTTAGTGAGGCA
>NZ_FNQA01000007.1:0-146752 GCF_900107445.1 Bacillus sp. 166amftsu | reverse complement strand
ACTATACGGAGATGAAAATTCGCACGCTATTAACAAGAAGGAAACGACGACGAAAGCGTAGCATCGGATGGCAGAGATGGAGTAACGAATATCTCTATGGTGTACTGGGGCTCTACTGGGATTGGAAAGTCCTTCCCCTGAAAAGTGCAGAGAGTTACCGATGAAAGTGTCTGCCCTTTGATAGGTCTCATAACCCTTTTGATGAAGTTTATGGGGTGAGCTGCTTGAGGGAAAACCTCACGAGCAGTTCTTATGGGGAGAGGCTGGAGACGGGCCACAATTGATACCGCGCCAGTCTTTTACCCGACAACTGATATTTAAAACATGGAAATCATTTTTTCGTATTCATCACTGTAATTCTGTAAAATTAGAACGACTAGAGTGCCACTTATACGGACAATTAATAAGTATCCTTCTTTGTTCTTCCACCATGTTTCAAATGCGCCAATTACTCCTCATCAAGAAGAAACGAGAATTAAGTGAATATAAAGCGATTTATATCATAAAAGATTATTTTTCACTTATTTATCAATCTTTACAAGAAAACACTCAAGAATTAATAAAGATATTGTTTCGTCTGTTTAATCTCTTACAGAAAAACGGCCGAAAATCCCATAGGTATGAGAAGAAAACAGTCTTTGATATCTTAAGCGTCGTATACAACTTTTCTATGTCTCACAATCATGTAGCGTAATCAAAAAAATGAAACCTGATAGGTTTATTTGGTATGCAAATCTTTAAAGAACTTACACTGGATCTCTAGAAAAAAGAAAAAATCTCACCTGAAATTAAACTTATATAAGCTTAGGTTGATGGGCATGGGGTGTAGGATTTAACTTGGGAAATTTATATCAAGGGGAGTATAAAGTGTATGGATAGAGGGGGAATAATAGCAATTACATAAGATGGGCTAGTTATTTTATGAGCCCATAGTAGAAAAATACAAGATGTAAGAGGTTTCAAAACTCGAACGAAAAAGATATTTTAATCAAATTTGTACGTGTTTTTTCCTAGAAATGCTTTTCAAAATAAAAAAAGTGCGTTATAATCCTTCTATAAAATAAATAGGTTAGCTACACTCATATAATCGCGGGGATATGGCCTGCAAGTTTCTACCGAAGTACCGTAAATACTTCGACTATGAGTGAGGACGAATATATTGCTGGTTTAGCATTCTTTTTTGCGAAGCTCTAAAAGCGCGTCTCTCACTTGTAACGAGTGGTAGCGGCTTTTAGAGTTTTTTTATTGCATAAGAGGAGGAACAAACATGAAAGTATTACAAGAAAAGATTTTAAATGAAGGAACGGTTTTATCTGGTGATGTATTAAAAGTAGATGCATTTTTAAATCATCAAATTGATCCAGTACTTATGCAAGAAATTGGAAAAGAGTTTGCGCAGCGTTTTAAAGAAGAGAACATTACAAAAATCGTGACGATTGAATCTTCAGGAATTGCGCCGGCAGTTATGGCAGCTTTAGAGCTTGGTGTAAAAGTAATCTTTGCAAGAAAGCGTAAATCGTTAACATTACAAGATAATATGTATGTTGCGAAAGTATACTCATTTACAAAACAAGAAACGAATGAGATTTCATTATCTAGAAATCATATCAATGAAAGTGATCGTGTATTAATCATTGATGACTTTTTAGCAAACGGTCAGGCAGCCTTAGGCTTAATGAGTTTAGTTGAACAGGCTGGTGCAAGTATTGCTGGAATTGGAATTGTAATTGAAAAAGCATTTCAAGATGGAGGAAAGAAACTACGTGAGAGCGGTGTTCGTGTAGAATCACTTGCAGAAATTGCATCACTTGATAACGGTACTGTTACATTTGTTCAGCATGAGACTGCGGAGGTGAAATAGTCATGAAGCAACACCCATTTAAAATCGCATCCCTTGGCATTCAGCATATGCTTGCGATGTATGCAGGAGCAATAATTGTTCCGCTTATTGTCGGCGGGGGACTTGGCTTAAATCAACAAGAATTAACATACTTAGTATCCATCGATTTATTAATGTGTGGTGTCGCAACGATTTTACAAGCTTTATCGAATCGTTTTTTTGGAATTGGCCTTCCTGTTGTACTCGGTTGTACATTTACAGCGGTGGGACCGATGATTGCTATCGGTAAACAATACGGTGTTTCTTCTATATATGGAGCAATTATTGCAGCGGGATTATTTGTTGTTGTTTTTGCAAAGCTATTTGGAAAGCTTGTGAAACTGTTCCCGCCTGTTGTAACGGGTTCTGTCGTTACAGTGATTGGAATTACATTAGTTCCAGCAGCTATTAATGACATGGCCGGGGGAGTTGGAAGTAAAGATTTTGGTAGTCTTGAAAATTTAGCATTAGCATTTGGTGTATTACTATTTATTATACTCATGTACCGCTTTTTTGATGGTTTTATCCGTTCTATTTCGATATTATTAGGGCTTTTATTTGGTACAATTATTGCAGCATTTATGGGAAAGGTGAGCTTCCAAGCTGTTGGCGAAGCAGACTGGTTTCACGGTATTCAGCCATTTTACTTTGGCACACCAACATTTGAATTAACGCCGGTTATTACGATGATTCTTGTTGCTTGCGTTGGGATTGTGGAAGCAACTGGTGTGTATTTTGCCTTATCGGATATTTGTAATAAAAAGATCGGTGAAAAAGAGTTAACAAAGGGCTATCGTGCCGAAGGGTTAGCGATGGTCCTAGGTGGTATTTTTAATGCATTTCCATATACGACTTATTCTCAAAACGTAGGTCTTGTCCAATTAACAGGGGTACGTAATCGCGTTATCATTTATACATGCGGTGGTATGCTAATCGTTCTTGGTTTTATTCCTAAGATTGCAGCGATTACAACAATTATTCCGAAGCCAGTGCTTGGTGGTGCTATGCTAGCAATGTTTGGTATGGTTATGGCATACGGTATTAAAATGCTAAGCAGTGTAGATTTTGCAAAACAAGAAAATTTATTAATTGTAGCATGCTCTGTTGGTATTGGACTTGGGGTAACAGTCGTTCCAACGTTATTCTCTCAGCTTCCAGAAAGCGTTCGTATTTTAACAGATAACGGAATTGTACTTGGAAGTGCGTCAGCTGTACTTTTAAATATTGTATTTAATATGGTTCCGCAGCGCAAAGCGAAAACAAAAGAAGAGCAAGTTCCCATGCAAAGTGCTGTAAGAGAGGCATAAGTAAAAAGCAAGGTTCTCATTGAGAAACCTTGCTTTTCTTTTTTAGTGGCATCAATTTCCCATACGTACCTAGGCGCCAAATATATTCAAGCGGACCGTACTGATAATGAGAGAGCCACCAGCGACTAATAAAGATTTGTATTGTATAAAAACCGATACAAAACAGTGGACCTATCCATAATGGAACCGGTAAGGAATTTTTGAAAACTAGACCAAATACAACGAGTGTGATAATTGTATGCGAAATGTAATTCGTTAGAGCCATACGTCCTACAAATTGAAATGGTCGTAATAACTTTTGCCATCTTTCCTTCTGTAATAAACGCATCAGTGTGAAAATGTAGAATATAAATAAAGTTTTACCACTAAACATCGTAAAACCACTCATGTAGATTGGTTCATAAGGTTGTTTTGTTACAAAGTAACGGATCATAAAGAACCACATTGGAAGTGTTAAGATAAACATAATCATTTGCCATTTTTTTAGCTTTGAATCTAATTCTTTTGTTCGGCGGAACATGTCTTTTTTGCCAGCATATAAGCCGAGCAAGAACAATCCAACTGTTTCTGGTAGCATTGAAATATTTAACCAGATTGATTCAGAATAAAAGGCGTGAAAGCGATCTTGTACTTGTAACCTCCAGTTTTCTAAAGGCATAATTGGTAGGGATGATGTTAATTCTTCTATTGGCACAAACGCAATTATGACACTGGTTACTAATATGAAAAGTTGGAAAAGAGTTAATAGAATGAATGAACATACCAAAATGGTGTGTGGTTGTCTCTTATAAAATAATAACAAGAAAAATCCTGAGATTGCATAAGTATGTAAAATATCACCATCCCATAAAAGGACGTAATGTAAGAAGCCGAATAATAATAAAATGAGGAGTCGACGAATGAATAATATTTTTGGATGAGCTGTTTTTGCTTCAGCACGCTGCATAAAAATGAAAAAGCCTAGTCCGAACAAAAAGGAAAAAATAGTATAAAATTTCGTTTGAATAAACATGTCATAAAACAAACGAACATAACTGTCTATTCCTTCGTAACTGCCTGTAATATCACGAGAGTCAACACCAGCAATAACAGGCCAGTTAACAAGAAAAATACCAAATACAGCAACCCCTCTAATAATATCAATCGAATGAATCCTCTCGCTTTGTGAAATGTTTTGCGCCATTTTTTTCCTCCTTTAGGTAAATCTCTTTTATTATACAAAATGTAAAGGAATGGAGATAGAGGTGTTCCTAAATTTTGGAACTGTTAAGATGTTTATTATGAGATATAATAAAGTTGCACAACAAGTTGTTCACTCCTTTAAAACAGGTAGTAAAGAAGTTCCTTGTTTTCAAGGAACTTCTTTTTTAGAAAATAATATTGATAATGATTCTCTTTAATGATAAAATGTACTCAAAAGTGATAATCATTATCAAAAAAAGGTTGGTGTGCTAAATATGGTATATGCATTTGTTGCAGGAACAGTTGCTGTGTATGCTATTGTTACAAAATATGTGTTAAATGAAGTCGGAGCAACAAAATGAACAAACTTACATAGAATCCCTTTCATCTGTTAAAAAGAATGAAAGGGATTTTTTATTTTTAATGAGAATATCCTGAAAATTTAGTATGATAATAGGGTAAATACATCATGGAATAAAGGGGAACAAGGGGATGACAAACATAGTACAGACAAACAGTATACAAAAACTTGTTTGTTTTTATGAAGAATGGCAGAAGCACGGCGACATTGAAAATAGCTTGAAGTTATTTGAAGTAATTCAAAAATATAAACAAGAGCAACTTATGATTGCTTTTTGTGGTCACTTTTCTGCTGGGAAATCGACAATGATGAATCACTTATATAAAGCTCAGTTATTGCCAACAAGTCCGATTCCGACAAGCGCGAATGTTGTTAAAATTGAAAAGGGACAGGACCGTGTTGTTGTGACAGTGAAATCTGGAGAGCATTATGAATATGATGGTGCATACTCAGCGGAGGAATTGAAGCAACTTTGTAAAAATGGTGATGAAATAATTGGTGTTCATATTTATCGAAATGATGCACCGATTCCTGATGGCGTTATGCTTGTTGATACACCTGGAATTGATTCGACAGATGATGCACATCAATTAGCAACAGAATCAACGCTCCATCTTGCAGATGTTATTTTTTACATGATGGACTATAATCATGTGCAGTCTGAAGTGAACTTGCAATTTGTGAAAGAATTGAAGCAGCGTAATAAAACGGTTTATCTTGTTATCAACCAAATCGATAAGCATAAAGAAAGAGAGTTATCATTTGAGAGTTATACGAAAAGTGTGAGCCAATCTTTTTCTAACTGGGATATTGAAGTAGACGGCATTTTTTATACTTCTTTACGAATGATGAACCATTCGCATAATGAAATAAAACGATTAGAGGGATTGCTTTCTTCTATTATGAAAGAGCGTGAGCAATATGTGAAAAATGGTATGGAAAGGGAAACAGAATACTTATTACAAGAGCATTTTTCATTCGTTCTTTCAGAAAATGAAAAACAATTAATGCCCTATCAAAAAGAATTAGCATCACCTCTGCCGCTCGAAGATGTGACGGAAAAGAAAGAAGAGCTTATTGAAAATAAACGACGCGTGGCTGGTAAAGAATCGGACGTGAAAAATGAATTTATTAAAGGTTTGCAAGCGATATTAGATAACGCTTACTTAATGCCGTTTGAAATGAGGGAGCTAGCAAATCAATATTTAGAAACGAAACTAACAAAATTTAAAGTTGGTTTGCTATTTGCAAAAGGAAAAACAGAGCAAGAGAAACAAAGGCGTCTAGATGCATTTTATTCAGCACTAGGGAAGACCGTTGAGACACAGATTGATTTTCATGTGAAAGAATTTATTGTAGCTTTCTTAAAAGATGAAGAGATGTTTACGGAAGAAGTCGGAAAAGAGATATATGCACTGCAAATTTCTTTTGACCCTGAATTATTAGCAGAAACCATTAAACAAGGTGCAGGGTTTACAGGAGATTACTTACTTCTTTATACAGCTGATGTTGCCAATGAGTTAAAGAAAAGATACTTTATGAAAGCACAGCAAGTTTTCGAAAAAAGTACGAGCGTTTTACAGCAAAAGATGAAGAATGAGATTGCTCATATTGAACAAGAAATTGAGCAATATACTATGTTACAGACAGCAAAAGAAACAAAATTACAATACATTAAAGCGTATGATGAATACGAGAATTACTTACAAGGCATTTGGGCAGGTCATGTATCTGTACCAGATGGATTGCAAATAGAAGAAGTATTACAAGGGAAGAAACAGGTTGTAAATGAGAAGTTTAGATTACTAGAACAAGAGATACAAGATGAGAGCATTTCTTATCATGAAGAAAATATCAAAACAACAGCAACATTAAATATTCAACGTATATTAGAACAAGTAAAGGGTGCGGAAACGGTATTAGAACCTCTGCAGGCGCTGCAACACTTGCATCAAGAAGTTGTTGGGAAAAGAAAACGTGTTGAAACGAAACAATTTACAGTAGCGCTATTTGGAGCCTTTAGTGCAGGGAAATCATCATTTGCAAATGCATTGCTTGGTGAAAATGTACTCCCAGTGTCTCCAAATCCGACAACGGCGACGATTAATCAAATTTTACCGATTACAGAAGAAAAGCCTCACGGTACAGTAGTTGTTCAATTTAAATCAGAGCAAGCGTTATTAGAAGATATGAAAGCTGTTTATAAATTGTTTCATTATGAAATTGAGACATTTGAAGAAGCGTTATCACAAATAGATACGATTTTGAAATATCCATCACCAAGTGGAAAACAAAAAACAACGTTTAGTTTTTTACGTGCGGTGCAGAGGGGATATCAGGCAGTTTCTAATAACTTGGGGGAACAAGTACAAGTTACGTTAGAAGAATTCTCTGATTATGTAGCGAATGAAGAGAAATCATGTTTTGTTGAATATATGGAATTGTACTATGATTGTGCTTTAACGAGACAAGGAGTCGCTCTTGTTGATACACCAGGAGCAGATTCTATTAATGCCCGCCATACGGATGTTGCATTCCAATATATTAAAAATGCTGATGCGATTTTATTTGTAACGTATTACAATCATGTCTTTTCAAGAGCGGATCGTGAATTTTTAATTCAGCTTGGTCGCGTGAAAGATACATTTGCGCTTGATAAAATGTTCTTCTTAATTAATGCGGCAGACTTAGCGCAATCTCAAGATGAGTTGGAAATGGTGAAAGGATATATTGCAGATCAACTCCTACAGTATGGTATTCGCAATCCACGTCTCTTTGCAATTTCAAGCTTATGTGCACTTGAGGAGAAACAAGGAAAGAGTATTGCAAAAGAAAAGTATGGTATTTTGGAAAATTCGGGGATTGCAAAGTTTGAAGAATCATTCACATCCTTTATGATGAATGATTTAATGCTTGTATCTATCCATTCTTTATATAACGCATTGCAAAGCGCAGATCAGCTTCTGGCAAATATGATACAAGGAGCAAAGCAAGGAAATGATGAAAAAGAAAAACAAATAAAAAAATATGAAGCAGAACGTGAGCAGCTACTTCATATTATTTCATCGTATAGTGTACTTGCAGAAGAGCAAGCAATGCAAAATGAAGTAAAAGAACTGTTATATTATGTGGAGCAACGTCTATTTTTACGTTATAACGATGTATTTACTGAATTTATTAACCCAGCATCCCTTCGAACAGATGGAAATGTGAAAATGAAACTGCAAGAATGTCTCATGGAACTTGTAGCCTTTATTCAGTATGATTTATTACAGGAAATGCGAGCAACATCACTACGTCTTGAAAAATGGATCGATGAAGCGATGCAACGTGCAAGGAATGAAATCGCGGTGAAATGTAAGTTGGAAAATGAATCTATTTCTATGAATGGGACAGCAGATTACGAATGCCAAATTATTACGCATAAAGAGCCGTTTCCTACTATAGAAATAAAACATTTTAAAAAGGCATTATCTCATTTCAAAAATGAGAAAAGCTTCTTTGAAAAAAATGATAAAGCAGCAATGCAGGAAGATACAAAGGAATCACTTGAGCCCGTCGTATCTCAATATGTAGCTGATGAAGAAGAGATATTTATCCAGCACTATAAACAAGAATGGGAATTGAAATGGGATGCATTCAAAAAAGTCATGCAGGAAGATGTTAAGCAGTATTATGCAAGTGTATTATTTGCTTTAGCGGAAACAATCGATGTAGCGCTATATGAACAAAGTAAGGAACAATTGCGGAAACGGTTAACAGCAATCGAAAAGGAAATTCATATTTGAAAAGCTCTATGAAAAAAAGATTCGTTCAATTTTCTTTTGCAGTACAGCATCCAATGATTTTACGAATCCTGCAAATTCATCTGTAGAAATCATATGGGTAAGAACCAAGCGTCTGCCATCTGGTGTTTCACCGCATAAGACGAACGAAGAAAACTCATATGTTTTTCCATCTACAACTAATTTTGGGTGGGAATATGTTCCGTTTTTCTTTTTCTTTCCATCAATCGAGATGACGTTGCACTTTTTCTCATTGTTGTCCATGGTGAATCCCTCCTTTGTATTACTTATGGTAGACAAGGAGGGTTTAGAACAAGAGGGAAAGGGGAAATTTTATGGAGATTGTAATAGAACACATATCTAAAGAGATAGCACCGAAATCATTGCTATTACTCGCCGATCCAAGTGATGTGCAAATTCATGCATATTTGCAGCGCGGCCTTATCCATGTTGCAAAAGTGGCAGGAAAGGTTATAGGTGTATATGTATTGCTTGAGACAAGACCACAAACAATGGAAATTATGAATATCGCTGTTTCTGAAGAAGTACAAGGAAAAGGGATTGGAAAACAATTATTACAGCACGCAATTATAACTGCCAAAGAAAAACACATGCATAATCTTGAAGTAGGGACAGGGAATTCTAGTATTTCACAGCTTGCTTTCTATCAAAAATGTGGTTTTCGTATTTTTTCTATTGATTTTGATTACTTTTCGAAGCATTATGAAGAAGAGATTATTGAAAATGGAATTGTATGCCGAGATATGATTCGGCTTACAATGGAACTCTAATCATTTTTTTATGAAGTTATTTGGCAAGAAAATATAAATTATTTAGGGGGAAGAGAAGATGGAAGTACATAAAGCAATTACAGCACATTCTCGTAAACAAAATGAAATTGTGACAACATTTTTACAGCTAGAAGCACAGCGTGAAGCAGCAATTGAAGCGGCAGTAGCACTCGCATCAAATGGAAAACATTTCTCAGTAGATGCGATTAATATGGTAACGAAACAAATTAATAACCTTGCTAAACGAGGTGTTGCACCACAACGTAAAATTGTAACAGAAGATATGGTTATGGAGTATGTAGGTCGCCTGCAAGAGAAAGAAGGTCGTTAAGTATGATTGTTACAGTCGAATGGTTACGTGATCATATAGAAGATGAACATGTCCGCATAGTCGATTGTCGTTTTGACTTGGCTAATCCAAATTGGGGAAGAGAACAGTATGAAAAAGAACATATTCCTCATGCGCTATATTTTGATTTGAATCTTGATTTATCCAGTTCTATTACGGAGCATGGCGGTCGTCATCCACTTCCAGATATTCAGGATTTTGCTGAAAAGCTTTCTCAAGCTGGTATTGATGAACATACGACAGTAGTTGCATATGACAGTCAAGCAGGTGCAATGGCTTCGCGTTTATGGTGGCTATTAACATATGTAGGGCATCAAAAAACATATTTGTTAAATGGTGGTTTTCCTGCTTGGAAAGAACAAAATTTATCTATAACAGCAGAAGCTCCAACTATTGAACGGAAAAAATTCATACCGAATGTACAAGATAACATGCTGGTAACGATGGAAGATGTGAAAGAAAAAATTCGTACAAATGCAGATGTTACGTTAATTGATTCGAGAGAGCCAAGACGTTATGCTGGTGTCGAAGAACTTGTTGATCCTAAAGCTGGTCACATTCCGACAGCAGAAAATTATTTTTGGAAAGATGGAATCACGGCGGAAGGTCAGTTCAAAAATAAAAATGAGCAAGAAGAACGGTTCCATCATCTTAATAAAGAGAAAGAAACAATTGTCTATTGTGGATCTGGTGTAACAGCATGTCCGAATATATTAGCGTTACAAACAGCTGGTTTTCGTAATGTGAAGTTATATGCTGGAAGCTGGAGTGATTGGATTTCTTATCCAGAAAACCAAATTGTAAAAGAAGGACAGTAACCTCTTGCATGTAAAAATATTTTGTATTAAAATAAGGTCACAAGTAAGAAATTACTTCAAAACATTACATTTTACACATTGCATGCAATGTGATAAGATAGCGACAAGTAAATAAAACATCCTGCGGTGTACGTAACTTATTTATGTCTAAAACCGATGTTAGTTATACGGAAGCTCAATATTTAGTGACCATCATCAAGCCTTCCTTGTGGAGGAAGATGTACGGTAGCTGTGAGGGCATCCACCTGCGAGTAGCGGGTTTTTGGACATTTACGAGTGACGGCACGTGCGGGGGTCTTATTTCAACTAACATTAAATAAAATTCCTACGGTGTACGTAGCTTATGTATGTCTTAAACCAATGAGTATAATACGGAAGTTCAATATCTAAATGTAAACAGCATGCCATCTTTTTAAGAAGGAAGCTGAAAGCATTTATGAGAACATCCACCTGTGAGAGCAGGTTTATGGACATCTAGAGAGAACGGCATGTGTGGGGCTATATAAAAAACCTTACGTTTTATACGTAAGGTTTTTTTGTTGTAGGAGCCCTTTTTCGGTATGTTAGAAATGATTGCAATTTCATTGTGTGGAAAGCATAAAAATAGTAGAAATCAAATAGACTCCAAATGGTGGGAATTCATTTGATTGTTACCCCGCATTAACTGCCCGTAACAGCCTGATTCGCGAGGGCTGATAATCAGTGGCCCCACGAATTAAAGTTTCACTTTATCTGTGTTCACCTGTGAAATTTCCATAATAAACATAGCATTTTCGATCTTCATCAATCTCTCTGGAGTCTAGGGTGAATTCCATAAATATTCCGTCTTTTTGAACGTACAAAATATCTGAATGGAGATACGTTACAATCTCGTCATGGTTCCATACATCTTTACTTTCTATTAAAATCGAATTTTCTCCTAGTAATTCTCTAATCTCAAAACCTATATGGGAATATGTGGATTCTGAAGGGTCGTTGAAAAATGTTTTTTTTTGCACATATAATACTGCTGTTCCATCGGGATCCATCGAGGTTGCTGTTACGACGTATGTATCTCCTTCTTTAACAAAGTACTCACAGGTCATCCTTGCGACAGCTTCAGACACAGAAATATCGGCATAGTTCCATAGAGCAGGATATTGTTTTGCTTCATCATTGAGTCGATATTCTAACCGCACTTGTAACCCCTCTTTCTTTTTCTTCTACTTTATCATGAATTCTTTTATAATAAAAATATAATATATAAAGGGGCGTTGGAAAGTGACAAAAACCAAATGGTTAGTAACGGGTGTTCTTACATCTTTAATGGCTGGTACTTTATCAGGCTGTACAAAAGATCTCCCTTCAAAACCAAAAGATAAGAGTTGTGCAGATTGGGATTGGGATGATGAACTTGGCGTGTGGCGATGCGATGACAGCCATTCAAGTCATCATGGGGGTTATTATTACGGTGGTAGATATTATCAAAATAAATCAACTTTCAAAAATTCTGCTGAATTTAAGTCCTATCAAGCTTCGTCCAATTTTAAAGGGGGAATTGGAAGCGGTTCAAAGGGCGGATCCGGAGGTTAAATTATGTCGCTTTACATAAAGAAACGAAGTGAATTTTATTCAAGGTTCTCTCACTTTTGGTCCGACTTATACGGGAGTGAATATAGTCTTTTTCATGTTTTTGAAATAACAGAACAAACAATCCAAAATTTGCAATTAGCAACGGAACGAATGGGAAAAGTATTTTTTAAGACTGCTAGGCTTCTTCGGACCTTGTCTGACGCTCAGCTTCTTGAACTTGGTTTTCCTTCTTCCAGTCTGCCTTTTATTAGAATGAAATCTCTATTTCCTGAATCTATTATTTCACGGTTTGATTTTGCGATGACAGATACTGGTATCAAAATGCTTGAGTTTAATAGCGATACTCCGACTTTTATCATGGAATGCTTTCAAATGAATGGGGAGGTCTGCAAAGAATTAGAGTATCATGACCCAAACAACAAACAGGAACGTCTTCTCTCTTCTGGTATCACAAAAGCTGTGATGGAAGCGGTTAAAGGGATAGAAAGACCAAACGTTGTCTTTACAGCCCATCATGAACATATAGAAGATTGGAATACAACTCGGTATTTGAGTCAGCTATGTCAGGTTAGCAACAAAGTGGTGTCAATGTCAGAACTCAGAATTACTGAAGATGCTTTACTTGACGGAGATGGTGTACCAATTGATGTTTTGTATCGCCAGACATATCCTATTGAACACTTAGTTGAGGACCAAGATCCTAACACTGGAGATCTTGTAGGGATCGAATTACTGCAGCTTGTAAAGGAAGGAAAGCTTTTTATTATAAATCCGATTTCATCTTTTCTACTGCAGCCGAAATCGGTTCAATGTATCATTTGGGGATTAGCGGAGGCAGGTGCTTTTTATACAAATGAGGAACAACAATGGATTAAAGAATATATGCTTCCTACTTACCTAGAAGCAGATCTGTTTTTAGGAAAAAGTTCTTTTGTTCAAAAACCTTCGTTCGGTAGAGAAGGCGACACGGTTACAATTCGTGATAAAGACACTAATATTGTTAATCAAAATTCATATCAAACGTATAAAAAAGAGCTTCCTATATTTCAAAAATATTTAAAGCTTCCTGTTGTTTCTCTTGAGACTGAAAAGGGGATCGAAGAGCTGTCGTATGTGTTTGGATCATTTTTAATTGCTGGGAAGCCAAGTAGTATTGGTATACGTGCTGGTGAAAAAATTACGGGGAATGAATCATATTATTTACCTGTAGGAATTAAAAAGGAGGATTAGAAATGATAAATTTCTTACTTTATTTAGCAGTTACAATCGGTCTTTTATGTATTGGTCTTTTTCTTATGGAAGTGACAACAAAAGTGAAGGAATTTTCATTAATGGCTAAAGGGAATAAAGCAGCAAGCTATGCACTTGGAGGAAGACTTCTTGGGCTTGCAATTGTTTTGTATTCTACGGCTGCTCATTCTGTTTCATTAATGGATATGGTTTTATGGGGAGCGATTGGAGTATTAGCGCAAATTATTGTGTTTTATTTAGCTGAATGGCTTACACCGCGTTTTAATATCAACCAAAGCATCGAAGAAGATAACCAGGCTGTTGGACTTTTCCTTATGTTTTTATCAATTTCTATCGGAATCGTGATTGCTGGGTGTTTAACATATTGAAAAACCTTAAACAATTAGTATTAGAATAAGTGTATTTCTGTCTTGAATCATTTTCTAGGAAATACTTGTCGTAATAAGGAAAAAGTTTGAATTCAAAGTGTTGACATCTATTTTAAATAGGAGTAACATTTTCTATGTAATAAAAATAAGTCTCTGTTAGGTGAGGCTCCTGTATAGAGAAATGCTACTGCCCAAAAATGTCGAGAGACGCCAATGGGTCAACAGGAATGATCGAATTAAGGTTTTTCTTAACGTAGCTGGTAACGTACCTATGCTATACAGTGCTAAAACTCGGCGAGGGAGAGGTTCGCGGATTTCTATGTTGATTAGGAATCGCTTATTTATGTATGTAATGACCTTTACTCGCTTATGAGTAGAGGTCTTTTTATAAACAAGCTGTGATTATAAGTACTAACTAAAAAATGAAAAGGGAGGTGAGGAGCATGTCAAATTCTGACTCGGTTCCGTTACCCATATACTTCGAAACAAAAATATATGATGTAGGCAGGAAACGACTTGTTCCTCCCTCTATATTTATCATAAGATAACGTTCAGCTAGTTATGAGCTGAAATAAGGATGAGTTGAACGTGGCACACTTTAACAAGCTATAGAGAAATATGAGTGATTAAAGTGAGATAAATTGAGAAACAAAGCGTTTCTTCCTATGTTGTAAAGGAGGAGACGGTAATATGTTATATGTAAATAAAATTGTGGGTAACATGTCACATAAACAAAGCAAAAAAATGTTGAAAGAACAATCTCTATTAAAACAAAATAAAGATTTGTTAATTGAAATTGCAACTAGAGATGTCAAATCTGTATTTGCTTATTTTAAAACAACAAGAGATGGTCTTTCAATGAAAGAAGCACAGAAGCGTATTCATGTGTACGGGAAAAATGAATTATCTTCAAAACGAGCAATTTTTTCTGATGTAATGATGAAATTAAGCGAAATGATTCCTGGTTTTGCAAAGCAACGTGTTCATAATTACAATCAGTGCGAGATTGTAACAGTTACTGTTTCTAGGGTAGAAGGATATACATCTGTAGGTCAGAATAGTGAATCAAAAATAATGAAACTTCCAGTTGAAGAGCTAGTTCCAGGGGACATGGTTTTTCTGTCAGCAGGTGATATAGTTCCAGCTGATGTACGTATTATATATGCAGAAGATTTGTTAGTAAATGAATCGGTGTTGACAGGAAAAGAAGCAAATGTAGAGAAATTTGAAAGCTGTTATCATCTTGAACGCAAACGTTTTATTCCATTAAAACGAATGAAAGACTACAATCCAATTCAACTTGAAAATGTATGTTTTAAAGGCACGCATATCGTGAATGGAACTGCGAAGGCTGTAGTCGTTTCAACAGGTAAAAATACGTATTCTGGATTGCTCCACACATGCTGTAGTCAAACATCTTGAGCTGTTAATGGTGCTAAATATATGAAAACATTGTATAATGGATAAAGTTGAACAAAAACGTAGAATGGTAATCTATTTATATAACCTTACGAGATAACGTGAGGTTATTATTTTTTGTTAGTAGGAGAGGAATTATGAAAAAAGTATTGTTAGTTGACGGTATGGCACTATTATTTCGTGCTTTTTACGCAACAAGTGTTTATGGACAATTTATGAAGAGAAAAGACGGTACCCCAACAAATGGGATTCATGGTTATATGAAACATTTATTAACAGCAACCCAAGCAATTGAACCGACGCATATTGTAACGTGCTGGGATATGGGAAGTACGACATTCCGAACGGAATCGTTCTCAAATTATAAAGCAAACCGTGCAGCGCCACCAGAAGAATTGATTCCGCAATTTGATTTAGTACAAGAGATGACTTCACAGTTATCTATTCCTGTAATTGGAATGAAGGGCTATGAAGCTGATGACTGTATTGGTACGTTAGCAAAAGAATACGCTAGTGAGGCGGAAGTATATATTCTAACAGGTGATACAGATTTATTACAGCTTGTTGATACAAATGTTACCGTAATGCTTCTTCGTAAAGGAATCGGAAACTATGAATATTATACGCCAGAGAAGATTATGGAAGAAAAAGGCGTAGAGCCTTGGCAAATCGTTCATGCGAAAGCATTTATGGGAGACACGAGTGATAACTACCCAGGTGTAAAAGGAATTGGTGAGAAGACAGCGTATAAATTAATTCAAGAACATGGTACAGTAGCGGCAGTACTAGAAAATATAGCGTCATTGACGAAAGCACAGCGTACAAAAATTGAAAATGATTTGGAAAACTTAAATATATCATTACAATTGGCAAGAATTCATTGTGAAGTTCCAATTTCCTGTTTGTTAGAGGAAGGTTTGCATACAATTGATGAAGAGAAAGTACGTTTTGTTTGTGGAGAAATGAACTGGGGAAGACCCGAAATGTTTATAAATATGTTATAAAAAAGAAATGCTTTATACTATAAATAACGTCTAATCAAGTATATGTTGATTAGACGTTATTTTTTATGTAACTTCTTTCAATTGATGGAGTTGTCAGAAAAAATACTTAGTTTTCATCTGGAATTCAAACAGATTTCACATGAATCTTTTATTATAAAACTATACAGATAATCACTTATCTTTTATATAAATAATCCTTTGATAAGTTATTTGTAATAGTGAAGGAGGAAAAAATTATGCGAAAGAAAATAAGAAAATCCTTTAAACAATTATTGATAGAGAATAAACAATTATTATTAAGTGATAAAGAGAATTTAAGAGAAATAGAGGAAAAGATTGAAAAGAGGCATGTATCGTATCGTGTATCAAGTAACTGAATAAGATAATAAAATTATGTAAAACCCCTTTCTTTATGAGAAGGGGTTTTATATATTGATCATACTTAAGAACAGGGTTGTAAGTATAGAAAGAAGGAGAAAGTTTGGGTAACTGAATAGGAGGGAGAGTAACCTCATTCTTTGAGTATCAACAAAAAAGAAAAGAATAATAAATAAAAAATTCAAGTTACTAAGACAACAGAAATGGTTTCAAGAGAGGTATGGTTCTGCTGTTATGTTCCAATCAGGGGCGTTGGTTGTAAAGTGAGAGATGTAGAAAAAGTCCATTTGTATGTAGAGCATAAAGAAGAGTTTGAAAGAATGAAAGCAGAAGGTAATTACAAGTTCAAGTTTCTTTAGACATAAGTTTATTAAGCTAGTAGTAAAAAGGTTCTCCTTTTATAGGAGAGCTTTTTTTATTAAAGTACGAACTTCCTCCTTTGAAAAAAAGGTTTTTAAAGAGCAAATACTGTATATAGTTATTATTTACGTCTAAAAAATTGTTAGCTAAGGGGGAATGAATAACAATGAAAATGGTTACTGAAGGGGACCTATTATGGAAGCCATCACAACAACAAATAGAAAAATCAGGTATCAGTCTCTTTATGAAATGGCTTAAACAAGAGAAGGATTTATCTTTTAGCAATCAGAGTGAATTATGGAAATGGTCTGTTGACGAACTTGAAATGTTCTGGGAAAATATTTGGAATTACTGCCAAGTCAAATCTAACACACCATATAATCAAGTTTTGGAATCAAGAAAGATGCCCGGGGCAAAATGGTTCACAGGTGCTACTTTAAATTATGCGGAACATGTTTTTCGAAATGTAAGAGGAAATAAGCCAGCAGTAATTTTTCAATCAGAAACCACTCGGAGAACAGAAATAAGCTGGAAAGAACTTCAGCAAAAGACAGCGATGGTGGCAAATTCTCTAAAGGAATTAGGAGTGAAACAAGGAGATCGTGTAGTTGCTTATATGCCTAACATTCCTGAAACAGTAATTGCTTTTTTAGCATGTGCCAGTATTGGAGCCATTTGGTCCAGCTGTTCTCCTGATTTCGGGACAAATACTGTTATTGATCGATTTAAACAAATTGAACCGACAATTTTATTTGCGGTTGACGGATATTCTTATAATGGTAAAATTCAGAATAGAATAACAAATATCTCGGAAATTCAATCGAGTCTACCTACTTTAAAACAGACTGTTTTAATCCCTTATGTTAGCAGTAATGACTCTAAATTGAATAATCGTACAATGTATTGGAAGGATCTATTGCGAGGAGATTGTGAGCTTGTTTTTGAAAAGGTTCCATTTGAACATCCTCTTTGGATTTTATTTTCTTCTGGAACAACAGGGTTGCCAAAACCGATTGTACAAAGTCAAGGTGGAATACTATTAGAACAGCTTAAAACATTATTAGTTGAACAAGGTGTGAATCAAGATGATGTGTTCTTTTGGTTTACAACGACAGGATGGATGATGTGGAATCTTTTAGTGGGGGGACTGTTAACTGGAGGTACAATTGTTTTATATGATGGCAGTCCATCTTATCCGAGTATACATATATTATGGGATTTTGCAGAAGAAGTTGGTGTTACTTTCTTTGGTACAAGTGCAGGTTTCCTTAGCACATGTATGAAATTCGGGGTTAAGCCAAAAGAAAGACATCGTTTCTCTAGGTTAAAGGCTATTTGTTCAACAGGTTCACCTCTATCGGTAGAAGGATTCTTGTGGATATATGAGAATGTGAAAAGAGATGTGTGGCTTGTTTCAACTAGTGGAGGGACCGATGTATGTACGGCATTTGTTGGTGGTTCGCCTATATTGCCTGTTTACGCTGGAGAAATACAAGCACGTTCTTTAGGAGCCCACGTACAATCATTTGATGATGAGGGAAATTCAGTTATTAATGAAGTTGGGGAATTGGTTATAATGGCACCAATGCCATCGATGCCCGTTTATTTCTGGGGAGATGACAAGAATAAACGTTATTTTGAAAGTTATTTTGAGATGTATCCAGGGATTTGGCGACATGGTGATTGGATTAAATTTGATGATAAAGGAAGCTGTGTTATTTTCGGACGATCAGACTCTACGATCAATCGGCTAGGTGTACGTCTAGGGACGAGCGAAATTTATCGTATAGTTGAGTCGCTAGATGCTATTATGGAGAGTCTAGTAGTGGATTTAGAGCTCCTTGGACGTCAATCATTTATGCCACTTTTCGTCGTGTTAAAACCTGAAGTAAATATGAGTGATAATCTAAAAGAAGCGATAAAAGCCGAAATAAAACAAAAAGTTTCACCACGTTTTGTACCTGACGAAATTTACGTAGTAGAGCAAATTCCGAAAACATTGAGTGGAAAGAAATTAGAAGTTCTAATTCGAAAAATTTTATTAGGGTTTCCGGCAGAAAAAGTAGTCAATCAAGGTTCCATGGCCAACCCTGAATCATTAAGCTTTTTTATGGATTTAGCACAAATTATTAATAAGCAAGAATAATAGAGCTCTTTCCTATTTATCCCGCATTAACGGGCAGTAAGACCCCTATCTCAAGATTCAGAGAGAAACAAGGAAGATAGGTGGGGGATCAACTTCCCGTAAAAGCCCGATTGGTTCAACTAATAATCAGTGGGGGATGAAGAAAACCCCCACTGATTAAAGTTTTCCTTTATTAAGCGAGCAACCTTTATGGAATATAGTGGGAGGGTAGATAGTGATTACAATAGAGAGAATTGAGGAAAAAGATATCCCGCATCTTATACATTTATCTGAATTAGTTGGATGGGATTATAGTTTAGAAGAAATCAAAACAATTTTCCAATCAGGAATTGTATATGGTGGGAAGAATATGAAAGGCGAATGTATTGCCAGTGCAGCTATTATCTTATATGGAGAGAAGCTAGCTTCTATTGGCATGGTCATTGTACATCCGCAGTATAAAGGAAAAGGGATTGGCAGAAGAATAACAGAGGCTTGTATAAGAAATGTTTCAGAAAAGACATCGATTATGCTTATTGCTACAGAAGAGGGAAAACCTTTATATGAAAAATTAGGTTTTCAAGCGGTTAGTCATGTTTCGAAATATATATGTAATCAGTATGTAACTCTCATGGGTTTTGAGGGGAGTAAGAAGTACACTTTTATGGATTATGGCGAGGGAGATAGTAATAGAATTGTGAAGTTAGATGAATTGGCTTGCGGTGTAAATAGACGCAATTTTATACAGAGAAGAATTGAACAATCTGAACAATGTGTGGTTGTAAAAGACAAAGAAAATAATATTGTAGGATATGGAATGAGCGTGCAAACTCCAGAAAATAGAATTATAGGACCGATTGTTGCGCCGAGTGATAATATCGCAACTACAATTGTTCATCATTTGGCAAAAGACTATAAGGGAAGACTTAGAATTGATGTACCAGAAGGAAAAGAATTTTTTATGAAAGTGCTCGAGACAGCTGGATTTCAAAAGGTAAATCAACCACCAGTTATGATGAAAAACAGCACTCAATTTTTGAAACGAAATGGTGGATTATATGGCATTGCTGCGCAGATATTCGGTTGAAAAAAGATTCCTTTAAAAAAAGGAATCTTTTTTATTTATAAATGCGATTTTTTCTACTCACGGTATTGATCATGAATAGGAGAAAATAAATCTTCCTCGACATCTCTCACAACAGAAAAATGATCCACATTATAATGACCATGTAGTGTTTTATTATGATGGTCAATAATTTGCTTGGCTGATAAAATCGTAGAATCATTTGTAGAATGACCGTTTTTGATTAAAGTGACGTCAAATCCCTGTACAGTTGCTGTTCTAACGGCGGTATCAATACAATGTTCGGTTTTGCAACCACCGATAACAAGATGGCCAATTTCTTTTTCTCTTAAAATCGTATGTAAAGAGGTGTTATAAAATGAATTGGTTGCTTGTTTGTCTATGATTTGTGCTGTATGAGGTACTTTAATTTCCTCATGTATTTGAAAGCCTTTCCCCACACCCGAAGCAACATCAGTATCTCTGACGAAAATAATAAGAGCATTGGATTGAATTGCTTTTTGAATGGCTATATTTATGTTCGTTAATAATTGATCTTTATGAAATACTGCAGATTCTTGCTCGTTACCATCAATCAGTTCTTGTTGAGAATCAATAATTAATAGAGCTTGTTTCATTACATTTCTCCTTTTTATCTCGTTATTTGTGAGTAATGATCTTTTGGTCTCAATGTTCAGAATATATCAAGAGAGACAGGTGCGGAATGAAGAAAATTCCCGCCAAATAAAGTTACACTTTATTTATTTCTTGATGCGGTAGATGAATCCTTTTTATATAGGGGATTATTTCATTTTCTTTATCTTCACATCATGTAACACCTTACAATATAACCAAGGTGAGGGAAAGAAAGTGAAAATTAGCGAATCATCTAATGTTGTTTTTATCTATTCTCAAGAAGCCTGAAAACTTGTATGATAGGAAGTGGAGAATTTTTTGGTAGGTGGGAACAGCATGCAAACAGTACAAGATTATCTTTCATTTTTACATACAAAAGGATTTAAATTATCAGAGGATGCACAAGGGTTTATTATGTTTGGTCAAGGGTATACAGGTGCATCTGATGGGCTTGTGAATGCAGCAATTGAGGCAACAATTAAACATCAATTGCAATTTGATGGCAGTTATTTTATCGCTTTATTAGAGCGTTTGAGAGAAGAGAAAATTACTGATAAAAAAAGCGCAAAGGCTTTTATGCGGACGTTACAAGCGTAACATCACGCAGCCTGCGCTTCTTTTTTTGCTTTTGAAGGAAGTTCAACGAAGATCATACCTAAGAAAATACAGAGACAACCAAGTACTGCGGGAATAGAAAGCTGTTCGTTTGCGACAAGAACACCTGTTAAGGCAGCAAAGACAGGTTCCATTGCGAAAATAATGGCAACTCTCGTTGGAGAAGTATGTTTTTGCGCAGCTGTTTGAATAAAAAAAGCGATTGATGTTGCGAATAGGGATGTTGCAAGTAGAGCAAATAAAAAAGCGGAATTCGTCCATAAAGAGATTGAAAATAACTTTTCCCAGTCCTCGAATAAAAAAGCACAAATGGAAGAAAAAATTCCAACAGACAATACTTGGGATGTGCTCAATAATAAAGGGGATATCTTTTTAGAAAAGACCCCGTTGATGAGAATATGCGCTGCAAAGGCAATTGCACAGCCGAGAACGAGTATATCACCAATATTTAATTGAAAAGAATCACCAGCGGTTAGTAAATATAGACCCGCTGTTGCAGTAATAATGCCAAGTATGATAAAAGGTGTAGCTTTTTGTTTTAAAAAAACAAACGAAAGAATGGGAACCATAACAATACTGAGTCCAGTTAAAAATCCTGCTTTAGAAGAAGTAGTATAGAGTAATCCAAATGTTTGCAACAAATAACCGACAAATAAGAAAAATCCGACAATTAAACCAGCAATGCTACTATACTGAATTTCTTGTTTTGAAGTTTGTTTCGAGAATATAAATTGGACAAATAATAAAATGATTCCAGCAAGTAAAAAGCGAACACCATTAAAAGTAAATGGTCCAACAAATGACATTGCATTTTGAACGACAACAAACGTGGCCCCCCAAATAAAGGAGACAAATAATAAAGCGAGAGGAGCAATCCAACCTTTTTTCACATTAAAACCTCCATTAATTTTTTAAAATGGCTTTTCTTGCTAATTCATCGGCAACTTTGTTTTGACTACTAGGAATCCACTTTATAAAGAAAAGATCAAATTTATTTATGTACTGTAGTGCTTCTTCTAAAAGCGGTGCGTATATTTTGTTCTTTGCATACTCTTTTTCCACAGCACGCTCAACAAGCTGTGAATCTGTACGAAAAGAGACAATGTTATAATTATGTTCTGTGCAATATTTTAATGCAGCGAGTAATGCATGGTACTCAGCTTCATGGTTGGACATGGTTCCAAGTGGTAGTGATAGTTGCACAGGTGGCTGAACACCTTTAATAAAAACTCCAGCACCAGAAGGACCGGGATTTCCTTTTGATGCACCATCAATATATACTTCAATCAAAATTGAATACCTCCATTATTATATAGCATTCGTTGATAGTAATCCCTCACCTAATTGTAAAGATGAGGGATAGAATATGAAAAAAGGCAATTTATCCAATTGTAATGCTGTAGCGGCATGTAAATGTTTCATTTGCTTGTAAGGGTTGTACGCCTTTTTTCTCTTTGAAATCTTTTGCTGGTTCTACTTCGTCAGCAATCCCATACCAAGGTTCGATACATAAGAAAGGAGCGTCATTACCTGATGTCCAAACACCAACGAATGGGAAACCTTCAAATGCTACTTTGACAAATTTATTATGTTTATGAGAGCGAATAGAAATTTCATTTGTATTCATATTTTCAAAAATAAGGGCGTCATTTTTGAATAAATCGTATGTAAGTGGTAATTCTGTCTTATTTTCAACAACCAATTGTTTTTCTTTTGATAGAAATGGTCCTTTTAAAACGCTTGTTTCTAAATGTTCAGGGCCATTAAATGATAAATGGTAGTCTGTAAATGATTCACCTTCTATTAAAGGACAATTGAACCCTGGATGTGCTCCGATAGAAAATAACATTTCTTTTGAAGTAGGGTTAATCACTTCATAAGTAACATATATATTTTGCTCGTCTAGTTTATAAGAAACATACAACTCAAATTCATAAGGATATTTTTGTAAAGTTTCTTGATTACTAGTGACTACATAAGTAATTTTTGTTTCACTTTGCTCTTTTACGGAGAATATAAGGTCGCGAGCGAACCCGTGTTGTGTTAATGAATAAGGCTTACCATCTACATAATATGCATTGTCCACTAATCTACCGACAATTGGGAATAAAATTGGTGCACGGCGCCCCCAATATTTAGGATCTCCTTGCCATAAATATTCTGTATTGTCTTCTTTTAAGCGAACACTCTCTAGTTCAGCACCTTTTTCAGAGATAGAAACGATCACTTTTTCATTTTGAATTATTGCTGTCATGAAGTGAAACCTCCTAAACCTTTCATATACTTTATTATACGCGGTCTATAAGAGAAAGGATAGTAAATGATAGGAATCTATTGACGAATGGTTGACTATTGCGTACAATGTAAATTTGCTGTTTAAAAACGAATCACGTGGTTCGGGACCATCCCACGTAAAAAAACTAAGGAGATTTTGTCATGAAAATAAAAACTATAGTTGGTAATGGTATTTTGGCAGCGTTATATATTGCTGTTTCTGCACTTATTCAGCCATTTGGCTTTACGAATGTACAATTTCGTATTTCGGAAATGTTTAATCATCTCGTGGTATTTAATAAGAAATCAATTTATGGAATTGTCTTAGGTGTATTTTTAACAAATCTCTTTTTCTCACCTATGATTGGGTATGATTTAGTATTTGGAGTAGGACAATCCATTCTTGCACTTCTCGCTACGATTATTTCTATGCGTTTTATTAAGGGTGTTTGGGCTCGTATGATTTTTAATACAGTTATCTTTACAGTTACAATGTTTATGATAGCGATAGAACTTCACCTTGCATTTGAACTGCCATTTTTATTTACATGGCTTACATGTGCAGCGGGTGAATTTGTGGTAATGGCTATTGGTATGCCTGTTATGTATTGGATTAATAAACGAGTGCAATTTGAAAAAGTGATGTAAAGAATAAAACAAAGAGGCTGAACCAAATCGGAATGATTGGGTAGCCTCTTTATTTATATATAAATAAGTACTTTTGATTCATTACACTAAAATTAATTTACGGGTAGTAAGAGTTAACAAAGGTTAAGGTAAAAATTACCGGTAAAGCAAATGAGATTCAGAAAAAGATAGCATTTGTTGGATTAGGAACTTTAACGATTGTGATATTATTAAGTATTTTTTCTTATTATAAAATAACTAAATATTCATTTTTTGGTCGAGGCTCATTAAAGTTTCACTATATAAAGGAGCATCCTATTTAAAAATTTATGGGTGGAGAGTCAGAATGTTCCAGCTTAAATTTAAGGTAGTAATCTAATTTAATTTTAGTTAAGGGGGTTATTCACAATATGAATTGATTCATTCGCATACAATACAGTGACTCTTGGTAAAATATAATAAAATAAAAATACGAATTCTTATATAAGGGGAAATTAACATGAAATATAAAATATGTTGGGTGTATAAAACAAAATCGAATCTTCAAACAGAATTAATAACAGATTATATGAACATAGAAGAGGCACTTCAATTTGCAACTGATTTTGAGAAAACTGGAAGAGTAAAGCAACTATTGTTTTATGATGAAATGGGAGCGGAATGGACGCTTAAAGAGATGAATAAGCTCGGTAAACAAATAGAAGAGGAGCCACAAGATATTCGTATTTACTTTGATGGGGGATATGATCTGCAAACGAAAGAGGCTGGAATTGGTATTTGTATTTATTATAAAAAAGGTCAGAAGGTGTATCGAGTTCGTCGAAATGCATATATAGACGGCATATATGATAATAATGAAGCGGAATATGCAGCGTTATTATATGGAATGAATGTACTAGAGGAATTAGGAATCAAATATGAACCGGTTACACTACATGGTGATTCTCAAGTCGTACTTCAGCAACTAGCTGGAGAATGGCCGTGCTACGATGAACATTTAAATCATTACTTAGATCAGATTGAACAAAAAGCAAAGAAGATGAAATTAAAGCTTGTCTGTGAACCAGTGTCAAGGAAACAGAATAAAGAAGCACATCAATTGGCCACGCAAGCATTAGAAGGAACAGCAATCGATAGCCATAAAGAAATATTGGAATAGAGAGGTGCAGGGGTGAATAAGAAGCAGCTCATTACAGAGGTAAATGATTTGTTAGAAACATACTGTGAAGGATGTTTTTTACAGGAACACTATCGAAAGACACATAGTAAATACTATGCCCATTCTTTTTGTATTCGGCAGTGCACTGTCGGAGAACAGTTAAAAGCATATGGAGAGCAATTATCGTAAAAAGCATCCAGAGGTACCTCTGGATGCTTTTTTAATGTTTCGCTTCTTTCAATTGGTGTTCGCATAGACTTAATTTTTTTTCTTCATTCATTAAAAAAGGTTCGTCTAAATCTGTCGCAACAGATTTCATTGTTTCAAGCTGAGAACGTGCAGATTCGACTGCAATTGTCGCATGTTGTAATGACTCGGGATCCATTGTAATTGTTGCAGAGCCTACCATTTTTTGCGCTGTTTCTACGCGGAATTTTACTTCTTCAAAATCATTCACATGTGAGCTCACTATCATCAATTCCTCCTTTGTATTCTGTCGCATTTCACATAGTTTTTACCCTGCAAAAAGGAAATATACAAAGGAATAACAAAGGAGGTTACCAAGTAAGGTAACCCCCTTTTATATGTTGGATTAAAGTTTTACTACGTTAGCAGCTTGAGGTCCACGGTTTCCTTCAACGATGTCGAAAGATACTTCTTGACCTTCTTCTAAAGATTTGTAGCCTTCGTCTTGAATAGCTGTGAAATGTACGAATACATCATCAGCGCCTTCAATTTCGATAAATCCAAAGCCTTTTTCATTGTTGAACCATTTTACTTTTCCTTGCATGTTACAATTCCCCCTAAAAAACGATTACTTTTTCATTTAGTAAAGTTCATTTGAAATATTCGCGAATTCATAAAACTAAAAAAATATATTATCGAATATTCTGCTAAATGATAGTTTTAATATACATGAAATGGTAGATTTTAGTCAAGTAAGCGGTTTTAAGTTTTTGTATTTTTAAATAATTTTTTACGCAAGTTTTTTTATGGTATAGGACAAGCTCTTTTTCTAATATGTTTAAGTGAGTACTGTACATAATGAGGTGAGAGAATGAATCAGTCTTATTTATTGGATAATGAAGGAATGAAAATGAGGAAGGATATACCAATATGGGTTTCTGAGGAATTTGGAAATTTTTCTAATGTTGTATTGGATCCATCGTTTCCTTGTTATTTTGGTTTAACAGCCTTAAAGAAGAATGAACTTCGCTACTCATTCTTGTCTCATGATGATTGGAATCATTTACCACAGACGATGTGTTCTTTTTTGGAGTTGATGAACGAACGACCTGTTGTAAGAAGAGGTTTTTTTCTATTTGTAGAACCGGAATATGAAGAACGATCACTTGAGTATTATCGTTCTTACTTTTGGAAAGTGCTACAATATTTACATGAAGCAGATGAACAGCCATGGCCTGAAAGAATCCCAGAAAATCCAGATCATTACTTATGGGAATTTTCATTTGGTGGGGAGCCTATGTTTGCTTTTGGAAACGCTCCTGCTTATGAACAAAGAAAAACGCGACATTTAGGAAATTCACTCATTATAGGATTTCAGCCGCGAATTATATTTGACGGTTTAGAAGGAGATCGGCCCAAAGGTGCTTATTCGCGGCAAATGGTCAGAGAACGGGTGGAAAAATGGGATCAATTGCCGAAACATCCGAATATCAGTCATTATGGTGACCCAGAGCATCGTGAGTGGAAGCAATATTTTATTGGAGACGATATTCAACCGATTACAGGTAAATGTCCATTTCATCATAAAATAGAGAAGTGAAAGCCGCCTATGGACGGCTTTTTTGCATATTTTGGATAAAAAAGGACATTTTAATGGTGTATATTTTTTGAAAAAGATAGTCTATATTTTGTCGTGTTTTCATTAGCTAATATAAAAGGAGTAGGAAAGGATAGAACTATGTTTGGAGCGATTATACAACAAATTGTACTAGGTATTTCATTGGCTGCACCAGTAGGACCGATTAATATTGAAATGTTAAAAAGAGGGATTGAACGTGGGTTTTGGCACGCTTGGCTTGTTGGAATAGGGGGCATGAGTGCAGATGTTTTATTTATGCTTCTTATTTACTTTGGATTGTCTTCTGTATTTATGTATACATATGTACAGGCATTTATGTATTGTATAGGTTTTTTCTTACTGTTTTATTTAGGATTTCAAAGTGTAAAACAAGGAATTTTACATTCAAATATGGAATATAATCAAGAAGAGGTAGGAGGACTTCATCAATCCTATATGGCAGGTTTTTTCATTGCGGTATCTAATCCATTAAATCTTGTCTTTTGGTTTGGTGTATATGGAAGTACGCTTAGTTCACTGCTTACGAAAGTCACAAAGCAGGAGGCGTTTTTATATAGCCTTTGCATCATTGGTGGTATTATTTTGTGGAATTTAAATATCGCTTTTTCTGTTCATTTTGGACGAACTCTACTTAAGCCAAAGGCACTCGGTTATATTACATTGGGAGCTGGTTTCATTATAGTCGGGTACTCGATTCACTTTGCGTATAAAGCCTTACAGTTGTTCATATAAGACCGAAGGGGAGATTTTTATGTATCGAACCACAGTTAATGGAAAAGAAATTATCATTACATTAGCGCCAAAGATTAGAAAAGAAATAACGGATAGGAACCCTTTATATGAGGCTGTTCTTCAAACTGTTGAAAGATTACTTCAAACAAAGCAATTAACATTTGCTGTAAATCATGAAGTGTTGGGACTTATAATTGGAGAAGTGCAGAGAGGAGAAGTAACTGTCTTTGCAGTTGAAAATATTATACCGAAACAAAATATATTTGGTTCGAATGATTTTTTCTCTACAATAGAGCAACGAGCTAATTTATAATATAAAGAGAGTAACATAGATAAGATAGAAAGGGTCGTAACGATATGTTACGGCTGTTTTTTCGAAGAAAGGGGATAGGATGAATGAAAAGAGTATGGAAGGAGTTTTTTTTACAACATGATATTATCATTATGATTGGGGTAATGATTCTTTTTATCATTATTTTGCAAATGCAATTATTTACAGGAATAGCGGGTATATCATGTCTTGCTGGTATCATTTTTTATACAGTCAATGAATATGTTACGCATCGATTTTTATTTCATATGAAGCCTCCAAAAAATCCATTTTTACTGAAAATGTTAAAGAGATTACATTATGACCATCATGTGTATCCTGATGATTTAAAATTATTATTTTTACCAGCTTGGTATAGCCTGCCAGGGTTTACAATTTATTTGTTCATTCTATATGGGATCACAAAAGATGTAACGATTACACTCTCATTTGGAATAGGAATGATTATAATGTTACTTGTTTATGAATGGAAACATTATATAGCACATAGACCAATTCGTCCGTTGACTCGTTTTGGTAGATGGTTAAAAAAAACACATATTTTGCATCATTATAAAAATGAAAATTATTGGTTTGGTGTGTCGAATCCAGTGTATGATTTTTTATTTGGTACGTATAAAGATGGAAAAGATGTTGAATTAAGTAGGACGGCACGAAACTTAGAAAAAGAGAAAAATAAGGAAGTAGTGCGGTGAGCGCTACTTCTTTATTTTGCAAAAATATATTAAGAAATTAGAAAAATATGCCGAAAAATGTCTATCGAAAAATCTTTGCAGAGAAGAAGAGATTGTCTAAAATAAATATAAAGTTTCTGAATATTTGTGAAATTTGCATTTTTGTAGAGGCGAGGGAGAATTTTATTTAAAGAATGAAGGAGAGGGGAGAGGGCGAATGAAACGAGATAGTTCGGCACGTAAGTTACAAGGGGAGGTAAATTATACAGAAGTCGTTCAATCAGAAGAATTTCAATTATTGCTAGAAAAGAAACGGAAATTTATTGTTCCGATGAGTATTTTCTTTTTAAGTTTTTTTATTGCATTGCCGATTTTAACTTCTTATTCAAAGGTATTAAATACACCAGTATTTGGTGATGTGACATGGGCTTGGGTTTTTGCTTTTGCACAATTTGTTATGACGTGGGCGTTATGTATGATCTATAGCAAAAAAGCAGAATCGTTCGACGAGACTTCACAAAAGATTCTTCAAGATATACAAAAAGGGAGGGGATAAACTTGAATACAACGGCGTTTGCACTATTTTTGATTATCGTCCTTGGTACGCTCGTCATTACATACTTTGCATCGAAAAAGACGAAAAATGCGAATGAGTTTTATACGGCAGGAGGAGGCTTGACTGGGTGGCAAAATGGTCTGGCCATTGCGGGGGATTATATGTCAGCTGCTTCTTTTCTTGGAATTGCAGGGGCAATTGCATTAACTGGATTTGATGGGTTCTTTTATAGCATAGGCTTTCTTGTTGCTTATTTAGTTGTATTATATCTTGTTGCCGAACCACTTAGAAACTTAGGGAAATATACATTAGCTGATATGATTGCAGCTCGTTTTGATGCGAAAAAGGTACGCGGAGTTGCAGCTTTAAATACGATGACAATTTCAATTTTCTATATGATTGCACAACTTGTGGGAGCAGGAGCACTTATTAAATTATTATTAGGAATAGAATATACGACATCTGTTTTAATCGTTGGGACGTTAATGACGGTATATGTAATTTTTGGAGGTATGACAGCGACGAGTTGGGTACAAATTGTCAAAGCTGTCTTACTAATGGCGGGAACATTTGTTATTTCAGTAATCGTATTTGCAAAATTTAATTTTAGCGTGACAGAAATGTTTGCGCAGATGAAAACGGCAACACCTCTAAAGGAAGCTTTTTTAAATCCAGGTGTGAAATATAAGGATGGTTTAGATACGCTTTCTTTAAATTTAGGTCTTGTTCTTGGGACAGCTGGTTTACCTCATATTCTTGTTCGTTTTTTCACTGTTCGTGATGCTAAAACAGCACGTCAGTCTGTTGTATATGCGACATGGTTAATTGGTGCATTTTATATTATGACGATTTTCCTAGGCTTTGGTGCAGCTGCATTTGTAGGGAATGCTGCGATTATTCAAGCAAACCCAGCTGGTAATATGGCAGCACCTTTATTAGCAAAAGCACTTGGTGGAGATTTCTTATTTGCTTTCGTTTCTGCAATTGCATTTGCAACGATTTTAGCTGTTGTGGCAGGTCTTGTATTAACAGCAGCTTCTGCATTTGCACATGATTTTTATAATGAGATCATTCGTAAAGGTAAAGCAACAGAAAAAGAACAAGTATCAATGGCGCGCTATGCTTCAATTGGGGTAGCGGTATTATCTATTATTTTAGCGCTATTTGCTCAAACATTAAACGTTGCATTCCTCGTGTCGTTAGCGTTTGCCGTTGCTGCAAGTGCGAACTTACCGGTTATTTTGTTTACAATTTATTGGAAGCGTTTTAATACAACAGGAGCGATTTGCGGAATGGTTGTTGGTTTAGTTTCAGCTATTGCATTAGTGGCACTGAGCCCAAATGTTTGGAGTCCTGAGGCTGGAAAAGCAATCTTTGTCGGAGAAGCGTTATTCCCTTACACAACACCTGGGATTGTTTCTATTCCACTTGGATTTTTAGCAGCGTACTTAGGAACAATTTTCTCAAGCAAGAAAGAAGATGCAGCGAAGTTTGATGAAATCCTTGTCAAATCTAATACAGGTCATGGGGTTAGTGATGTGTCTACGCATTAAGAAGAAAGAGAGCTTTCCAGTTTCTTGGAGAGCTCTATTATTTTGGGGTTTTGCTTAAAAATATTACGCTGCAGTTGGTAGGATTTGTTTCGTTCATGTGGAATGAAAATAAATAGAGAAAACTTTACCTCATCATGGCACCAGTACAGCTTGAAGAAATATAAGTTGTTTTGGAAGGTGGAATGTATGGTGAAAACAAAACAAACAGATATGTTATTAGCAAAGGATGAAAAGTATGTTTGGCATGGCATGCGCCCTTTTAGCCCAAATAGCACAATGGTTGGGACAAAAGCCGAAGGATGTTGGGTGGAAGATATAGAGGGGAAACGATACTTAGATGGTATGAGTGGGCTTTGGTGTGTGAATAGTGGGTATGGAAGAAAAGAACTTGCTGATGCAGCGTATGAGCAATTGCAAACACTATCATATTTTCCAATGTCTCAATCACATGAACCCGCAATTCAGCTTGCTGAAAAGTTAAATGAATGGCTTGGAGGAGAATATGTTATTTTTTTCTCTAATAGTGGATCAGAAGCTAATGAAACGGCCTTTAAAATTGCAAGGCAATATTGTGCACATAATGGGCAACCACATCGTTATAAATTTATGTCACGTTATCGCGGTTATCATGGCAATACAATGGCGACGATGGCAGCGACAGGACAAGCGCAGCGTAGATATCAATATGAGCCGTTTGCGTCAGGATTTTTACATGTGACGCCGCCAGATTGTTACCGAATGCCAGGGGTGGAATCGCAAAATATTTATGATATAGAGTGTGTGAAGGAAATTGACCGTGTTATGACATGGGAGCTAAGTGAAACGATAGCTGGATTTATTATGGAACCAATTATTACAGGGGGTGGTATTTTGATGCCACCTCAGGATTATATGAAAGCTGTTCATACAATTTGTCAAAAACATGGAGTTCTACTTATTAGTGATGAAGTAATTTGTGGTTTTGGACGTACTGGAAAAGCGTTTGGTTTTATGAATTATGATGTAAAGCCTGACATTATTACAATGGCAAAAGGGATTACAAGTGCATACTTACCATTATCAGCAACAGCAGTGAAGAAAGAAATTTATGAAGCGTTTAAGGGGACTGGAGAATATGAATTTTTCCGGCATATTAATACGTTTGGCGGGAATCCAGCTGCTTGTGCGTTAGCACTTAAAAACTTAGAAATTATGGAAAATGAAAATTTAATTGAGCGTTCTGCACAAATGGGATCGCTTTTATTAAAACAGTTAAAGGAAGAGATTGGAGATCATCCGTTTGTTGGAGACATTAGGGGAAAAGGCTTATTAGTTGGTATGGAGTTAGTAAATGATAAAGAGACAAAAGAACCAATTGATAATGATAAAATTGCAAGTGTAGTGAATGCTTGTAAAGAAAAAGGGTTAATCATTGGACGTAACGGAATGACAACAGCAGGTTATAATAACGTGTTAACATTAGCGCCACCGCTTATTATTTCAAGTGAAGAAATTGCTTTTGTTGTCGGGACATTGAAGACAGCAATGGAACGTATTTCATAGTAAAAAGCAAGCCGTATAATGGCTTGCTTTTTCATTTTGCTACAACTGTCTTATGCACTTTGTTTTAATTGTCTATCTTTTACGCCAAATGAATATTTTAACATTGGCGGTGTAATCATTGTAGTTAAAATAACGACGATAACGATTGCTGTAAAGTAATCTTGTGCTAGTAGTCCAGAAGTAAGCCCCTGTCCTGCAATAATAAGAGCGACTTCACCACGTGAAACCATACCAGATCCGATAATTGTAGAAGATTGGAAATCAAATCCTGTTATACGTGCTCCGAATCCGCAACCAATTAGCTTTGTTAACACAGCAATGATTGTTAATGCTAAGATAAACCATACTTTATCTCCAATCCCTACAAATGTAATGTTCATACCGATACTTACAAAGAAGATTGGGACGAACATTGCATAGGCAATTGGTTCTACTTTCTTTTCTACTTCATGTTTATAATCCGTTTGAGAAATTGCAATACCTGCTGCAAATGCTCCGATAATACCAGCGATTCCTAATAGTTCGCCAAAATATGCAAAAGCGAAACAAATGATAAGGGCTGCACTAATAATAGATTCTGATACGCGTAGTGGCGATAACCAGCGCATAATCAGTGGAACACCTTTCCAACCAATTAAGATAATAGATGCGAAGAAGACCACTTTTTTCAAGATGATTATAGTTAAGCTTACATCAGCTGATCCTAGGAAACTCATAGCAAATGCTAGTAAAATAACAACAAGAATATCATCAAAAACAGCCGCACCTAGCATCGTTGTACTTTCACGCGTCTTCATTTTTCCTAAATCACGAAGTGTTTGTACAGAAATACTAACACTTGTTGCACATAGAAGTAATCCTAAAAAGACCGCATTTGCTTGTTCCATTCCCATCACAAGACCTGCAACGTAACCACCTACAAATGGGAGAACGATACCACCAACAGCAACAGCTAACGAAGAATTACGATTTTCATTTAGTTCTTTTAAATCTGTTTCTAGACCTGCCATAAACATAAGAAGAATAACTCCTACTTGACTTAACTGTGTGAGTAAGTCGGAGTTGTTAATTAAACCGAAAACAGCCGGACCTATTACAATACCAACGATTAATTTTCCGAGTACGGAAGGTTGACCTAATCTGACACTAATGTCACCAGCAATTTTTGTACTTAATAAAATTAACGCAATTTGAAAGAAAAATTCCATCTCATCTCCCCTTTTCCTTTTAGTTTTTTTATTATACGATTTCTCGGGATTTGCTTAATGTAAAACAATATGTAACACACATTAAACAAGAGGTCTTTATACAAGTTCTTTTGAACTTGTAATTTGAACTCGTGATAAATATATAATAATTTTCAAGAAAAATCAATGCTAAATTGGCATATTTTAATTTGGATGATTTATTTTGAATAAGGAATATATGTCTATATAATGAAGGAGACGAAAAAGAAAAATAAATTTGTTTTTAAGAAATTAATTTATTTGATAGAAATGGAGTAAGAAATATGTTATTTAATCAGCGGTTTACAATTGGCGAAATGGCGAAAATGCATAATGTTGCAGAATCGACATTGCGATATTATGACGAAAAAGGGATTTTCCATCCATCAGTTGTTGATCCACAAACAAATTACAGATATTACACAATTGATCAATTTTCGCTCTTAGATACAATTAAATTTTTACGTCAGTTAAATATTTCTTTAAAGGAAATAAAGAAGTATATTGATGAAAGAAATCCATCTTATGCTTTAAATTTGCTGGAAAAACAACAAGAAATGATGTTGAAGAAACAAAGGGAAATTGAATATTCGTTAGCAAAAATAAATCATAAAATCGAAATGATGCAAGAAGCTACCGCATCAAAAGTGAATCATGTAACATTTAAGAAATTATCAGAAAGAAAAATTACTGCATTGTCAATTGCACCAAATGTAACGGACGATATGCTCGAGTATTATATACATTCGCTTCAAAAAAATATGAAGCAAATTGATGATAGTTTATTTTCAGGGGATATTGGCGTAACAGTGTCAAAAGAGGGCCTTTTTCAAAATAAATTTCAAGAATATAACAGCATTTTTATTTTGCTGGATTATATGCCGTTTCAAGTGGATACTGCAGCTGCTATTCAAGAAGGAATGTTTGCCTGTTCCTACCATCATGGTCCATATGAAGAAACAGATGGGACTTATAGGGAGTTGTTAAAAACAATTGAAAGAAAAGGATATAAAGTATCAGGAGATGCAATTGAGCTTGCATTGATTGACTGGTCTGTGACGGAAAATCCAGAAGAGCAGGTTACAGAGATACAAATTCCAGTAATAAAGAGGAAGTAGCGGTTGTATAACAAAAATGTATTTTTATTCTCGCTTGACTTTCAAGTAACTTGAAGGTTTAAAATGTGAACAGAGAATTGTAAAGGAGCATTTTGTTATGGAAACAACTGAGAAATTAAGAGATAAACCAATAAAAAGTTTATTTCTATCATATTTAATACCAGCGGTTCTTGGAATGGTATTAATGTCCGTGAATATTGTAATCGATGCCGTTATGATTAGCAGGGGCGTCGGAGCGAATGCTTTAGCGGGAGTAAACGTTGCTATCCCGGCCTTTTCCATTTTCTTTTCTATATCATTGTGGATTGGGATGGGCGGAGCTACACTATATTCCATAGCGTTAGGTGAAAATAAAATTGAGCGAGCGAGATCAATTTTTACACAGTCTATGACAGTAGCTGTGGTAATTGTTGGTGCTTTAATGGTCATCTGTTTATGGAGAATAGAAGATTTAGCTTATTTATTTGGAGCTAATGAAGTAATTCTGCCGTACGCATTAGATTATCTAACTGTATTATTAACATTTGGAATGATATATGTACTAGAAAATATTTTAAGTACGTTTATACGAAACGATGGCAATCCAAATTTAGCGATGGCAGGACTTGTTGTAACAGCGTTATTAAATATTGTTTTTGACTATATTTTTATTTTCATATTTGGCTGGGGGGTAACTGGTGCAGCTGCAGCTACAATTTTATCTGCAGCAATTGGTTTTCTTGTTTTATTAAGCCATTTCTTTAGAAAAAACAGTATTTTAAAATGGACGAAATTTCATTTTGAATGGGATACAGTTAAGCAAATCATGGTGATTGGTTTTCCGAGTTTTACAACAGAGATAACAGTAGCAATTGTAACGATTGGCTTTAACATAGCTTTTATTCAATATGCTGGAGAACTAGGGGTCGCTTCTTATGCGATGGTAAATAGTATTCACTCAATGACTTTGTTATTGTTCTTTGGTGTTGGAGCGGCTTTGCAACCAATTGCAAGCTTTCATTATGGTGCAAATTTACCTGAGCGGTTACAAGAAGGACTAAAATTTGCAGTGAAAACAGCTGTTGCACTTGGATGTGTAGCAATTGTGATAGGGTTATTCTTTGGGAAATATATCATCGGATTGTTTGATGTTCAGTCGACAGAATTACTTATGCTAACGGTAAACGGGATTAGTCTTTTCTTTATTCAATATGTATTTTTAGGCTATAACATCGTGTACGGAGAATATTTTCAGTCAGTAAGACAAACGACAAAATCAGTCTTAATTATTTTAAGTCGCGGATTATTATTTATTATTCCATTGCTTTGGATTATGCCAAAACTGTTTGGAGTGAACGGAATTTGGCTTGTAATGCCGGCTGCGGAATTATTAACAGCGATTATTGTATTTGGAATGAATCGTATTTATAATCCGGTATCAGTACGAAATATAGAAAGAAAACATGTGGCATGATAGAAATCCCCTTAGCGTATTTAAGGGGATTTCTTATTTTTTAGGCTAATTGCAAAAGAGCCTTCAGTTTCTTGTACAGAAGCAAATGCAATGTTTTTTATATCTTCAAATCCTTTTTCTAGTAACTCTTTCCGAAGCCATTTTTCATTTTTATGAATTAATTTTAAATTATCGTATTGAATTTGTGCATCAACGATAAGGGCAATTGGTAACCCTGCATATTTTACATCTATATGCATATCTTTTGGAGTGAGAGGGACAAGCTCTCTTTTTGGTAAAATACTAATGGCGCCATTGGCTTCTAAAATGGCATATTCGATTTCATGTACGCTAGGATATCCTGCTACGCGAAGATTGGAAAGTAATTCGGCAATGGGATATCTACTTTTTTTTAGATTTTCAAAAACAATATCGCCATGTTTAATTAAAATAATGGGGTGACCGAGAATAAAACGATTTAGTTTATTTAGCAAGCTTAATTTTGTAATAAAAAGATGGAGGCATGTAATAACAATCATACCTACAATAGCTTGCAAAGCACTATCAACGGGAACAGCTCGAAAAGCTAAATAGGATAAAAAGATAATTGCCCCGAAATCGTGTGGTGTAAGCTGTGCGAGTGCTGATTTTCCTAGTAGTTTAAGCGAGATAAGAAATAATAAAAAGAATAATGTTACATTACATAAAAAAACAATCAATGTTTGCACCCCTTAATGCAAATTCACATTATAAATTGTGTATACCTTATCCAATATTCCCTTATTCATTACAAATATTACTTTTCGATACTGAATTAGGATATCTTTGGAAATTAAAACTATACAAATAATTGCGAGGATATTATGATGAAAATATAGAAAAAGTAGGGGTAAATATGAATGTACAAGAAGAAAAAGTTAATAAGGTATAGTTTAATTTTGATGATGATTATAGTAGGTTATATGGGTGTTTTACAATACAACATTTATAAACATGGCCATATGAAAGCGCCAGATGATGTAGACTACATGATTCTTTTAGGTGCGAAGGTGAAAGGAACGGAGCCTTCCTATTCTTTACAATACCGCATCGATAAAGCCGCGGAATATTTAAAGACACATGAACAGACGATTGTAATTGTATCTGGTGGGAAAGGAAAAGGAGAAGCTATTTCGGAAGCGCTAGCTATGAAACAAGGATTAATGAAGCAGAATATTGTAGAACAAAGAATTATTATGGAAGATCGTTCAACAAATACAGACGAGAATATTGAATTTTCAAAGGCACTTATTCCAGCAAATAAGAAAAAAGGGATGATTGTTACAAATGACTTTCATATGTTTCGAGCTAAAAAAATTGCTATAAAACAAGGATTGAAGGTAGATGGACTTGCCGCTAAAACGCCAAAACCTATTATCATTCAGTCGAATGTTCGAGAATATTTTGCTATTACACAGTATTGGCTAATGAATCGCATATAGCGATAAATCTTACAAAAATGTAATCTGAGTGAAAGGTAAAGCGATAGTTCCTAAAGTAGTTGCATGACATAATAAAGGTAACAAAAACAACGAAACTTTAGGGGTGAATCGTATGAAAGGCAATAATATTTTATCTTCTCTTTGTTACTTTAGTCTTTTCTTTGCACCATTTCTATTTCCGATCATCGTCTACTTTATTGCAGAGGAAGATGTGAAATATCATGCGAAAAAAGCATTGTGGACACATATTTTCCCATATGCAATTTTGTTTGGGGGAATAGCACTTTCGGGTGTATTCGGTTTAAGTTTTGGAGAATCAGCAAGTGTTGGAATTGGCATGATTGTAACATATGTAACGTTTGCAATTGTAGGAATTTATTATTTCGTTTGGAATATTATAAAGGGTGTTAGAGTATTGAAAGCAGCTTAAATAACTGATTATGTCAGGAACGAAAAAGGACGAATGGTTAACAATTCGTCCTCTTTGTGTATAGAATTGAAAGGTTACAATTTGGTTAATACGAAAAAGGAACATAGTATATAGAAATTTTTAGCTGGGCATAAATGTTGAGAAAAATGAAACAAATATGTTAATTTTTCAGTAATAGGAAATAAGGAGGTTTTATGATGAGTGAAATTATAAATAAAATGGAACAGCATACATCAGTTCGTAAATATAAACAAGAACCGATTTCAAAGACTACAGTTGAGAGAATGGTAAAAGTAGCTCAGCATGCAGCATCATCACATTTTGTGCAAGCATATTCTGTTATATATGTAACAGATGAATCATTAAAAACACAATTAGCAGAGCTATCTGGAAATCGTCATGTAAAAGATTGTGCAGCATTTTTTGTTTGTTGTGCTGATTTAAAACGCTTAGAAAAAGCATGCGAGAAACATGGGACAGAGATTAAATATGATGGTGTAGAGGACTTTATTGTAGCTACAGTAGACGCATCATTGTTTGCGCAAAACCTAGCACTTGCTGCAGAGTCACTAGGATATGGTATTTGTTATATTGGTGGAATTCGTAATAATCCAGAAGAAATTAGTGATATACTTCATTTACCAGATAAAGTATATCCAGTGTTTGGAATGACAGTTGGAGTACCAGATGAAAAGCATGTAGTGAAACCGCGCTTACCAGTTGAAGCAATTTTACATGAAAATGCGTATGTCGAAAATAAATATGATGAATTACTAGAAGAATATGACCGAACAACGAATGAATATTATAAGGGAAGGTCTACCAATCAAAAGGATGTAACATGGACAGGGTCAATGAGTGCTTTTATGTCAAAAGAGAAGCGCATGCATATGAAGGGATTTTTGAATGGAAAAGGGTTTAATAAAAGATAAAGCTTGGAAAGCAAATCCGAAGAGTGAGGATTTGCTTTTTTATTTAAGCAGGAGAAGCCTTTTGGGTTTCGAATATGTATCAGTGTGTTGAAAGTAAAGGATTTGAAATTATTCCAGCAGTTGGTTCGTCTTATGTCGAAATTGCAGCTGAAATCATCAAGCAAACTTAATTTGTTTGATGGGGGAGAGGAGAAAGAAACATTTCTATATTTTAAAAACATGAAAGAATTTAATGAGAAGAACTTTGCGTAAGCTTAGGTCTTTTTTTTGTGAAAAATTACTGAATTTCCATTGACGTTTACATCACAAGTTGTTAATATACTGAATAATTTTGCAAAATTATAAAATTGATTCGATGGAAAACGAATCAAAGAGAGGAGAACTTATGTTGCAAGTTACATCATGGTTTCAGCGACATGTCAAAGTTGTATATTCACCATTTCGCGAAATGCTAGTAAGTTTACATGTTTTATGTAATCCTGCTCATCATATGAAACGATTAGAGTGGGTGGAAGATGTATTAAATCAAATGAAAGAAGAAGAAAGAGAAATGATGCACGCAATTAATAATGCGAGTGATGATTGGTTTCGTTTTATAGATTGGTGCTCTGAGTTTCAGCAAGAAGCTTATGTAGAAGAGGGAATTGAAAAATTACGTGTATCAGATAGAAAAAAGTTTCAGGAAATGTTCCCAAATATAGAAAAAGAGATCGTATGTGATTTTTTACTTCAGTATCATCAACGTTACTTTGCACGGGAGTTGTTTCGGATTGAACCATGGTTAGAACAATCTGTATACGATGTGAAAGAAATAATGAAACAAAATCCGATGTCTCTTTCTAGAAAATTGCATCCGAGATGTTTAATTGATGAAAAGGAGATAACTTTTTTTAAAGCTCGTACGTGGCAATATTGTTATGAGGATTTATCAGCAATTACGTTATATCCATCAACTTTTGTCGCGCCTCATTTATTAATAGATAACCTTATTTCAACACATATAAAAGTATATTATGAGGTGCAAATTACATCGTCATTTGCAGATGAGGTACCGAAGGATCTTTTAGGAATTTTACAAGCGATTTCAGATGAAACGAGATTAAAAATGTTAAGAGATTTATCCTTTCAATCTTTTTGTACACAGCAATTAACAGAGCGATATAGTCTTACAAAATCAACGGTTTCCAGTCATTTGAAAATGTTAGAGTCTACAGGGCTTATACAAAAGGAACGAAAAGGTTATTACGTATTTTATAAAACAAATCGAGAACGATTAGAACAAATTCGTGTTGATTTAGACCAATTTATGGATTTCCCAATTGTTCAAAAATCGGAGGAGGGAAGAACATGTGGCTAACGTTTAAGGCTACATTTCGTCGTGATTTCTATACGATGCGTAGAGCATATCCATGGTCATTTTTTCTAGGGCATATTTTAACTGGTGTATATATCGTATTGTTTGCTTATTTAACGTATCATTTTATGTTTCAAGGAAAACTAGATGTTAACTTTGCGAAGCTAGGAAAAACGGATGATTACCTTTCTTATGTTATATTAGGAGCTGTTTTTTATTCATTTTCTGTTTCTCTATTAATGATTGTGAGCAGGACACTAATAACCGAACTGCGTGAAGGGACACTTGATGTTTTATTATTAACGCCATCATCTCGGCAAGGATATTTTCTAGGAGCAGCTGTACAAGGAATATTGCGTGTGGGACTTGAATTCATCGCAATTTTTATTTTTGGTTTGTTTTTTGGATTACAGTTTCGAGAAATAAATATGATACCTGTGGTACTTTTGTTAGTTATTTTCTTCTTTGCAATATTCGCCCAAGCGTTAGTATTGGGTGCGTTTATGCTTTATTTTCGTGATACATATTTAACACAGAATACATTGTTTATTTTTATGAGTCTTGTGGGTGGAGTCTTTTTTCCAGTAGGATATCTTCCCGCATTCCTACAACCTATGAGTTTATTCATGCCGCTCTCACATGGTTTATCAGCATTTCGATTGTGCATGATTGAGGAAGGAAATATTGCTTCCATACAAAATGAACTTCTGTGGTTATTAGGATTAGGGATAGCGTATTTTATTGGAGGTGTATGCACGGTGAAACGAATGGAGAAGTATGTGATTGAAAAACATTTTGCATAGGGGGATTCGTATGATACAAGCAAAACAACTTGTAAAGCGGTATGAGTTGAAAGAGAAAGTAGGTTTTTTTCGTAAAAAGAGAAGAGTAGTTGAAGCGGTAAATGGCTTAGATTTAACTATTCAAAAAGGAGAGATTGTAGGATTGCTAGGTGTGAATGGGGCTGGGAAGACGACAACGATAAAAATGCTAGCAACGCTTCTGGAACCAACTTCAGGTACGATTGAAATTGATGGTATAGATAGCACGAAGCAAGATTTATTTGTAAAGAAAAAAATTAATATGATTGCAGGTGGAGAACGCATGTTATATTGGCGTTTAACAGGGAAAGAAAACTTGCAGTATTTTGGAAGTTTGTATGGATTAAAAGGGGTTGAATTAGAAGAACGTATTCAGTTCCTCTTACAGCAAGTAGAGCTAAAGGAAGCAGCTAATATGCCTGTAGAACGATATTCAAAAGGAATGAAGCAACGTTTACAAATTGCAAGAGGCCTTATTAATGACCCAGACTATTTATTTCTTGATGAACCAACATTAGGACTAGACGCCCCTGTAGCGAAAAAATTGAGAGAAATGGTAAATCGTTTGGCAAAGGAACAAAATAAAGGGATTTTGTTAACGAGTCATTATCTTGAAGAAGTAGAGGAACTTTGTGATCGGCTTTACATCATTGAAAAAGGTCGGCTTCTTTATGAAGGAACTCCTGAAAACATTATCCAATCGATTGTCCGTGAATATCACTTAGAAATTGTAATTCCAGAAATGCAGGATGAAATGATAGGACGATTAGAACATTCTTTAGGGATGAAAGAAATTCAACATGAAAAAGAACAGATGGGTGAACATATACGTTATCAATTGAAAGCGTCTTTTGATATGACAACAACGGTTTTATCATTATTAACAAAATATCAAATTCGTATAGTACAGTTAGAAACACATAAAGCAAGGTTGGAAGACGCGATATTACAAATTGCAAATGAGGTGAGTGCATGAATATATTTTTGGCGGAATGGAAAAAGAGTCATCGCAATCATTTTCATAGTAAGATGGTTTATTTTTCTTTGTTCATTTGGCCGGTGTTACTTTTTGCAACTGCTTATTTTTCGGTGAAGCCATTTGATACCTCAAATAGTAGTCCACTTGCCAAATGGATGGATCCAAAGCAGATTAGTTTTTTTCTCCTTACAGGTTATATTGGATATGTTTTCTTTTGGAGCCTCGTTCAATCGGCATGGCAAATGTCATGGGAACGCCAAAATGGAACACTTGAACTTATCTTTTTAACACCAGCCTCGCGTGTATGGATGATGTATTGCCGGGCAGGTGCAAATTTAATAGAAGGAGTATGGATGTTTACGATGTTTTCGATTCTCATCGCATTGTTTCTGAATGACAGACCGATACCACCAGTTGAAAATATCGTATTTGCTTTTATGATTTTATGTATTTCAGCTGTTGTGTGGGGAGGTTGCTTAAATACGATTTTTTTATTTTCACGAGATGCTAGTATTCTATTTACAATATTAGAAGAACCGATGCAATTTTTTGCAGGTGTACGTATTCCAGTTGCTGTATTACCACTATGGGGCAAAGTACTAGCAGCTTTGTTTCCATTAACGTATGTACTTCAAATTTTCCGTTCATTATTAATGGATAGTAAAAATATTATAAATGTACTTCCAGAGTTAGGGTTATTAGCTAGCTTATTAATTATTTTAGTTGGCATATCATACGTGCTTGTTCGGAAAGCTGAAAAGCATGCGAAACGAACAGGAAATATGGTTTTATTTTAAGGAACGGAGAGAGGAATATTTCGAGGTGCAGCGGCATTATGTAAAAATAATGATGGGAAATGAGATAAGCTAACCTTTGAGGGGTGTTGTATACGGGAAGTAAAAGAGGAAACGGGATAGGATGTTCATATTTTGTACTATGAGATCGAAATAATTGGAGGAAATAAAGAAAAATGTGATCCAGATGAGTTAATTTGTGAAGTGGATTGGAAAAGAAGTGAAGAGATAGAAGGTATTACCATTTCCTTTCTAGAAGATAGAAAGTTATTGCAGAGATTCATAGATTGTACAGCAAGTGATGAAACCTAAGCTCTGATAAATAGGAAGGGAAAGAAAAAAGATGATATACGAATTGCAGAAAAACAAGTTTATGAATTGCAAACATCTTCTAGACAAGGAAAGGCAAATTGAAGTGCAAGCTATCATTGAAGGTAATAATTCGGGCCGCATATTTGTAGACAATGTAAGCGAACCACGGTCTGGTTTAGTTTGGCTTGGAAATTTAGACGGTTTTATATTTATTGGTGATGCAAATAATACAATGTTTAACCTTGAAATAAAAAAAGTTTTAAGGGAACAAATTGCACAAGAAGCAGCCGGTTTGGACTTGAAGTGGTTTGAAGGATTTGGTTATCAAGTAGGATGGGATCGTACAATTAGAGAAATATTGTGTGAACAATCATATGAGGAATCCAATCAAAAAGTATACAAATTATATGAGGGTGCGTATAAAATATATAATGAACCAACGATTGATGAGACATATACAGTATTAAAAGTAACGAGGGAAAATCTTGCAACATACTCTTTGCTCGAACAATCATTTTTCGTTTCACAGATTACATCATTTTGGAATTCGGTGGAATTATTTTTTGAAAAAGGAATAGGGTATGTGATTTTGTATGAGAATCAAGTGGTGAGCCTTTGCTTTTCAGGATTTGTAAGTGAGAATACGCATACGGTGAATATTGAGACAATTCTAGAACATCGAGGGAAGAATCTTGCCAAGAAAGTCGCGCATGCATTTGTTCAAGAATGTTTCAAACAAGGCTATGTGCCTTATTGGGACTGTATGGAAGTGAATAAACCTTCAATTGCTATAGCGGAGAGCTTAGGGTTTACAAACCTTTTTGATTACATCGTATTTGAGTATCAATTTTAATTTGAATAAAGAAAATAAGAAATACCCCAAGGAAAAAAGAATGTATTTGTTCTTTTTCTGTTTGGGGTATTTTTGTTACGATATAATAGGATTTTTAACATGAATAAAAAAATTTGATGTAGAAAAGCGACTTATACAAGTCATTTTTCTTTATAAAATATGTAATGTCAAAAAGATGAAAGAAATACGATTAATGAAAAAGGTTTCATGCTAATGATTTGAGCAAGTATACTGCCCAGAGGGGTCTAGCTATAAAGCTATCTAATCATAAATAGGATTGTGAAAGCGCATTCCACTCTTCTAAAGAAAGTTTTTTTGTAATATGTTTTAGTTCGTCTGGAACATCGATAAAACTAATAAACTCAATACTATTATCATCTGGGTCTTTAAAATAAATAGAAGCATTGCCCTGGTTAGGGCGAACGAAAGGTTCAGTGGTAATTCGATTTCCAAATGGAACGGGTTCAATGCTTCGGTCTTTCAGCCACTGAGTAGATGTATGAAGAAACTCGAAGTCTACTTGAAATGCAATATGTCGCAGTGACGGATGATAGGGAGTTGTATATTCTTCCCCCTCCCAAAGACCTAGCCAACTTTGTTCTTCTACAATCCAAAAGAAAGCAGTATTCTCATATCTATTATATAGTTTTAAACCCAATGATTCATAAAACGGTATGGATACTTCTAGATTACGAACGGGTAGATGTGCTTCATATAATCCTTTAATCATAAAATAATACCTTCTTTCTTATGTTTTTTAGTTTATTTTAATCCATATATTTCTAGAATGAATCGATAAAAAGGATGAGGGATAGCTCATACGAAAGTATGAAAAAACAGCTCATTAATCATGAGCTGTTACTGTTTACATGCCTCGACATCGATGCCGGCAGCAATTAATTTTTTTTCGCCTTCTAGTTCAATAATTTTTTGTAATTTAGATAAGAATGAGTCAAAATCTGTATGTTTTGCAACTTGGAATGTCATTTTATGTTCGATTGGAAGCCACGTATCGATGTCAGCTTCGTTATGCTGAATTTTAACTTCTAGTTTATCAAGAGCATTTGCCACTTTCGCTTCGTATGTTTCTTTTGCTTCAAACTCCATCCATAAATCATATAGTTCATCCCCAAGAGAACCCTTTAATGTATGTTTAATATTTAAAATAGCTTTCTGTTCATTTTCTTGTTTTTGCAATTGTAATTGTTCGCTGTTCATTGTATCAAAAGCAGGAATATCCCCAGCTTCTGCTTCCACAAGGTCATGGATAATAACCATTTTTAATAGTTTTTCCATGTTTACTTTCTCATCTAAATAAGGCTGAACTAAAACAGCCATAAGCGACATACGCCACGTATGTTCAGCAACACTCTCTTGTCGACCGTTAGATAGCCAACTGTGTCTCATTTCAAACTTTAGTTTTTCAGCTAGTGCAATGACTTTTAGAATATTATGTTCCATTTAGATCCCCCTCACATTACTATAAAATAATCTTAATATAAAAATAGAATGTGTCAATTCACACTTATTTGACGAACAATTCAGAAATATTATAAAATATTTTTATAATATTTTTTTATTTTTACAAAAGACAAAGAAGAAGTTGAAATTGCAAAAATGCTGAGTGGGAGTGAATATAAAATGTACCAACAGACAGCAATTCATGTACTAGATCTTTTGAAAAATATAGTGAGTGGAATGAAAAATGTTCAGAAAATAGAAGAAGAGTGTAGGGAAATAGAAAGGAAATTCCATGTAACGTATGCAGAGTTAATGGACTTATATCATAAAATGGTAGCCTTTCAAAGGGATATTGAAAAAGTGGGCGGGGTATTTGCATACGAGCAATCCCAAATGATGTGGTTGAAATCAGAGCTGGAATTTTTATATGCTACGTATCAATTTTGTCAGCATTATAATTTAAATATTGCAGATACTTCAAAGGCGATTAGTAAAGAGAATCTACATTTATTTCCGAAAACGGAAAGCCAACTACAGAATACGTACTATAAATTAAAAAAACAAGAGTTACCGTTTGAAAATATAAAAAAGGGGAAACCTGGACGCAAGAAAAAACACGAACCAGAACAGCATATAAATGAGAAGTGGAATGAAGGGAAAAGTATAGTGCTCCAAAATGAAAAGACAGAAAATAATCTAGTTACTATATTATCAGGTATTGTCGATAATTTTGAAACAATTGGTGCGGAAGGGCAGAAAAAAGAACTGTATCAGTTTATGGAAGGAATTTATAAACTTTCAAGTATGGCAGCTGGGCATAGAAAAGAAGATAATACACAAGATATACAGAAAGAGCTTCAAAATCTTCGTGCTGAAAATGAGAGATTGAGGCATGAAAAAGAGGAGCTTATTTCTAGTATGAACGAAATGACAAATCAAATGAATCATTTCATTGAGAGCTCTGATATTGATCAAATTCGAACATTACCGTCTTTTGTGAATATATGCAAGCAATATTTGGAGAAAAATAAATTTCATCATAACAAAATAGACACGAAAGAACAAATGATGTCTATGAAACAATGAGAGCTGTTTTCTATTGGTTTTATGAAACTGATAGAGAGTAGCTCTATTATTTTTATGCTAAAATCAAGAAAACTTACAAATTAAGAGGAGAAGTTAATATGAGCCAACAATTACATCCACGCGTCGGTGTCGGGGCATTTATTTTAAATGGGCAGGGCGAGTTACTGCTTGTGCAGAGAAAGAAGGCACCGGAGCAAGGACACTGGAGTCTTCCTGGTGGGAAAGTAGAATGGATGGAAACAGCGGAAGATACAGTTATTAGGGAAATTGAAGAAGAGGTAGGACTAGAAATCGAACTCACGTCGCTATTATGTGTGACGAATCACATTTTACCTGATGAAGAAGCGCATTGGGTATGTCCGACGTATATTGCAAAAGTAAAAAACGGGATAGCAGAAAATCGAGAACAACACGCTATTAGTGAAATTGGGTGGTTTTCGTTAGAGCGTCTACCAAAACGATTAACTTTAACTTTACAAAATGCTTTGAAAGAATACGAGAAATTGAAATAAGCTTTTAGTAAGGAAGAAAACTTTCACTGAGGGCTAAGTACTGTTATCATATAAATTCAAATTGAAAAAACGAAATAAAACCTTTCCTTTTAGGTGGGAGAGAGCATCCGGACATGCATAGAAGCGTGATATGTCGAAAAATCAAAATAGATTTATAGAGTGGTGAGATAGGTTATCTTCTTTAAAGATAGCTTATTTTCGTTAATTGAAATAAAATTCAGGATTTTGTTGACTATCCATTTTTTTCTTTTTATATTAGTAGGTATTATGGGAACAGCAAGTAACTGAGTTTGAGTCATTGATTCGGAGAAAAGAGCAGGAGGGTGTACATATATTTTCTATTCTTGTTGGGGCACCTCAAACAAAAATTGGAACAACCTTTCATCATAATTATATGACGCCAGATGTTGTGAAAGAGCGAATGGGGGACATTTAACAGTTGTTGCACGCGATGGGAAAGAGGTTTTGATTGCTAACTTTTCAGAGCATAGCACATCATGGGCTGTGACAACATATGATCCAGCACTAGTGCTTGTCGCAACAGAATATGTTCGTCATGATATTATGATCGAAGAAATTACACAAGAGTTCGGTCCGATTAAACTAGATACACTATGGCGTGGTAATGCAGATCTAGTTCACGTTGTAACAGGGAAAAGACTTATGAAAAAATGAAGGGGGAAGAATAATGAACCGGGCTGAAGCACAGGTGACGCTGCATGGTAATGAAACATTTCGGCAAGGCGTGAAAGACTGTTTACCGACTGTACTCGGTTATTTAAGTATTGGTATTGCAGCAGGTGTAATTGAAAAAACAGCTGGATTTTCTTTAGTAGAAATTGCGCTTATGTCTACTTTGATTTATGCTGGTTCCTCACAATTTATACTCGCTGGTATGTTTGCAGCTGGAGCTCCTGCTTCTGCAATCATTTTCACCGTATTTTTTGTTAACTTACGTCATTTGTTAATGAGTGCTGCGCTCGCACCATATTTAATGAAAGTTCCTTTTTTGAAAAATATGATCATTGGTTCGCAAATTACAGACGAAACATTTGGTCTTGCGGTTCAGCAAGCTTCAAAAAAGCAATATTTAAGCGAAAGATGGATGCTTGGTTTAAATGTGACAGCATACTTAAACTGGATCATTGCGAATGTCATCGGTGGTATTTTTGGTGAATGGATACCAGACCCTCATACATATGGTATGGATTATGCTTTACCTGCTATGTTCATTGGATTATTTGTTTTGCAGTTAATGAGCAGTCATCCAAAAGTGGCAATTCATCTTAGCGTTGCGATTGCGGCAATTGTAATCGCATATAGCCTACATTTTTTTGTTCCAGCAAGCGTAGCTGTTATCATTGCAACACTTACAGCAGCAACGATAGGGGTGGTGATTGAAAAATGGAAGTAAGACTCGATGTGTTATTACTTTTAATGGGAGCAGGTGTAGTTACTTTAATCCCACGCCTATTGCCGCTTATAGTATTTAGTAAAATACAAATTCCAGATTGGGGCTTAAAATGGTTAAGTTATATACCTATTGCTATATTGGCAGCGCTCCTTGCCGAAGTACTCTTTATGAATAAAACAATGCAATGGGATTATTTAATTGCAGCAATCCCGACATTCTTTGTTGCTATCTATACGCGAAGTTTATTAGGAACGGTATTGACAGGTGTGATTGTGATTATTTTGTTACGATTGTTCCTATAACAAGGATTTTGTTCATATTGTATCGAAAATTGTAATAGCATGATTAACAAAGGGGTGGTGTTATGATTATTGTAACAATAGGTGTCATCTTGTTTACATTGTTTATTTGTTTTATCATTGGCCTTGCGACTTATACAATGCTTGTTCAAAAAGTAACCCCGCAAATTTATTACACACCGTGTGAATCCACCACAGTACAGTCCCGTAAAAGTGAAGATAAAAATAGAGGGAAGAAAAGTTAATAGTAGACTTTTCTTCCCTTTCATTTATTCATTTCTGTTTTGAGGAGTGTTCTGTAAAAAAGGAGCTAATTCCAAAAATTCAGCTCCTGTAAACCAAACCTACATTTTAGAAATTCCTTGTAATAGTATGCCAAAGAGTAGACTAATAAAAGAGAAAGCACCGACGGATACAGAAATAACTCGGTTATTTTTCCATTCTTTTATGAAAACCATAAATCCTAAAATACAAAGAAAATACCAAATTGGTAGAAAAATAAAATCGCTAATATAGTTGGGGAGTAATGTATAGAAACTAGTCAAAACTAAAATCCAATGTCCAAGAAATAAAGTCATAACGATAAAGGAATGGCGATAAGGACGGTTTAAATATTTTTGATTTTTAAGAGTTATAAAAATGAAAGTTAATGTTATGGTAATGATTAGAAAAACGAAAGCGAGTAAAAGTAATGTAAATGGCATATCAAAACTCCTTCAATATACTTGTTGTGTTACATTTTTTTGAAGAAATGAATCTATCATTTCGTATGCTTGTTTTGTAGATTCTTCGTTATATTTTGCAGTATAAGGATCCAAAAATCCATGATATCCTGGAAACTGGTGTATATGTAGAAATGGGTTGTTTTGTTCTTGCAATGTTGCAATAAGAGAGGAAACTGAACAGTTTAATTCTGTTTCTGGAAAAATTAAAAGAGTAGGACATGTAGGAATCATATAAGAATAGTCTCGTATGCGAGAGCCATAGCAGCTAATAACGAAATTAACTTTTGGATTTTTACTACATAGCCAAGAGATGGTTGCGCCAACGCTAAAGCCTATAAGTCCTATGCATGAATATTTTTTTGAAAGTGTCGTAATTATTTCCTCAACTTGTTCTTTTCCATGTTGGAACCCAACGTTTTTTATAAAATGAGAGTAAGCTTTTTGTTCGTCATTATAATGAAAATGAGAGTTTAATTGTAAAAGGTTTGGGCAGAAGACATCTACATGTTGAGAAGAGAATTTTGTAACGATATCCTGCATATGTTCATTTACTCCGTATATTTCGTGTATAGCAATAAGAGCTACTTTCTGATTCATCAATTAAAACTCCTTCCTATGAAAATCATATTCTTTTTCAACAAGACAAATCCGCACATGGAACTGTTCATACCATTGTTCACGACCTCTTTGTCTTGCTATAGTATGTACTGCATTATCTTTCCATTGTTTAATTGCTTCAAGCGATTCCCAATATGAAATTGTAATTCCAAAACCGGATGTATCCCGTACGCTTTCAACGTTTATAAATCCAGGTTGTTCTTTAGCGCGTTTCTCTATTTCTTCTGCAACATCGTCATAATCAGTAGTGTCTTGCGAAAGTTGGGAAGTGAATATAACTGCGTAATAAAAGGGCTTTTCAGAAAATAAATTGTCCATTTTACACCTCCAAATATAATAAAATATATTTTACCATAAAGTTATGAATTGAAAATAAATTCATATTGTGCAATGGGATTTATTTGTAATAAGATTTTTAAAAAGCATATAATGTTCGGGTTTGAAATATCACGTACTGTATTGGATGAATTATCGAAAAAGTAATGAATCTCACTTTAGTGGGTTTGTTGTTTGCATTTGTAACATTAGCATTATTTGTACCAGTGATGGTCAAAATATTGGGAAAAGAAAATTGATGGCCATTCATCGCATATACGCAAACACAAAAATAAGAAAAATCCCACTTCAAATAAAACTGAAGTGGGATTTCTTATAGTTCCTCCAGACTATTAATCGGAACAGTTAATTCACGTTCTGGATTTGTTGCATCATATATTCGGGCGGTTTCATTGCTTTCATCAACGTGTTGGATCATAACAGGCAGGCCTTGAAAACTAACATGCGCTTGTTCTGATGACTCGGATAGCTCTTTTGCACGTTGTACGTTCATTCTTACATTCCTCCCATCTTTACTATTGTTGCTTGAAGAGAGGAGGAATATACCATTTCAGAGTTGATTTAAGACTTTTGTATTATTTGTAACGTTTCTTTAATAAACACAGTAAATGTCGAATCAGGAAATTCTTGTATAGCATGAAAGGCTTCGGTTGCCTCTTGAAGCGCCTTCTCTTTGTTTTGGAGTTTCATATAACAAAGAGCACGATAAGCTCCTCCGGTTATAATCCATGCTTGGTCTAGTGGATGGAACATATAATCCGGAATTGTTGCTCGTTCTAATGCTTCTAAGGCCTCTTCGTATCGTTTGAGACCGTATAAAGATTTTCCCTTTTCTACGTAATACGCCCCGTCTTCTTGAAAGAGTTGTTCACCTTGGAGTTTTTCTCTAAACAGTTCTAGATGCTGTAGAGCTAACGTGTATTCAGTTGTGATTGTGTTATAGTAATAAGCTTTTAATATGTCTACAACAGCAAGGGATAAAGTGTTTTCTGTAAAAATAGCAAATTGCTCGGATTTCTTTATATAGTGTAAATATTTATTTTCATCAGCTACTATTACCTTTTGATAAGAGAGGATTCGATAAAATTCGTCTGTTTTATAATACACTTGATTTTCTTTTGAGAAGTCAAGGGCCTGTAAGATAATTATTTCGCACCCGTCATAATCACCATATGCAAGTAAAACAACTGCTTCACATAAGAATAGTTCTATTTGTATAATAAGGTCCATCTCTAATTGTCTTGCTTCATATTCTTTTCGAATAGAAGTAAGAAGTTCTAGGCATTCTTCATATTTTTTATGGACAAATAATACATAACAAAGCTTTAAACTGGTTTGTGTACTTTCACGGTATAAAGCATATTTTTGAAAAATTGCTACGGCTTTTTCGATATACGAATGTATGTCGTAATCTTTCATATTAAATGCAGCGCCTATATATTGTTTATATAAACGAGCTGTACTTAAAGTGGGCGGTAGTTCCTTTTGAACAATAGGTAGCAGTGTACGATACACTTCCTCAAATTGATTATTTTTTATTGCCTGTTCCATCTTTGGAATCAGTTTTTTCACTTCTTCGTTGTCGTCTTCTAGTAAAAAGCTTGCTTCACATTCAAGCTTACTAGCAAGATATTGTAATGTCTTCATGGAAGGTGTCGCTTTCCCATTCTCAATTTGACTCAGCATACTTTTTGTTAGCTCTGAGCCAGCCAATTGTGTTTGCGTAAAACGTTTTTCTTTTCGCAATGCTTTAATTTTTTCACCAAGAGTAGCCATATAGTTGCTCCTTTATTATAAAAAAGTTAAATACAATTAAACTTTTTGTTGTCAAAATTTGAAAAGTGGTTATATAATAAGTTTAACACAATTTAACTTTTTAAGGGAGAGTGACATGATGGAAGACGTAAGTATAAGGGGAAATGATCCAAGACTCAAAATTGCAACAAGAAATATCATTTTGATGATGATTGGAAAAGTTACTTCTTTATTAGGTGCAGGAATTTATACGTTTGCAATGGGGTTATATGTTTTAAAAACAACAGGGTCAGGAGTAGGATTTGCAATGACACTTATTTGCGGATCTATACCAAGGGTGGTATGTGGACCAATTGCTGGGGCGGTAGCAGATCGTGTAAATCGACGGTGGCTTATTATTGGAATGGACTTATTAAGTAGTTTAACAATGATTACAATGTTTATTCTTTCTACTATATTTGGGCCATCACTTCTATTTATTTATATTTCGGCCGCATTATTATCAATATGTGCAAGTTTCTATTCTGTTTCATTCACTTCTTCAATTCCAAATTTAGTGGATGTGGAGCGTATTCAAAAAGCGAGTGCTTTAAATCAAACAGCGGATTCATTATCAAGAATTTTAGCGCCGATAATTGGCGGGATAATATTTGGGTTGTTTTCCATTACATCCTTTTTTCTCTTAAATGGTATTACATTTTTCTTGGCTGTTATTGTACAATTATTTATCAAATTTGATTTGTATAAAAAAGAAGTAGAGCAAGATAAGGCACATTTTTTAACAAGTATAAAGGATGGGTTTTTATATGTGAAACAGCAACAAGAAATATATGGACTCATGAAAATTGCTCTTTGGGTAAACTTTTTTTCTAGTGCACTTTTTGTTGCACTTCCGTATATTATTGTACAAAACTTACATTTAACTTCTAAACAACTTGGTACTGTAGAAGGTATGTTAGCGGTTGGAATGCTAATTGGGGCATTTGTTTTATCTGTTCGCAAGGAAATGAATAACCCGTTTCGATCTATTTATATTAGCTTATTGTTATTTGCAAGCTTAAGTTTATGTACTGTCTTTCCGTTAATCGTTACGATTCCAAAGGCAGCAAGTTTTATTTATTATATTGTTTTTATGCTTCTGAGTGGTGTTTCAATGATAGCAGTGAATATACCAATGCAAGTACATATTCAAAAAACAACAGATCCAGGATATTTAGGACGCGTTTTTGGACTTCTCGAAACAATTGCTACAGCAATTGCTCCGCTCGGAATGATTTTGTTTGGATTTTTATTAGATATGCTTCCTACTAGTATCGTAATGTTAACATTGGGAGTTGGGTTGCTTTTAGTAGTACTATTAGGGATGAAGCAGTGGGGTATGAAAAAACAAGTGGATGTGTCAGCGTAAATAAAGGGAAGCTTTTGTAAAAAAGCTCCAACTTATACATGTTTAAAAATGTGGATAAGTTGGCTTTTTTTATTTTGAAAGTATTTTTTATGTGTGATACATTTAATAAAGTGTGCATAGAATCAAGTTCAATGCTATAAGATGTGTAACAAAGAAAGAGGAGAAAAACATCATGAGAAAAATAAGTTTTGTTATGCTTTTTTTGTTTTTCCTGATGACTGGATGCGGCAATACTTATGATATCCAAGTTGAAACAGGTATGCAGGCATTAAAAGATGAGAAATATAGTGACGCAATCATGTGGTTCGAAAAAGCAGGAAAAGAAAAATCTACGGATGAGACGAAATCATATACAGAAGTTGCCAAACTAATGAATCACGGGGCAACAGCGTTAAAAGATGGAAAATATTTAGAGGCGAGAGATGATGCCAATCAAGTATTGCAAAAGAAAAAGGACGCTACTCTTGAAAAATCTGTAAAGTCAAATGCAGAAAATATGCTTCAGAAAGCAAAAGACATTGAAGAAAAAGAAAAAGAAAGAGTTCAGAAGCAAAGAAAAGTGGATGAAGAAGGCATTGATAAAGTAATAAAGGCTGTAGATAGCATTGATGAAGCAAGGGAAAAACAGAAAAAAATCGGAGAAGCATTGGATAAGGCTGAAAATGCAAAAGAAAAAATAGAAGCGAAGAAAAATCAATAGAGTAATAATGTAATAGTTATGCATGAGGCTGTCGTTTGTTACGACGGCTTTTTTAGGAGGGATCTTAATTTTTTTAGGGTTTCTCCTATTAAGGTGAATATTATTTGTATAATTAGAAAAATCAATTTTGTTACAATAACTTGAATTTCCACCATTTCATCAAAAAAAGGCATATAATGATTCTATAACCTATTACAAGGAAGTGTAACTTATGAATACTGTAACTGTTGTCTATGGTATTATTCTTTCTACTATTATTACTTTATTTGTTGTTGGAGTATCACGTTATATCCATAAATGGAAAGAAGGGATTGCAAAGTTAAATCATATCGAAGAAGAATTTGGTGATTTAATGTTACATCACGGTAAGTAAAGAGGTTTATTTTTTAATTAAACAATGTGAAGTGTATCACAAAACATGCTGGCATTTTGGGCATGTTTTTTTGTTATGTCAAAAAGGTATTAGATAGGCACATCAGTCTCATTTCTTCCATATGATACAACGTTAAGTATGAAATGTTGGGAATAGAAAAGAGGGATCGAATGGCTAATTCAGGATATGTTCCAGATAATAAAAACTTAAAGAAAAGTTCTGGTACACCAAATCTTTTCTTTGACTCACGGAAAAATGTATTTTTTAAACGGAATGATAAAAATATTGCTTATGAAGTGACTTCAACACAATTACCAGCAATGATTGGAGGAGCGTTTGTCGATCTTTTTATGACGAAAGGTCATATGAGGGAACCACATTGGCATCCAAATGCTTGGGAGTTAGATGTCGTCGTTTCTGGAGAAGCAATTACTTCTATTTTAAATCCAGAAACGAATCAACTGCAAAATTATCGGGCAAAAGCTGGGCAAACAGTATTTATTCCAATGGGGTGGTGGCACTGGATTACAGCTGTATCAGAAGAAGTACATTTACATCTCTTTTTCAATAATGATCAATTTGAAACAGCTGAAGGATCAGACGTACTTAGAATGACCCCTCCAGAAGTATTCCAAGCCGCTTACGGTGTGAATGCTGAACATTTAGCTAAAGATCTTGCTCCAATTAAGGAATCTGTTGTGATTGGGCCGCCTCATTTAAAGCGTTCTACGGATGAACAGCGGTCTGGTATAGTAGTTGTACTAAATGGAGAGCTGACTTCTTGTGAGATAGAGTAGCTCTTATTTGTTTTGGATAAGAGTTGCTCTATTTTGTATGGAATTTAAAATAGTACTTGATATATTAGTTAATTTGTTTAGTATAATAAATAAATAAATAAATAAATAGTATGTTGTTGGAGGGATAAATATAGTTAAAATATTAAAGATTATAGGGATAATACTTTGTATCATCTTAGCAATCATTATAGCTTTTTTTGTAATTATGGAATATTACTATTCAAAAGAAGATCCCAATTATGTACTAAATTACATAAAAGAACATAAAGATGATCAAACTTGTTCACTAGTTATTAGAAGAAACGGTGAGGTACTAATCTCTGTAAATGAGAATAAAAAATTACCGTTAGCAAGTATGGCAAAAATAGTAGTAGCAGTGGAATTTGCAAAACAAGTTTCAGAAGGAAAGATAAATTCACAGGAACAAGTTCCATTACAAGATTTAGAAAAATATTACGTACCAGACACAGATGCTGGAGCACATCCTGCATGGTTAGAGGATGCAAAAATAAGAAATGCAATAAAAAATGAAAAGCTTTCATTAGAAGAAGTAGCTATAGGGATGATTCACTTTAGTTCCAATGCAAATACAACTTACTTATTAGAGAGATTGGGACTGGAAAGAGTAAATGAAAGTTTAAAGGAACTAGAATTAAATAGTCATGATGCATTCTATCCATATACATCGGCATTGTATATGAGGGGATATGCAGAAAAAGAACTTCATATTTCTGAAGATCAATCATTAGAAGTATTACGTAAAATGTCCATGGATGAATATAGAAAGCACGCTTTACAAATACATGAATGGATGAAAGACGAAGAAGAATGGAAAAAGCGTAATATACCATTAAAAGCGGATATAGAATTTCAACATATTTGGTCTGATAGATTAGTAAGCGCAACTGCTAAAGATTATATGAATTTAATAAGGAAAATCAATAATAGAAATGAGTTTCCAAAGGCAATGCAGGATGAAATCGAGCGGATTTTTAAGGGAACTGTTGAAGACAGGATATATGAACATGCTGGTAAAAAAGGAGGTTCAACAGCATTTGTATTAACAAATAGCTTTTACGGTACTGATAAAGAAGGAAACAGGGTTGAAATAGTCTTTATGTCCAACGATTTAGATAAGATAACGTATAAAAAACTTGAAAATAATGTAAATCACTTTATCCGAGATATTGTGACGAGCGAAGAATTTAGAGGGAAATTATAATGATATAATTTTATTATGTAAACAAAAAGATGACTTATATAAGTCATCTTTTTGTTTGTTATGAAGGAACAGGATTTCGTTTATATTTTATTGAATATAAATTTTTACAACTAAAGAAAAAATGAAATTGTTAATGTTCAAATACCTTAACAAAAAAGGAGAGTAATTGATGACTACAATATATTTCGTTCGCCATGCTCATTCTATATATACACCGGAAGAAAGGGAACGGCCATTATCTGAAAAAGGACGGAATGATGCGCAAAGTGTAGCCGATTTATTAAAAGAAGAGAAAATTGATGTTGTCATTTCTAGTCCATATAAAAGAGCAATTCAAACTGTTCAAGGAGTTGCGGTTCAATTTGAATTACCGATACATATGGAAGAAGATTTGCGTGAGAGACTACTAAGTAAAGAACCGGTAGTAGATTTTGAGGAAACAATTACAAAAGTATGGGAAAATCCAACATTTTCTTTCGATGGTGGAGAATCAAACAATAGTGCACAACAGCGTGGTAGTGCATGTATCAAGAAAATTTTAAAAGACTACAGAGGGAAAAACATTGTCGTTGGAACGCATGGAAATATTATGGTACTCATTATGAATTATTTTGATTCTAAATATGATTTTAATTTTTGGAAAGCACTTGAAATGCCAGATATATATAAATTAACTTTTAATGAAGAAAAATTAATTTCTGCTGTAAGGATAGAAACCAGTCATCTGGTGAATAATTTGTAAAATTTTATCGAGAAAGCAGGAAAGAACAGAGCGGTTAGAGAAGTATGCTCTTGTACCATAAAAAAAGTATGATAAAGGAGGCTGTTTACATGTTTGAGAAAGAGAAGGAAGGGCTTATGGAAGTTCATAATGTATACGAAATTGCTCCATCAGATGGAACAATTATTGGTATGGCAACACCAGAAGAAATGGAAGTTGCTGCTGAACTAGAATTACAGCACTATGCCTATTCTCGTTTATTAGAAGCAAATGTTCAGTTAGACGGTTCCTCCTATAAAGATATACTTCAGGAGCTCCAGGAGTATGAAAGAAAGTCAATGAGATTCTGGCGCGCATTACATAAACGTTTAGATGTACCATGGGCATGGGTACTTCGTGTTGATGTTGCAAATGGTCCTATATATGTGAATAATGGGAACTCGTATTATGATGGTGATGAAGACGAGGAAGATTATGCATAGATAAAAGAGGAAAGCAGCGAAGGCTGCTTTCCTTTTTTGTATGTTTATTTAGCTCTGGGATTTTCACTGTTTTTTACGTTATGTATATCATCTTCTTGTAGAGAATGAATTGCATGAATTATGATATCAGGGCGTTCACTTTCGATTCCGTGGCTAGCATTTTGGGCGAGGATGTATCGGCTATTTTGAGAGAGCATAAGTTGCTCTTGAATAAGCTCCTGCCAAACTTCTTCAAGCTTTGTAGCTTCTTCATTAGGCATTCCACCTTGAATCATCTCCCCGATGGAGTAATTCGGGTCCCTCCCGATGATAACAAGTGGAGTTTTTAATGTTACTTCAAGTTGTTTCATTCTTTTTGCGCAATTTTTCCACTCTGAAAGTTCAGAAGTAGTTGCTTTGTATAATAATGGTGAGGTAGAAAAATCCACATATTGTTTTTGTTTACGTGATGACAAGTGACTATATTGATTTGCTAATATAGATTGTAGTTCTGCATAAAGTGAGTCTGAATCCATATTAGAATAACTTCTATATTTTTGTAGCCACATATCATCTGAATCTGTTTTATCTGAGACAGGTAAATCAAGATCGTCTAATCGATGTAAGTTCATAGACGTTGAATCAACAAGAATTACAGCTTTTAATTGATTAGAATGTAACATTGCAAACTGCTGTGCACATAATCCTCCATAAGAATGACCAACTAAAATAATGGGTTGCCTAATAGCTAATATATGTAATAATTCGTGCAATTCTTTTGTTGCTTGTAGTGTCGTACGTGGTTCGTTACCAAGTTCACTTTTCCCATAACCAGGGCGATGAAATAGAACTACGGTATAATTTGAAGAAAGTTTTTCTGCAATTTGGAACCAATCATAAAAGGAACATCCTATCCCTGTTTGAATCACAACAGTCTGAGAGCCATTTCCCATTATACAAACTTCCATTTTCTTTCCGCGTACTTCTACAAAACGATTCATGGTAATATCCTCCACTAAGATTGAAATGTTTTTTGACAAGCAAATACGATACACCAAATGCCTACACCGAATAGTACAGAGGTACTGAGTGAAAAAGAATTCTTTAATCCAATATAAACAATAAATAATAGTAGTGCTGATGCGGGGAATCCATATAATACCCCTAAAGCAAATTGACTTAAATCTTGTTTACTCCCGCCTTCAACAGAAATCCAAAACAAGCTAAGTAAACTAATAAGTGGAAGGGCAGCTATGAAACCGCCAAGCGTACTATAATGTTTAGCGAATTCAGTTACACCGCCAATAATTAAAGCAGAGACGATTACCTTAACGAGGAAATGCATATTTTGACTCCTTTGCTAGTAATGAAAAAGCCTTTTCAAGTAATTGTTGTTCTTCTTCTGAAAATTGAGCTTCTAATATCTTTAATTTTTCTTCATCTAATAATGTATGTTTTGCTAAAGCTTCTTTACCTTCTGTGGTCAATGCGAGATTAACGACTCGTTCATCTCGTTTATTTCGCTCCTTTATAACGAATCCTTTTTGGATAAGGCGTTTCACATGCTCTGATGCTGTATTATGAGATAAGCCTAATTCAGATGCAACTTTCCCAATTGTAGTCTCCGTTTCTCGAGAAATGATTTGAAGAATCCGAATGGCTTGGTGAGAAAGATTGTCTGTATATTCATACCGTAAGTGATAATAAATGGTTTCCCAATTTTGATTGATGTTCTTCATGATAAAATCCTCCGTTTGTTATTTATATCGTATAATAAGATATATTCTTTTTGTGAGAAGTAAATTCCTTCTATTTCACATAAAAAAATTGAAAAAGTTTATTTTTCTTGAAATTTACGGTACTCTTAGTGTAAAGGCATACAAATAGCAAGAGAGAGGATGATTGAAGTGTATACATTTAAATGGATTAGTCATGAAAAGATGTATTTAGATCAAATACATGTTGAAAAATGTGGTCCTCTTTCAGTTGGTATCTATGGTGGGAATCAAGAGAGTGATGCGTATGAAAGAGGAGATGCAGTACTAGCTTGGTGGGACCCGCAATTAGAATTTGAATTTGTTATGATCTTTGATGCTCATCATAAAACGAAAAAGATACATTATATAATAGAAGCAATTTCGGAAAGAAAAGAGAAGTTACAGGAATTGTTCTCATATCCAGTTCACCTCGCGTTTCATCATACACATATGTATTTATTAGCGTTATTTACAGATGAATCGTTTATTGAGAAAAGTGAACAAGAAAATGAAGAACTTGCGTGTTTAATTTGTTTGCGAAAAGGTGAGTTCCTATATTGGTTATCAGTAGGAGAGTGCTTTGCATATTTATTTCATTCAGAACAGTTACAGAATGGAAAAGGAAGATTAAATAAACGTAAATTCTACGAGTATATTGGAAGAAAAAATGTGTTTGCTGCTAATACGCCGTGTTTCACTTCAGGAGTTCGTGGATTAGAGAAGGGAATGAATCATATTGTTTTGGCAACAGACGGTATGTTAGAGTGTGATCAGCAAACGTTTCATGATGATCAGTCCTTACTTGAAGTGCTGCATAGGGGGGATTGTCTTCAGATTGAGCCTGCATTAGCAAGCGTGCTTGAATGGAAGGGAAGAGATTGTGCGACCATAATTGGGTGGTCTATTGATACGGAAAATAGAGAATGTACAAATTAATATTTTTGAAAAAGTGAGCTTAGGATAGATACATTCTAAGCTTATTTTATTTTTCTTACATAGATGAGAATCAGCGTGGAATTTATATAATTTAATTCGAACGAGCCTTCGGTGGATTTCGCATATATTGAAGGTTTGCTGTATATGAAAAAATATAATTACCCTTTGAAATTAAGAAAATGATGATAAATGTGAGAGAAAAAATTTTCCTGTACGTTATATAGGGTGTAAAAGCTTTTACAACAAAATAAGGGGAATTGTGAGATGAAATCAAATGAGAAAAATTTTATAAAAAGGTTGCAGCGGCAAAAAGAAGATGCATTAGAGTTTATTGTCGATATATATTTACCATTAATAAAGGGCATAACGCATAAAGTTCTTGTTCCGCTTCAAAATGATGGATTGATAGATGAATGTATCAATGATATTTTTCTTTCGATTTGGAATAATGCTGAAAAGTTTCATGGAGATTCAGACGATTTTAAGAAGTGGATTGCAGCGATTGCTAAGTTTAAAGCGATTGATTATTACAGAAAAGCAAATAAGAAAATAGAAATTATTTCAGATGAATTCAATTTAATCATGGAAAAATCGGTAGAAGATGAATTAATTATTATGGAAGATAGAGAAGAATTGATAAAGCTTATTAATCAATTAGATCCCGTAGACCAAAAGGTGTTCATGATGAAATATCTTCTCGGTTTAAAAACGGAGGAGATAGGAGAGAAATTAGGTTTAACGAGGGCTGCGATAGATAATCGAATTTATCGTGGGAAAAAGAAACTACAACAAAATGCTATGAATATTAGTCTGGGGGGTAGTGTGATATGAAAGATATTTATGAATTATTAAATGATGTTGATATAGATGAAAAAGACTTAGAGGAAATGAAGGTCTATGAATTTGAAAAAGAAAAAGTGAAACGAAATTTAAAACAGGTTATACATAAAAAGAAAAAAACGAGAAACTGGAAAAAGAGTGTCGCTGCTGCATCTGTTTTAGTAGGGTTATCAGTTGCAACGCTTGGAATTGGATTTCCTAGTTACGCTGGGGGGCTTCCAATTGTAGGGGATATTTTTCGGTTTTTAGATAATGGTAGAACGGGACTTTATGAAAATTATAAAGAATTTTCTACTGAGTTAAATATGACGAGAGAAAATAATGGGATTAAAATTACGATTAATGATGTGATTTCTGATGGACGAAGTGTATCAATAACGTATTCAATGGAAAGTGAGCAAGATTTAGGGGATGACCCAATTATATTAGGTGGGTTAGAGATAATGGAGGCTGGTGGAGGAACAGGAAGTTCTCAAATTTCTAAAGTTGCAGATAAAAAGTATGTAGGTATGGCGACAACGACACATCATAGCAGTAATAAGAAAGACAAAATAAACCTTAGATGGAATATAGACAAAATAGAAATACCGGATAAAAAGAAAGAAATAAAAGGGAATTGGAATTTTGCTCTTACTGTAAAGGCAATGGATAGTAAAGAAAAAACAATTAGTGGAAGTTCCGAAAAAGAAGGCGTAAAAGTAAATATGGAAAAGGTGGCAGTGTCACCGATATCGTTTATTCTTTATTACAATCAAGAAGTTTCTAAAAATACAAGGAAGGAATGGGATGCTGTAGATGTTGAGTTGGAAGTTAAAGATGATTTAGGTAATCATTATTCTGGAGAAGGAAATGGTGGATCAGGTAAGGATTCCTATAATATTCATTGGAGTGACACATTTCAAAAGCTCAATGAAAATGCAACGAAACTTATTATCACTCCTCGTGTTAACTTACGAATTCATACCCCCGAAAATCATGGCGGGGTAGAAATGAGAGACGGAAAAGAGAAGAAGATTGAAGTACCTAAAAAAGAAGCAAAAAATAAAAAAATCGTTTTAGATGATATTGTGATTGATTTAAAGAAATAACAGAAATAAAAGGGCGTCTTATGAAAATAAGACAGCCCTTTTATTTCTGTTAGGAAGTAATCAATAAAGCATGTGGATGTTGCGTTTTGTATTCTTCTTTCCAAGGAATGTTTAATTGCTCCCAAGTTTGCCCGCTATCTAAAGACTGAAATACACCATTATTATTTAAAGTATAAAATGTATGGGGTTCGGCAGGATTTGTTGCAAGCATAGAGATGACAGTTCCGATTGCTGAAGGTAGCCCGTGCTGCACTTTTTGGAAAGGAGTGTTTTTTGTTTTTCGATAAATATAAGATTCATAAGGTATACGATGGTGAGCTAGGTCAGCACTTGGTGCAGCAGAGACCAGTATCGTATCACAATCACCAGGATCGATAGCCATACTATATAAATAGTGGTGTTCTAAGCCCTCGCTACAAGAAGTCCAATTGCTTCCGCTATTATAACTTTCAAGATATGCACGGTCAGGTCCGCCCATAAACCCATCGCCACATGATGCATACAGACGATTCGGGGCCTGTGGGTGCATAAGTAGTTGATGAGCATCAATAGGAGCGCCGAATTTTTTATCCTCCCAAGTTTGGCCATTATCCTTACTTCGAATGATAGCGCCTGCTTCAATTGATACATGTATTGTATCTTGTTTATTTGGATCGACTGTAATCCAGCGAACATGATGTGTAAAAGGACGAGGTGGAAATGCCCATGTGTATGAAGAAAGTAATGATTTCATGTTCTTACACTCACTCCATGTTGCACCACCATTTTCTGAATAAAACAACGCGCTAGGTTCCGTTCCTACATAAACAATGCCGTAGCCATTAACTTGTTTAATAGGACTAATAGCAATCGAAGTAATAGCAGAATGTAAAATACCATCTTCTTTAGGAAAGTCAAAATAGCGGTAAGAATCTCCAATTGGTCTCCAAGAATCACCTCGGTCATCGCTTACCCATAATCCTCGGCCAAAGGTGCCGCAATAGATGCGATTTGGTTGAAATGGATCAACCGCAATACAAGTAGGTTGTATATTTTGTAAGTGATATTGAACTTGAAACTCTTCATTTCTTTTTTCTACAACAAGAAGTTCACGTTCCATACAAAGAAATAATCGCTTCAATTTTATATCCTCCTTTACATTTCTTACAGTATTAAACAATATGAGAAAGAAAAAGAAATAGTCATATTTTTAGGTTGAGAAAAAGGAAATGATAAGAAGACACAAGGCGTACTAGCAGAAGCGACACGTTTATTGAAGGATAGGTTTTATGTAGGACATATTACGAGACAAATAGAAATAGAGGATCTATACGTAAAGAACCACTTTGCAAAGTATGAAAGAAAAAAGATGATAAAAAGTGTCATAAACTCATTCTTGCAGCATACATATATATAATGTGGCCACAAACAGTTGTAAGGTAAATATCTCATCATATTACTTTACTTCTAAAATATCATCTTTATAATCAAAGTGGTAATTGATAAGGGTTATCATTTTCAGTTATTGTAGAAAGGGGTTTTTAAAAAGATGAGTAGTCAACTCCGTTTTGCTATTGAAATTCGCAGGAGGCAGTTAATTGACCAGTTAATTGGAGCTGGTGTGTTTAAAATTCTTGATCGACAATTATACGAGCTTTCTTTAGAGGAACTAGAAAAAGAGTATAGGGACATTAAAAAATATGCCGAAGTTCGCGCATAGTCATATAGAATAGTAAATGAAGCCCCCCCTAAGTTGGAAAAAAACAAGGAGGGGTCTTTATTTATTTAGCAGAGATTATTTTTTGTATTTCTTTCATTGGCCGCAACCAGTTTTTGGACATGATTTTTTCGATTTGTGCTGCATCTTGGTTTTTTAATGCTTCGATGATTAAATTGTGTTCTTCAATCGATTGACGCGCAGGAATGAAATTTTGGAAAAATAGGTATTCAAGACGTAATACATGAAGTTGGATGCTTGCTAAGAACGGTTCGATGTATGTATTTTTAGCGATTGATACGATTGTATTATGAAATTGGATATCTAAGTGTAATGCTTGTTTCGAATTTTTTTCATCTATGGCATTTATAAATGCTGAGTTTATTTCAGAAAGTCTTATCAAATCATTTTCATTTATTTGATGAATTGCCTGTTTTCCGATAATCGTATGAAGGCCAGCAATTGTTTCATAAATAACAGATATATCTTCTAGTTTTATAGGCGCAATTTTCGTTTTTTGTCCAGGGACCATCTCCACAAGTCCTGAAAGCTCTAATACTTGCAGTGCCTCTCTAACTGGTGTTCTACTCACACCTAAAGCTTCGGCCAGCTCTCCATCATTAATTTTCTCATTAGGTTGTAAAACACCTTCGATAATCCAATCTTGTAATTGATGTAAAACGAGTGATTTAGCAGATACCCTTTCTTGCTTTCGATAATTTTGAGGAATAGGCAAGATAAAACATTTCCTTTCACTTTATATTTTGCTTTCTCGTATCAATAAATTGTAGTTTCGGTTTCCTTTCATCTGGCTTCTTGCTTAGTACAAGTACCATTGCAATAACACAGAGAGCGCCTAATAATTGAAATGATTGAAACGGAACATGCAAAATGAGAACAGAAGAAATAATAGCTGCAAGTGGTTCCGTACAACCAAATAGTGTAGTCTCTTTCGGTGTAAGGTAGCGGATGCTATCTAAGTATAAATAGAATGCGATAAGTGTACCGAAAATAACCACAAATGTAATGAGGAAAAGATTATTAGGCTGTAAATATTTCATGCCTGATAATAAGATAAATTCATTTGTGGAGAGAAAGTGTACGACGGTTACACCAATGCCTCCAATAATCATTCCCCACCCAACAATGACAGATGAAGACCATTTCTCTAATAATTCCTTTGAATAAAGGCTATAGAATGCTAGTGACAGACCAGATAAAATGCCCCAAATGATAGCTGGAGTTGAAACAGCTAAATTATCAATAGATCCATTCGTTAGTAAGAAAAAGGTTCCGATTAAAGAGAGTATGATCGAAATAAAATCGATTTTAGTAGGACGAATATTCCATTTGAAGATAAGGTAAACGGTGATAAATATTGGCGCTAAATATTGTAATAATGTTGCAACTGCAGCATTGCCTTCCTTAATAGATGCAAAATATGTATATTGCACTGCGAGCATACCTAACAATCCAAACAGAATCATTCTGTTTACATCGGCCCTTTGTTTCCAAATGCCGAGCACTTCTGATTTTTTATTGCCAAATGAGGAGAATAAGAGCAAAATACTTCCGGATATAAGTAAGCGGATTGTAACTAACCATTCTGTAGAGACATTGTCTTGTTGAAAAAGTTGTTGTGCAGCAGTGCCAGATAAACCCCATAAACTAGCACCTGTAATAACCATAATAATGCCTTTCAATCTTCCTGAATCCATAGCTAGGTTCTCCTTTCAGAAAGAAATTTAATTGAAATATCGAATACAATATGTAATATATCATGAGTAATATTAAAAATAAACAGAATTTTTAAAATGAATCAGATGAGTAATGGATATAATTGTGGTAAAATATTGTAAAGGAGTGATTTGATGATTGGTGGGTTTATAATTTGTTTCCTTTTAGCCATGTTCATTATCATTTTGGGATACCAAATTCACATAAAAAAGAGGTTATTTCTCTTAGCAGGATATCAAGAAGAGACCTTTGTAGGGGATAAAGAAAAACTTGCAAAAATAGCTGGTTTTTTTTCTTATGTAATAGGAATTACTACCGCTCTGTTACCATTTGGATTAGAAGCAATTGGTGACGCTGTGGGGATTGGTTATGGACTTTTTGTTGTTATAAGTACAATTGTACTTGTTATATGGAGTAATATAATAAATAGGTCTAGTAACTCTAAAGAATAAACGAAAACAAGATGGTAACCTTTTAGGGAAACCATCTTGTTTTTTCACTTTTTATTATGATACCACGGTAAAAGGTGGGATTGGATCAACAAAATCATCCCAATCCTGTCTCATTTCTTCATCAGTTAATAAGCATGTATCCAAAGAGCGCTCAATATGATATTGATTCATTTCAACTCCAATAAAGACTAATTCTGTTATTCGATCTCCGTACTGTTTATCCCAATTTTTTAAGACTTCTGGTTCTTCTGCAATTATTTGCTGCTGCTCAGCTGCAGGTAATGCTGCAACCCATTCACCAGCTCCTTGGATTGTAATCGAAGAGCCAGCTTGGGACAAAATTCCCATCATATGGTTACGAGATGCGAGCCAGAAAAAACCTTTTGCCCTTACGACATCTAATGGCCAGTTTTTTAACCAATTCATAAGTCGAACAGGATGAAATGGACGTTTGCGGCGATAAACAAAGGAACTAATGCCGTATTCTTCTGTTTCTGGCGTATGGTGATCATTATTTAACTCTTGAATCCAACCAGCTGCTTGGCTAGCTTCATCATAGTTAAATAAATTCGTATTTAAAATTTCATTTAGTGGTACTGCGCTAAATGAAGATTCAATGATTTTTGCACTAGGATTTAACTTTTGTAATAGAAGATGGAGTTCGATAACATCTTCCTTTTCTAGTAAATCCACTTTGTTCAAAAGAATAACATTTGCAAATTCAATCTGATCAATTAGTAGATCGATAACTTCTCGTGTATCTGTTTCGTCAATTGCTTGTTTTCGATCTAGTAAACTTTCCCCAGCGGCAAAGTCATCCCAAAATCGATTTGAGTCGACTACAGTAACCATCGTATCGAGACGACACTTGCTCGTTAAATCAATTCCTAGTGCTTCATCTATATACGTAAATGTTTGTGCAACAGGAATAGGTTCACTAATGCCGGAAGATTCAATCACAATGTAGTCAATATCTCCTGCCTCTACAAGACGGTTTACCTCAATGATTAAATCTTCTCGTAGGGTACAACAGATGCAGCCGTTTTGAATTTCTACTAATTTTTCTTCTGTACGAGAAAAGCCTCCTTGTTTCACAAGTGCGGCATCAATATTTACTTCGCTCATATCATTTACAATGACAGCTACTTTTAATCCCTCTCTATTTGTCAAAATATGATTCAATAATGTTGTTTTTCCAGAGCCTAAAAAACCACTTAAAACGGTAATGGGCACTTTTTTCATTGTATATACCTCCTGTTAAATCGTAATCATTACGTTTTATGATAAATGACTTTAGAAAGAAATGCAACAATAAATCATAATGATTACGATTTACGAATAGGAATGAAGTATGAAAAATGTTTGGGATTGTCATAGAAAAAGAGGACAAGCATACGATTAAATATGAATAAAACGGAGGCGAGGAAGTTGGTTTTTAATAGAATATCAAAAGAGTTAATTGGTACGCTTCTCATTACAATCTTTCTTTTTTTATTATTTTTTGTAGATTTTACAAATCTAGCAAACTTGCACAAAAGTATTCCAAAAGAATGGCTAAATGTGAATGCAATTTTTTTAAGTATTTTCTTTGAAGCAGTACCATTTATTTTATTAGGTGTTATTGTTTCATCGGTTATTCAAGTATTCGTAACAGAGGAGATGATTCAAAAAATATTGCCAAGGTCAACAATTGTCGCAATGATTCCAGCAGCTTTTGTTGGTGTCATTTTTCCAATGTGTGAGTGCGTCATCATTCCTGTAGTAAGAAGGCTAATTCAGAAAGGTTTACCCTCCCATGTAGGAATGGTGATTTTAGTAAGTACCCCAATTTTAAATCCAATTGTGTTTTTATCAACGTATTATGCATTTCGAACGAATCCAAATGTTGTATATGCTCGTTTTGGGTTAGCGTTATTTGTTGCATTATTGATAGGCTTAGTTGTGTATTATGTATACCGTAATAAAAGTATTTTAAAAGAACAAAAAGTGATTACTCATGATGAGAAGAAAAAAAGTTGGCGAGATGTAATAAGTCATGGAGTGGATGAATTTTTTGATACAGGCAGGTACTTATTAATTGGTGCGTTCTTAGCAAGTTTATTTCAAACATTTTTAGATCGTAACTTGCTTGTAGAAATTGCAAATAGCGAGGTAATTTCACCTTTTGTCACGATGGCTTTTGGCTATGTACTATCGCTTTGTTCAGAAGCAGATGCATTTATCGCAGCTTCATTTGGTCATATATTTTCAGTAAAAGCACTCGTTGCTTTCCTAGTATTTGGGCCGATGTTAGATTTGAAAAATACATTGATGTTATTTGCTTACTTTCAAAAAAGATTTGTTTTCTTCTTTATTGGAATTGTCACGATTAGTGTATATATCGTTGTTCAGTTTGCAATGAGTTAGGAGATGACGATAATGAAAAAGCAAAGTAAACAAGAATTTCATACATATATTCGGGGGATTATTTTACTTGGATTTGCAATGCTTCTATTTAAACTATTGGTAACAGGGAATATTGATTATTTTGTTGCACCAAAAATGATAAAGTTTATCTATTTTGCGTTTTTTCTTTCGCTAATTTTAGGCTGCTTACAAGTATGGAATGGGAATGAGGAGAAAAAAAGAGGATGTAACTGCTGTAAAAATCATACAGTTCCAAAATCAAAAATTGGAATTTGTATGCTATACGCAATTTTTTTAATTCCGATTGTGAGTGCATTTTTATTTTCTAATGTGACACTTGATGGTAGCGTAGCAGCAAAACGTGGCATGAATCAAAGTGCAGGAGCGAAGCAACAATCCAAAAGTTCCGATTGGAGGGAACTTTTAGTGGATCAAGAAGAAGAACCTATTCAAAATCTTCCTACGCAAAAGCAGTCACAAAAAGAATTAGAAAAAAACATACTGAAGCAAAATACAATTCAAGTAGACAATCAAAATTATATTCAAACGATGAATGTAATCGGTCAAGATGTGCTTGGATTTAAAGGGAAAAAGATAACTTTTACGGGTTTTGTTTATCATGATAAAGAAGTAAAGGAAGATAAAGTAGTAGTCGCTCGCTATGGAATTACATGTTGTGTTGCAGATGCCGCTGTGTGGGGAATGATTGTTTCTGGAAATGAAATAAACACTCTTCCAGAAGAAACGTGGGTGAAAGTTACAGGGATATTAGATGAAACGACGTATAAAGGGGTACTGTTTCCACTTGTAAAAGTTAGTAAAGTAGAAAAAATGGAAAAGCCAAAAGATCCATATGTGTATGATGCTTTGCCGCAATGATGAAGTGAAGCAGCTAATCATATTATTTGGAGACGATGCTTTTAGAAGATACTTTTGAAAGTTATAAGTTGAATTTGAAATAGGAGAAATATATTAAATCATGACATTGTCCTTTTAGGAGTTGGTATATTATTGATATACTTTATATCTTTTCTCATATTAAGCCTGTATAATCTTAAAAATAAAGATCTTGTACATGAAGCAAAGAAAATCCTTCTTCACTCTAATGAGAAAAGAAGGATTTTTTGTTATTTATACAATGGATTATCGACTTTTACATAAAAATAGGAGTGAGCTTCCCCCATCATTCGCATTAGCGTCAGGGCTTTATAGTCTACCTTTTCTGCAAAGAAGATATCATAATCAGTTGTTGCGTTTTTTGTATAGCGTGAGTCTTGTTGTAAATCTAAAAAGATATTTTTTGTGACTCGTTTTACAATATTCCAAAGCAATTGTTCGTCTATGTTATAGAAACGGCTTACATGAATAAATAACTCTCCAAAGTGATTTTGCATAACGGAGTAAAATACCTTGTTTCGTACGCTCTTTTCATCATCAACTAAAATGCGTGATTTGTGATGGAAGTTTGTACTGTCAAGCCCTTCCTGTTGTAAACGACCACGGTGAACACGAATGCCTTCCCAATCACGAACAAGAAGTCGGTCTGGTGTGCCATCTTTTTTAAAGACAGGTACTGTATTTTGCAAGTGGCCTTCTAAGCCGATTCCGTACTTCACCATAAGTGGAATAAATCCAGTTAAAGCGTTAGCTACATATTTTTCAATAAATGAAACGATTGCATCATGTAATGGTAGACAATTCTTTACTTTATATAGTTCGATAAGTTCAACAATAAGTGGTTGATTCGCTCCGTGTGCAGATGCAACAAGAGCAGAACCGACAATAGCCCATTCATCTTTATTTATATAGGAGTATACATTATCACGAATGACACATGCAAGATTTTCACTTCTCAAAGTTTGCAAATCTATATTAGAGTCATTTGCACTGAGAAAATGTGCGCCAGCACATTCCATAATCGGAATAAATCTTCTTTCATCGATACTTGTATCTTCTTTTATAATTTTTTGTAATATATTACTCATCAGTGGACCGTTATGAATCGTTTGTTCTGATAAGGTTCGCACTTCTCCTGTTAAATGAACATTCGTTGTTAACTTATAATGAGGTTTTCTTGTATCATACTGTGCTGGGAAGATGGTACGAAATGACATACCAGCTACATAAGGCGCCTCATAATCAAAAATAATAATTTTTTTCTGTTCAATTTCTGTTTTGTATAATTCTTGCAATGTATGCATCGTTTGCCAAGGATGGATAGGTAATAGAAGATAATCATCTATTCTATCATCTAGCCTAATCTCTGCCTCGGCTTTCAGTACAGGTTCTAAAGAAAAGATGATAGGATTCCAATCTTGTGATTTCATAAACGCAGTACTTACTTCTTTGTTATGAACGGCTACAAATCGAAGTGGAATCGTATTTTTAAACTCTGCTGAATACGCAATTGTTTCTTCAGGGTTTAAGCCTTTTCGCATTTTTGCTCCAGGATGACAAGGGTGTCCTTCAATAACAAGCTGTTCAAAAAAAGCATAATGATTATCTGTTTGTGCAGCTGCTTCTAATGTTGATACCTCAGTAGACTGTTCATGAAATGTATAGGCAAGCGATAAATTAGCAGCACTATTAGCTAAATCCTCTTCGAACATATGAAAATAAGAAGACTGTCCTTTCCAACCTTCTTGAAAAATTAAAGCTAACACTTCATTTGGATGTGTAATTTCTTTTTGCTCAGATAGTGATATGAGCATGTATGGCCCGTTTACAATTGGACGTTCGAAAGCATACATTTGTTGAACTGGTACGAGTAAGTAGCAGTCTTGTTTCTTAAAATATAAAGCTTGTATTATGGAATATTTTTCAAAACTCTTCTGGTGTGTATGTATATAATCTAGTAAATAATCTGGACAACGGTACGCTGAAATAGAAACAAACGTCTTCGCTGACTTTTGAAATGTCACCACAGTATCCATTAGATTGCTTATATTTTCTCGGATGACAGAAGATAGTAGTCGTTCTAATATACCGTTCCGACCTTTATATAAATTTTGCTTATATATTTCATGTAGCGGTGGATGGTTTTGCTGTAAAAAAGAAAATAATGTTTGTTCTTCTACCTCAAATGAATGAATGCTGTGTAAGTGCATAGAAACCACCTTTCTCAATTTTAGCTCTTTACAAAAAAGAGAGAATATTTTATATTGTCTTTAAAGTGATAACGATAATCAATTTCAATTATAAAGAGTGGATTAAAAAATGCAACAAAAAATTTGAGGTGATTCTTATTCGAAAACTGTTTTTTGGTAGTTCATTTTTTTTGTTTATGGGGAATTGGCTCGGAATGACTGCTATTAATTGGTATGTCTATGATTTGTACCATAGCGCGACATATTTAGGATGGTTAAACTTTGTACGACTCATTCCAATCGTATTATTTAGTGTTTATGCAGGAAAGCTTTGTGATTTGTATCCACGTGTCAAATTAATGAAATCATATTCCTTATGGGGATTTGTATTGACAACTTTACTTGCGGTTTATGTTGCTTTAGTTACTCCTTCATATTTTATCTTTTTACTTTTTTCATTTATTCGTGGGGTCATTAGTGCATTAGAAACACCAAACCGGAATACACTTCTTTCAGATATTGATACAAATAATCAAATTAGCAAACTGATTTCCATGCATTCATTTGTCATGAATGTTTGTCGATCAACTGGCCCGGCATTAGCAGGATTTCTTATTGCAGCAGGGCATATCGAATTAACATTTATGATGCAGGCTGTTTGTGCACTTATTGCTTGGATTCTTGTGATACCAATGAAAGATCACCAAATGAAAAAGCGAAAAGAAAAGAAAAAAGCGAGTTGGGAACAAATTGCTGCATATTTTTCTTATGACAAAATGGGAAGAAATATCTTTGTGACATCACTTATTACAATGGCTTTTGGTTTTTCCTATACATCGGTTTTACCAGCGCTTGTTTCAAAGCAATTTACGGGAAAAGCAGAAGTGTTTGGAATCGCTATGTCATCAGCTGCAATTGGTGCAATCATAGCTACTGTGATTCTTCCAAAAGCATTGACATATATTTCAGAAGTACGCCTGTATAATGTTAGCTTAATTGCATTTTCAATTTCTTTAGCACTACTGATTGTTAGTAATATATATGTATTTTTTATTCTTTTATTTTCTATTGGTCTATTTGGTCAGTTATTACGATCAAGTAACCGTGTCTATTTTCAGCATCATGTCCGTGAAGAAGAGAGGGGACTTATGCTTAGTGTAGTACTGATGGATCGAGGGATGATACCACTTGGTTCTATTTTAGTTAGTTATTCCATTGAATATGTTGGTATTGCTCAAACATTTATTTTAATGGGAGTTATATGTATGATCCCGTCTTTATTTCAATTTATAAAACTGAAACAGCAAAAAGGAAAGGTGAAGGAATTTGTCCATGCAAAGAAAACAAGTTAATAGAGTAAAAGCAGAACGTAGTATTTTAAATCGTTTTTGCAATGCATTGATTCGAGAGAAAGTGCTACAAGAGAACTGTGCAATATTGAAACATGAGCATGGCATAGAGATTGTAGATAGTATGAACGATGCGGAATTATTGTTAGAAGTAAAACAAGAGGGAGCGTTTGAACGATACGAGTTTATATTCCCAATTCGTTTTAAAGTTCGTGGACATATACGGTGGATTGATTCATTGTCAATGTTTTGGGAAGAAGTTGCCCCGTTCTTTCGTATTCATATTTCACAGTCTTTACAAGAAGAATTGGAAAACAGTGTAACCAATTTAGCACTAGCATACGAAGCATGGAATCGGAAACAAGAATGGGTGAAACAACAATTAGAGACAAACGTTTTGTTTGCAACAAAAACAAAGCCTAACAATTTATATCAATTTTTAAAAGCTTTACAAGCATGTATACCATTTGATGAGCTTACTTATACGGAATCACTTGTTATTGAGGGACATCCGCTTCATCCATCTACGAAAACGAAACTTGGTTTATCAAGAGAAGAAGTGAAATTGTATGCACCAGAATTTGAACATGTTGTTCCGTTACATGTTCTTCTCGTTCATAAAGAAGTAGCTGAAGTAACCGGAGATCACATGCAGAAACCACTTATATATGAAAATTCACCAGAGTTATATGAAGCAGTGCACACATTACTTGTAAATAAAGAAAAAAGAATGGAAGATTATTATCCATTTCTCATTCACCCATGGCAGTATGAACATGTATTACAAGAAGAATATGGTTCAGAGTTAGAAGAGGGGTGGATTATTCCAGTGCCATATCAACTATCTTCACGTGCAACATTATCATTTCGAACAATGAATGTATTAAAATTACCATATCACGTGAAACTTCCAGTGCGAGCGCAAGCAACGAGTGCAGTTCGTACCGTGTCACCAGAAATAACAGTAAATGGCCCACTATTATCAAAAGTATTAGATGGCATCTATACAAAGGAACAAAATTTAGAGCAGTCTATTGTTGTTGTAAGGGAACGAGTAGGAGCCTATTTTTCTAAACCGAATACTAGGGATTTAGGACGTAATTTAGCATTTATTTTACGGGAAGATCCCAATCAGTATAGAAGAGAAGGAGAATTATTATGGGTTGGTGCAAGTTTAACAGCCGATAATCCATTAAAAGAAAACGAATCTGTCATTTTAGATATAATGCGTACATATTTTGACAAAGAGGAAATCGGTAAAAAAGAGATATTCTATTATATTGCTCATTATACTGAGAAAGTGATGTTGCCATTGTTAGAACTTGTTGTACGATATGGGATTGCCCTAGAAGGACATATGCAAAATTCTATTATTGTGACAAAAAATGGTGAAGTACAACGTATTCTCATTCGTGATCTTGGTGGAGTAAGAATTTATAAAGAGAAATTGGCGGAATTGATAGACCTCTCGATTATGAAAGAAGCAGCATTATTTACAGAGAATATGACTGAAGTATATAACAAGTTTATTCATTCTGTATTGCAAAATCATTTTGGGGATTTGCTATTTACATTGGCTCGAGCAGTTGATGATATACAGGAAAAAGAGTTGTGGAGAATTGTTGCAGCTGTGGTGGAAGATTTTATGGTAGGGGTAACAGAAGAGCAACGAGCAGCAATATTTGCACCTTGTATTGAGACTAAGGCATTATTTTCGATGAGAATACATGATCAAGCGAAATCGTATTTATATACAAATTTCCCCAATCCACTTTGTATGTAGGAGGAATAAAAATGCGGCCCATCATGAAAATAAACCTTTCAAAATTAAAGCATAATGCCATTATGATAAAACGATTATGTGAGCATGCAAATGTTTCATGTTTTCCAGTTACAAAAGGAGTAAGTGCTGCAACACAAGTAATCGGAATTTTGAAAGAAGCTGGATTTACAAAATTTGCAGATTCAAGATTACAGCATCTTCATAAAATCCGTAAAATGATGGGAAACAGTGCGGAACTTCTTTTAATTAGAACACCAGCTTTATCAGAAGTAGAGGAGACAGTTCTAACTGCAGATATAAGTTTGAATTCTGAACTCTGCGTGATTGAGGCATTGGGAAGGGCTGCGACGAAATATGGGAAAATACATCAGATCATTTTAATGGTAGATTTAGGAGACCTTCGCGAAGGTATGTTGCCTGTACAAATGGTGGAGATTGCCCAAAGAGTAGTGGGGATACAGGGGATAGAGCTTGTTGGTATTGGAGCCAATTTTACTTGTTTTAGCGGTGTGATTCCAACTGAATCTTCTTTGCTAGAGTTAACACAATTGACTGAGCTAGTGGAAGAAACAATCGCGCAGCCACTTTCCATTATTTCGGGTGGAAACTCCAGTTCCTTACCGCTTATCTTACAAAGGAAAGAAATAGGGCGGGTCAATTCTCTTCGTATTGGTGAGGCTATTTTTCTTGGGAAAGAAACAGCATATGGGAAGAACATTCCTTTTATGTACCAAGATATATTTTCAGTAGAAGCTGAGATTATTGAGGTTAAAAGAAAGCCTTCGATGCCTAGAGGTGTGATTGGAAAAAACGCTTTCGGTCAAGTTCCATGTTTTGAAGAAAAAGGAGAACGATTGCGAGCCATTGTTGCGATTGGTCGACAAGATCTTGATATTAGTGGGCTATATCCACTTGATGGGCATATCGAGATTCTTGGCGGAAGTAGTGATCATTTAATCATTGATATAACAGATAGTGAGACATATCGAGTAGGCGATATAATTACGTTTCTTCCAGCATATAGAGGGATGCAAAGCGGTATGGTTTCTTCACTTGTACACAAACAATATGTATTAGATGATGTGTTACAAAAAGTGCTTGTTCTATAAAGTAAAATTTTGATTCGTGACCCCCAATAATTACGAACTCTCATCAATCGAGCGCGTGTTACATATATTGAATTTGTAAAACAATATACGTATATATTAAATGTTTTAATTGAAGAAGAAAAAGAAGTGCATAATCAATAAGTAGGTCGTGAAGTGATAAAAAGAGAAACAGTTGAACAATTTTGCTCAACTGTTTCTTTTTTTAGGGATTTTTTACTTGTTTTTGTTAATTGTAAATAAAAATACAATATTTTTTATAATTTTCATTGCGAAATATCAGCTCTACTTTTACAATAGAAAAGGTGTATATTTATTATACTAAAAAAACAAATCGGAATAATGTGAAAATTATAGTTTGTCGTTATGCATTGTATGTAAAAGTACATATTAGGCGACATATATCATATTATCGACTTGTAAGGAGAGAAGCAAATGAAAAGTGTAAGATTACCATCGATTCCAGAAATCATTATTCTTTTATTACTGTTTCTTGCAGTTGTCTTTTCCTTTCAAACGATCTTTAATTTGCCGATTCAATTAGCGCTATTTATTTCATGGTTTTTAGTAATTGCGCTTGGACTAAGGTTAGGGTTTCGTTATCAAGAATTGCAAGATGCAATTACGAAAGGAATTTCCAATGGATTAGAAGCTGTTCTTATTTTAGTTGCTGTAGGAGCACTAATTGGAACATGGATTGCTGGCGGTGTTGTACCGACATTGATTTACTACGGATTAGAATTTATTCATCCGAGTATATTCTTATTAGCAACCTTAATTATTTGTTCAATTACTTCTATTGCAACAGGTACATCGTGGGGAACAGTTGGTACAGCTGGTATTGCCATGATGGCAATCGGTGAAGGTCTTGGCTTACCGCTTCCACTAGTTGCTGGAGCGGTACTTTCAGGGGCATACTTTGGAGATAAGTTATCCCCACTTTCTGATAGTACAGTACTTGCTGCCTCAATGGCAAAAGTAGATGTTATTGCACACGTTCGTGCGATGTTTGTATTAGATATACCGGCATATATTATTACTGGTATTATGTTTACAGTTGCGGGATGGATGTATGGTGGAGATAATGTTGATTTAAATAAAGTGGAGTTTTTAAAAGAAGCTTTATTAAAGCACTTTGATATTAAAATATGGATGCTTGTTCCAGCGGTTATTGTTATTGTACTATTAGCAATGAAAAAACCATCAATGCCAACAATTGCAATGGGAGCGCTTCTCGGTGCAATTTGGGCAACGCTTTTCCAAGGTATGAATTTTGGAGATGCAATTGGAACAGCATATAACGGTTTCTCTATTGAATCAGGTGTGGACTTCATTGATAAGTTGCTAAATCGCGGTGGAATCAATGGTATGCTAAGTTCAGTAGCTGTTATTATTTTTGGATTAGGTTTCGGAGGATTACTTGAAAAACTCGGCGTTTTAAAAGTAATCGTATCAAAATTTGAGAAGAAACTAAACTCTGCAGGAAATGTAACGTTGTCCACATTAATCGTTGCTTTCTTGGCAAACGTATTCGGTTGTGCAATGTACGTATCACTTATTTTAACGCCAAAAATTATGCAAGACAGCTATGATAAATTAAAACTAGATCGCCGTATATTAGCGCGTAACTCAGAAGTAGGTGGAACATTAACTTCGGGTATGGTTCCATGGTCTGATAATGGTATCTTTATGGCTGGTATACTAGGTGTTTCCACATTATCATATGTTCCATTTATGTGGATGAGCTTTGTATCCTTAGCATTAGCAGTTATATATGGATATACAGGAAAATTCATTTGGTATGTTGATGATGCTGAAAAAGGAAAACAAGCATCATAAGATAAGAAAAAATCATCCTTTGCGTATAGCAGAGGATGATTTTTTTTATAAACTATATGATAGATAAACTACTAAAAATAAAATCTCTATAATTTGTAAAGTAAAATGAAAGCCAAATAAGATATGTTTTTTCAGCAAACTTTCATATGATGTATGGTTGTAATTTGAACGGCTGAATTTTTAGTTTTTATAGGTGTGATTATTGGTAAGTTATAAGGATTTTGCGGGGAATTAGCGTTTTTTATTTTCTATTCGACAAAACATAACAAATTATTGTAATTTAGTTTGTTATGTTTATTGGGGAATTTTGCAATTTTTCCATATTGGAGGGCGTATAGATTGAAAAAACGTACTGTTGAATTGGTAACAGGACTAGTTGCTTCTATAGTAGGAGCTTGTATATCATTTTTTCTTTTTATTATGTATAGTTTTAGGTCAGTTATTGATGATTCTTGGAAAGCTCAAGCCTATGGGGCGCTCGTGGTTTTTCTTATACAGATTTTAGCTATTGTAATTTCTTGTTGTGTCAATAAAATGAACAATAGGTTATATGGAAGTGTAATGCTTACTATTGGTATCATCTCCATACTCTTTTCATATGATGCATTGTTGTTTCCAGGAGTTATATATATTGTTTCTGGATGTTTAACGTTTAGATCACTAGAAACTACATCAGGTGAAAAATAGAGTGCAAATAAAGGAATTAGGATATGTATTATGTAAGAAGAGTGTGAAGACTGAACACTTCAGCAAAGTATAAAACTATCTGTTTCGTTGATTTGTTAGAAATTTTTATCCTATAGTACTAAGTCACCCCATAAGTTCAATGCGAACTTATGGGGTGTTTAGTTTCTGGTGATATTCGTATATTTCCCCTATCAAAAAGCAAAATATATAGTATCAAAAACAGGAGGAGAGAGATGACGGAATCGCTACTGCTGGAGTATGGAGGAGTTATATTAATTCTTATTGCATTAGAAGGAGTTTTATCTGCAGATAATGCTCTTGTACTTGCTATTATGGTTAGACATTTACCTGAAGATGATAGAAAAAAAGCATTGTTTTATGGATTATTCGGTGCGTTTATATTTCGATTCGTCTCATTATTTTTAATTTCATTTCTTGTGAATGTCTGGCAGATGCAAGCGGTAGGAGCGATTTATTTATTGTTTCTTTCTGCTAGAAGTTTAGTTAAAATATATCGGCAAAAGAAGTGGCAAAGAGAAATGCACGGAGAGCAAGAAAAAGGGATGGAAGAAAATACTCCGAAAAAGAAAAGTAGTTTTTGGTTAACAGTTCTGAAAGTCGAGGTTACAGATATTGCATTTGCGATCGATTCAATCTTAGCTGCAGTAGCTCTTACATTAACCATTACACCACTAAATAAAGGGATGATAGGTGGTCTTGATGCAGGAAGATTTTTTGTTATTTTAACTGGTGGAATGATTGGTTTAATTATTATGCGATTTGCAGCTACTTATTTCGTAAAGTTATTGCGTGAAAGACCTGGCCTTGAAACGGCAGCTTTTATGATTGTTGGATGGGTCGGCGTAAAACTTATTGTTTCAACACTGGCGCACCCTATGGTTGGAATAATCGATAAGGATTTCCCTCAATCCGCTACGTGGAAAGCTATTTTTTATATCGTATTAATTACGATTAGCGTTTGTGGTTGGTTCTTATCTCCTGATTCATCTGAAATATAATTTAGTAAATATAGAATTATCAATAAATACAGCTGAGAATCCTTATCGTTTAAAGGGAAGTCTGTTACAATAAAAATGTATCTATTTTATTATCAAGGGGATGAAAACATGGAATACAGAATTGAAAGAGATACATTAGGAGAAATGAAAGTTCCAACTGATAAATTATGGGCCGCACAAACACAGCGTAGTAAAGAAAACTTTCCAATTGGAACGGAGCATATGCCGATTGAGATTGTACAAGCATTTGCAATTTTAAAGAAAAGTGCAGCCATTAGTAATTACAAATTAGGAAAGTTATCGGAAGAAAAAGCTCAGGCGATTGTAGAAGCAGCTGATGAAATCCTAGCAGGAAAATGGAATGAACATTTCCCGCTTGTTGTATGGCAAACAGGTAGCGGAACACAATCGAATATGAACGTGAATGAAGTAATCGCCAACCGTGGGAATCAAATTTTAGAAGAGAAAGGACTTGCTGTACATATTCATCCAAATGATGATGTGAACATGTCCCAAAGCTCAAATGATACATTCCCAACAGCGCTTCATGTTGCTTGTTTGATTGCAGTGGAAAACCAAGTGCTACCGGCAATTACAAAGTTAAAAGCAACATTAGAGAAAAAAGTAAATGAGTTTCAAAATATTATTAAAATCGGACGTACGCATTTGCAAGATGCCACACCTTTAACGTTAGGGCAAGAAATTAGTGGGTGGCACCGTATGCTTGAAAAAACGGAGCGTATGATTGCCGATAGCAATACATATATGAAAGAACTTGCAATTGGGGGTACTGCAGTTGGAACAGGCATTAATGCACATCCTAAATTTGGTGAGATGGTTGCAGAGGAAATTAGTCAGTTTACAGGAAAGCAATTTGTATCAGCACCAAATAAGTTTCATGCATTAACAAGTCATGATGAGGTTGTGTTTGCACATGGTGCGTTAAAAGCATTGGCAGCGGATTTAATGAAGATTGCAAATGATGTACGTTGGCTTGCAAGCGGCCCACGTAGTGGTCTAGGTGAAATTATTATTCCTGCGAATGAGCCAGGAAGCTCTATTATGCCAGGGAAAGTAAATCCAACACAAAGTGAAGCATTAACAATGGTAGTGGCACAAGTTATGGGAAATGACACAACCATCGGATTTGCAGCGAGCCAAGGTAACTTTGAACTAAATGTATTTAAACCAGTAATCGCATATAACTTCTTACAATCTGCTCGTTTATTAGCCGATGCGACAGTTTCATTTAACGACAAATGTGCGGTTGGTATCGAAGCAAATGAAGAAGTGATTAACCAAAACGTAAATCGTTCTTTAATGCTTGTTACAGCATTAAATCCACATATCGGTTATGAAAATGCGGCGAAAATTGCAAAGCATGCTCATAAAGAGGGATTAACATTAAAAGAAGCAGCATTACAATCGGGGTTATTAACGGAAAAACAATTTGATGAGATTGTAGATCCAAAGAAAATGATTGCACCGAAGGAATAATCAGAATGGACAATAAAAAGCCAAGATTCTATTTGAATCTTGGCTTTTTTCTCGAATAGAATTTCTATTCTCTTAATTATTAATAGTATATGCAATTCTGAAGATGGAGAGTGGCATCATAATAGAAATACGATTCTATATTTCTATTGTGATCAAAAATGGTTTTCACTATAAATTTATTTATTATTTTCAGGTTTGGGCATTTATCTTTTGACAAGTTCATTCCTTTGTTGAAAAGTTAGTGAATAGGGTAAGTAAGACTAGATTGAAGGTTTAGTTGATTAAGGGATATTACTCTGCAGTTGTTTATAATACTTTAGAAATATTGGCTGTTATTAGGAAGGAGATGCCTATTTACTAAACGATTTTAAATTTGTTTGGTAAATAAGTAAGCGAAATGTTGAAAAGTTTATTTTGTTTGTGATAAGATGATTCAGTAAGGATAAACGATATTGTGATTTGTTTGCGTTTTTAATAAACCGTTTGGAGGATTGTTTGGTATGAATGATATTTCTGAGAAGTTTTGGGATGCTTCCATTAAAGAACTAAAAAAAGGATATATATTTGAAGAGGACACAGAAGAATATACTTGTTTAGCATGCGGAGAAAGTTTTATAAAAGGTGTAATTTATCAAGATAATCAGGTTTTATATGAAGCCGAGAAGTTTGTACAATTACACATTCAAAATGAGCATACATCTATGTTTGACTATTTATTGAATCTGGATAAAAAATATACAGGTTTAACGGATTTGCAAAAGAAGATGGTTCAATTTTTTTACATGGGATTCAATGATAAAGAAATTGTGAAAGAGCTGGATGGGGGAAGCACGTCGACAATACGTAATCATCGATTCACATTGCGTGAGAGGATGAAGCAAGCGAAAGTATTTTTAGCATTGATGCAACTGTCCGAAGAAAAATCAAAAGTGCAATCTAAATTTGTACCCATTCATAGAACAGCTACAATGGTAGACGATCGGTACAATATTACGGAAGAAGAAAATGATGAAGTCTTAAAGTTGCATTTTACAGAAGGATTAGACGGTCCACTGGTGAAATTTCCGAAAAAACAAAAACGTAAATTAATTATATTACGTCATTTAATAAAAAAATTTAATAGTAACGAAAAGTACACCGAAAAAGAAGTGAATGAAGTTTTGGAAAGTGTATATCCAGACTTTGTAACTTTAAGAAGGTATTTAATTGAATATGGTTTTCTAGATCGAACGCCTGATGGAAGTCAATATTGGGTGAAGTTATAAGAAAGGGGAAAGGAAAATGAATAGAAGAGCAGAATTAAAACAGCAATACAAAGAGATAGAGATTGAAGCGGGTATTTATCGTATTATAAATACAAAAAACCAGAAAATGTACGTTGAGAGTACGATGAATTTAAAGACGATAAGTGGGAGGCGATTTGAACTCAATGTAGGTTCTCATACAAATAGAGCATTGCAAGAGGACTGGAAGCAATACGGTGCAGATGCCTTTGAATTTGAAGTGCTAGAAGTCTTGAAAAAGAAAGAGACTGGTTATTTTAATGCTAAGGAAGAATTGAAAAAATTAGAAGAGAAGTGGCTACAGGAATTGCAGCCATATGGAGAGCGCGGGTACAACCGAGCAAGCTCTTAATAAAAAGGGGAAATGAAATTTGAAATCACCGACAGATAGCATTCAAGAAGATGCAGAATCACAGAGTCAGGAGAAGGAAGGGAAACCGATATGGAAATCGATGTCCATGTTCTTAGTTCCTTTGCTTTTAAGTAATGTATTACAATCAGTTGGACAATTGTTTGGGATGGTAGTGGTAGGAAGATGGCTTGGTGTAAATGATTTAGCTGCCATTTCTGCGTTTTTTCCGTTGTTCTTTCTACTTGTTTCATTTGTAATTGGAATTGGATCGGGTAGTTCTATTTTAATCGGGCAAGCATTTGGAGCTCGTAACGAAGATCGTGTAAAAGCAGTTGTTGGTACAACGCTTACCTTCACATTTATACTAGGAGCTATTTTAGCGGTAGTAGGCAGCATATTCACCATGGATATTCTGCGTTTTATGGGAACACCGGAAAACATTATTGGTATGAGTGTCCACTATGCACGTATTTTATTTATTTCAATGCCAGTTTTATTCTTATATTTTGCATATACAACATTTATGCGAGGTACAGGAGATTCCAAAACGCCATTTTACTTTTTAATTGTTAGTACAGTGTTGAACATGATATTATTGCCTGTTCTTATCTTTGGTTGGTTAGGAATGCCGAAACTTGATGTTTATGGAGCAGCTTATGCCTCTGTCATATCAACGATTATAACGTTTGTTGTCATGCTTATTTATTTGAAGAAGAAAAATCATCCATTACAATTGGATGAAACAGTACGGAAATATCTTCGTATGGATTGGGAACTATTAAAGTTATTACTACGCCTTGGTATTCCAGCAAGTATTAATATGATATTAGTTTCGTTATCTGAGATTGCAGTTATTGCATTTGTAAATCGATTCGGTTCTGACGCGACCGCAGCCTATGGAGTCGTGAATCAAGTGGCAAGTTATGTACAAATGCCAGCAGTCAGTCTTGGAATTACAGTATCCATTTTTGCTGCACAGTCCATTGGTGCGAATCAATTTGATCGATTACAGAAAGTTGTTCGAGCGGGAATTATAATGAACTATATTATTGGTGGTGTATTAATCGCTCTTATTTACTTGTTCTCAAGAGAGATTTTATCACTATTTTTAACAAGTCCGAATACAATTGAAATTGCACATAGCCTAATCATGATTACATTATGGAGTTATTTAATTTTCGGTCATGCGCAAATTATTGGTGCGACAATGCGGGCAAGTGGAACGGTACTATGGCCGACTGTTATCAGTGTTGTATCAATTTGGCTTGTGGAAGTTCCTGTTGCCTACTACCTTTCGTATCACACAAGTCTTGGTATAAAAGGTATATGGGTTGGATATCCGGCAGCATTTATTGTGAGCTTACTGTTACAATACGGATACTATAAGCTTTCATGGCAAAAGAAACGGATTACGCGACTTGTTAGTTAGAATAGAAGGTGAAAAATATCCCTAAGTTTTCAGCTTAGGGATATTTTGTATGAGTACAAATAACTTATAAATAACTTTTCAAAGTTACATCAAAATGATGTCGCATAAGTTTTCCATCAAACATATAGAACTCCCAAGCTTTCTCTGGATCTCCGATAATTTCAAAGGAGTTTTCGGTTATATACAAAGCGCAATTATCTTCTAAAGCGATTCCTTCTGTATTACGTGCACGGTTTTGTAAGAATAAATGAAAAGCGTTTGCTCGATCTGGTTGATTGTAATGTGGACAGAAGTGTTTGTTTATTAAATTCCAGCCATCGCTTTCCATATAGCCATCTCCTTTATAATTAGAACGAAGCCCCGTTGTAAACCAGCACATAGCACCAGCGCTATATCCCGCAATGAATGTCCCGTTGTGTACGGCTTCTATCAACTTTTCGTCTATTTTGTTTTCCTTCCACTTTTCAAGCATATTGATATAATTTCCTCCACCTAGATAGATAAAATCAGCAAAATGTATCATTTCACTAATTTTATCTTCGCTAACGCTTTCTTTTATACAGCGTAGAATGTGAACATCACATTGTAACTGCTTCTCGAATGTTTCTTTAAATTCTTTTATATAACCTTCATCGTCATTGCTTGCTGTTGGGATAAATAATATTTTTGGAGATTGTTTCCCAGTTAATTCAATAAGTCGCTGATTTATAAGGAAATGATCCGTTTGTTCAAAGTAACCTCCGCCAATTACAGCTAACTTCATAATGAAGCACCACCTAATAGATTTTTGTTATTGATAAAGTTTCGCTATAGAGAAGTTTCTTTCCTTCTATAACAAAATATGAAAATGGGAATGTGTTCTAAAATAAAGAAGGGGTTTATTTCCATGTTCGTATCATTCTATATTTGACCTTTTATTCTCAGTGTACTACAATTTGTAGTGCAGAGGAGGATTAGCATGTTCACTCAAAATTATAAGTTAAATGAGCAAGGATTAAATCATTTCTTTGGGTCATTAGAAGCGAGGATTATGGAGATTATCTGGAATACTCCGGATATTACGATTAAAGAAGTACAGCAAAAACTAAGTGAGGAATCTCCTGTGAATTTTAATACAGTGATGACTGTGATGAATCGGTTAGTTGAAAAAGGACACTTGCAAAAACAAACGGTAAAAAGAAGCGGTGTATACCGTGCTGTACAAACGAAAGAATCCTTTTTATCAAATCAAACCAAAAAAATGACACAAGAATTAATGGGGGAATTTGGTGATTTCGTTGTGAATCACATGTTAGATGAACTAGACCAAGCTGATCCTGCTTTAATAAAGAAGTTAGAAGAAAAACTTAATCAACTGAAAAAAGAGGACTAGTATGATGAAGTGGCAAATACGAAAAATAATATTGTTAGCAAGCAGTATTGGTATTCTCTTTTTTGGGATGTTAGTGTACTACGTTACATATCCATTTTTCTTTGAAAATAAAGCTCTTTTTTTATCGCAGTTTTGTCTCTTTGAATTGCAAGAACATATGAAAGAATTATCAACCATTCGTGTCATAATGAGCGGATTATTGTTATTTACTATATTAGTTGTATGGAAAAGAGTGTGGAAACAGTTTTTCTATAGCCGAAAATTACAGAGAAATTTAGTTATGATTACTCGAAAAGGAAAACAATTGTATTTGCTACCATCATTAGAGGTTACAGCATTTACTATCGGAGTCACTCATCCGAAAATTGTTGTTTCGGAAGGTGTATTTCAATCTTTTACAGAAGAAGAAATTGATGCAATTGTATTACATGAAGAATATCATCAAAAAAATCGTGATCCGTTAAAATTGTTTCTTTTTACGGTGTTAGCTGAAGGAATGATGTATATTCCGGTATTGAAAGATATGTTACAGCGTTATCATACGTATCAGGAGCTATTGGCGGACAAATATGCGATGGATCAAATGAAATCATCGTTTGAATTAGGTAGTGCATTGTTAAAATTAATTAAAATAAAAACAGTATCTAATCCGTTTATAACAGCTTCTTTTGCGAAGACGGCAATCAATTTGCGTATTGAGCAAATTGTTAGTCCGTCATCTATAAGGCTTAGTATGCCGTTACATACAAATTCAGTTTATGTGACAATAGGGCTATTTCTCATTTCGTTTGTACTTATTATTGGAGAGTGCATATAGCCTCTTTTTTTAACACTAAACACTACTTTATGTAGTGTTTTGTGGGAGGAATAAAATGGACGCAGTAGGCGCGGGGATTCTTTCATTTGTATCTAATCAAATGATGAAAATTACAGTATTTTGTATTCAATTATTTGACGGATTTACAGGATTTTAAAAATAGGGGGAAAGAAAGTGAAAAAACTAATTACCATTATTCTTGCAGGAGCACTACTATGGGCAGGGTTTAATTTTTATAATTCAAAACAAGAAGAAAAAGAACGGAAAGCAAAACAAGAGGCACTACAAGAGAAAGAAGTATTACCGCAAGTAGGATTTAAAGCACCGAAAATTACACTTAAAGGACTAGATGGGAAGCTGTACTCATTAAATGATGCAAAAGGAAAACCGTATATTATTAATTTTTGGGCATCATGGTGTGGGCCATGTGAAATGGAAGCACCAGACTTAGTGCGTCTTTACGATAAATATAAAGGAGAAATCGAAATTTTTGCGGTGAATGCAACGGTTGGAGATCCAGTACAAGAAGCGAAGGCGTTTGCGGATCGTTTTGGATTTAAGTTCCCGGTTTTACTAGATATGGATGGAGAGACAGGGATTGATTATAAAATTGTTTCATTGCCAACAACGTTTTTTGTTGATAAAGATGGGGTGATTGTAGATCAAGCGCGGGGAGTATTACCTCCAGATCAACTAGAAAAGAAATTTAAAGAATTAATTGAGAAGTAAAAGGGGACATCCTAATGATGATGGACTGGATGGTGAAAGTACAGCCTATTTCTCTCATAGTGGGAAGTTTATTTGGGCTTGTGCTCATGAAATTAAAGATGAAAAGTCAAGGTATCCCATATGAGGGAATAATGGATACAGTAACAAATGGATTTTTTATCATCGCACTAACATGGAAATTTATGCCGACAATTTTGAATCCAGGGTGGGCTTTTCAGTCACCATGGCAAGCGTTACTCGCTGTAGGAAGTACCCAACACATTATAATGGGTTGCTTGATTGCTAGTGGATATGTTGTATGGAGAAGTAAAAAGGCTAATTTTTCACTTTTGGTTTTACTAGATGCACTTCCTTTTGGGATTGGAAGTATGATTATTTCTTATTTTCTATTCCATCAGTATGTTGGTATAAACACAACAATGCCGTGGGGAATGAAAGTGTATGATTCGAAATTTTTCTATCATCCAATATATATGTATGAAATTATGATAGCAATCTGCCTAATGGGATGGCTGTGGCTAAAAAACGAGAAATTAGGAACTAGAAAATACATGAGTTATTTTCTACTTGTAGAAGGGATTGCGCATATATTCATTTCACTTATAATTGAGCAAGTTCCATTATTATTTGGTCTGTCTGTGCAGCAGTTACTTATTTTTATTGCAATTAGTATAGGTATTATATTGCTTCCGAAAAAATAAAAATAGCACTGTGCGAACGGTTGTTCATACAGTGCTATTTTTATAGATTGTATGAATCGATTTCTTTTTATTTTCTCTCTCTTTACAATCATCATTTAGAGGAGTATATTAACAATCAGAATAGCTCAATGTAGATTTTACAGCCAAATAATAAATCGCTTAATCCACTTCAGGAGCGGGGGAACCAAATTTGTGCATTCGTCACTAGGGGTGAATCCTTTTATAGGTAGGGCTACTCTCAAGGCCCGAATCCGACAGCTAACCTCGTCAGCGTTTTGAGAGGGGGGACTTGTGTGTAAAAAAACACTAGGTGCAACCTGGTGTTTTCTTTTTATTCTCTTGGTGGAAAAATATTACATTTAATTATAGTGTAATGGGAACAGAAAGGGGAAAGAGGATGAACTGGCTTACAAGTCTAATTACAATTGGCCTATTCGTAATTTTTGCAAAACCAATGGGAGACTACGTACACAATGCTTTTCAGCGTAAGGAAGCATTTCAAAAGGTATTTAGTCCACTGGAAAAAATCTTATTTAAAGTTGCTGGGATTAAAGGGCATAGTCAGACTTGGAAACGGTATATGTTTTGTTTAATAGGAACAAATTTTTTCTTTATTTTGGTTGTATATTCAATATTTCGATTACAAGGAATTCTTCCGTTGAACCCTGATCATTTTTTAGGATTAGAACCAACATTAGCATTTCATACAGCGATTACATTTATGACAAATGCGAATTTACAACACTATGGGGGAGAAAGTAGTTTATCCTATTTCTCTCAAATGGTAGGTGTGACATTTATGATGTTTGCAGCACCTGCAACTTCATTGGCAATCGGCATTACGTTTATTCGTGTACTAGCGGGGAAAAGAATAGGAAATTTCTTTGTTGATTTTGTACAAGCTATTACGAGAATATTATTGCCAATTTCATTTGTCACATCGTTAATATTTGTGGTTTTAGGAACGCCGCAAACATTGGATTCAACAGTTGTTGTGAAAACGTTTGAAGGAACGACACAAGAGATTCCTCGTGGACCAGTAGCATCTTTACTTTCCATTAAAGAACTTGGTGACAATGGAGGAGGGTTTTTTGGAACAGTTTCTGCTCATCCCTTTGAAAATCCCAATATGATAAGTAATGTGTTACAAATGATGTTACAAATGTTAATCCCAATGGCCTTTCCATTTGTATACGGAAGAATGGTTGGTAATCAAAAGCAAGGTAGAATGTTTTTTATATCGATGTTCATTCTGTTTATTATTGGATTCTGTACGCTTGCTATATTTGAATTGAAAGGGAATGCATTGTTAAATCAATTAGGGATAGAAAGTTCACAAGGAAATATGGAAGGAAAAGAAACTCGTCTTGGCGTCATATCTTCTGCTTTATATGCAACCGTTACAAGCGCCTCTGGAACAGGCGGTGTTAATACAACGCATGATACTTTGACACCGATTGGTGGAATGGTTCCACTTATAAACATGCTTTTAGGTACCGTGTTTGGAGGAATTGGACTTGGGTTTATGAATGTCGTCATGTATGCAATGATTGCTGTGTTTCTAGCCGGATTAATGGTGGGGCGTACACCGGAGTTTCTTAACAAAAAAATAGAAGGAAAAGAAATGAAGTTAATAGCAATCACGATTGTGTCTCAGCCGTTACTTATTCTTGGAGCTGCAGCGATTGCATTTTCTACGAATCTAGGAACAGATGCAATTTCTAATCCAGGTTTTCATGGTTTAACACAAATTATATATGAATACACGTCGTCCGCTGTTAACAACGGATCTGGGTTTGAAGGATTAAGAGATAACACACCTTATTGGAATCTTTCAACGGGAATTGTTATGTATATTGGTAGATATTTAGGTGTAATTACAATGCTTGCCGTCGCGGTTGGACTCAAAAGGAAAAAGGTTGTACCTGAGACCATAGGAACCTTTCAGACGGATGATCGATTATTTGGCGGAATTTTACTAGGTACTATATTAATAGTAGGTGTTCTAACATTTTTACCAGTACTCGCACTTGGGCCGATTGCTGAATTTCTTGCAATACCATAAAGTGAAATTTTAATTAGTGTGGGGTGTTTCCAAAAGAATACCTTTGCTTTTGTTGAGGTTTTTAGTAGCATCATTCTTGAATAGTGGGATAGCGTAGTAAAAACATAGGTGAATATTTCTCTTGTTAATTTAAAATAAAGGAGAATACATATTAGGGATGTATTCTCCTTGTACTTTTTATTCAACAAACGAACTCGATTGTTGAGTAACGTTCTATATGCACCTACATTAAAATATAGGTGAGTAACTGAAAATAAAACAACTGCATTTTGACTACAAGTGTTTTCCCATTTATGTTGTAAATATGCTGGTGTTTTTACACCATCACCAGCTTCTAATGAATACTCCCCTACTTAACTTCGTTTGAAGTAGGGGTACTCTTTCGGTAAAATCTGATAAATATTCTTCTTCATCTAAATACAACTTAATTTTTCTGAACTTCTCAATTTTTTTACCGATGTCTAGCTTCTCTTTTATAGAGTGTTAAATTTAATTTAAATAAAGTAAATTTAAATTAACGGAAAAGGGGTTTCGTGTTAAAATGTATTAAAATAAATTTAATTATAATTTATTTTTCAACTTGCTACAAGAATGTTGGGAGGATCAGGCAGATGAAGAAGATTGAAAGCAAAGACATACAAACATGGAAAGAGAAAGATCCTTTACTAAACAAGGTTATTTCGATGGAGGAAGTATTTTGGATCAATCCTAATATCGAAAAATTTCAAACAGGAATTAAAAAAACTACACTTACGCAAGAAGATGTAAAGGATGCAGAAGAAAGGTTGAAACGTTTTGCTCCATATATCGCCAAAGTTTTTCTTGAAACAAAAGAAATGAACGGTATCATAGAATCACCTTTAGTGAAAATCCCTTCTATGAAACAAGCTTTAGAGCAGGATTATCAACAATCTATATCAGGGGAATTATTGCTAAAGTGTGATAGCCACCTTCCTATATCAGGATCTATTAAAGCAAGGGGCGGGATTTATGAAATTCTTAAACATGCCGAAGATCTAGCTATTAAACAAAACATATTAACTCAACAAGATGATTATTCCATTTTAGATAGTGATAAATTTCGTAAATTCTTTTCAAATTACTCCATTGCAGTAGGATCAACAGGAAATTTAGGGCTTAGCATTGGTATCATGAGTGCAAAGTTAGGTTTTAATGTGTCTGTTCATATGTCAGCTGATGCAAAACAATGGAAAAAAGACTTGCTTAGAAGCAAAAATGTCAAAGTTATTGAGTATGAAGCTGATTATAGCAAAGCAGTAGAGGAAGGCCGAATTCAAGCAGAGGGGGATCCTACTTGTTATTTTGTGGATGATGAAAATTCCCATGACCTATTTTTAGGATACGCAGTAGCGGCGTCCAGATTGAAAAAACAATTGGAAGAGTTAGAGATAACAGTAGATGAAAATCAACCTTTGTTTGTTTATCTTCCGTGCGGAGTAGGTGGTGGCCCAGGGGGAGTAGCTTTTGGTTTGAAATTATTGTACCAAGATAATGTACACATTTTCTTCGCAGAACCTACTCATTCTCCTTGTATGCTACTCGGTTTAATGACTGGACTTCATGATAAAATCTCTGTACAAGATGTTGGTATTGATAATGTAACGGACGCGGATGGACTTGCTGTAGGAAGACCATCTGGATTTGTTGGTAAAACTATGGAGCCATTTTTAAGTGGTAATTATACGATTAGCGATGAACAGTTGTATAAACTGTTAAAGAAACTAGCCGATACAGTAGGGATTCATTTAGAACCGTCTGCACTAGCAGGGATGATAGGACCAATGAAATTATGTAAAGAAGGAACGGATTATTTACTGAAGCATAATTTAACAGAAAAAATGCATAAGGGTACACATATTATTTGGGGAACAGGTGGAAGCATGGTTCCTAAAGATGAGATGTCAAAATACTATCAAAAAGGATTGAATTTAGAGCAAGAAAAGTAGAAGTCATTTAACACGAGGAGAGTTTCACCTCGTGTTTTTTATTTGAAATTTTTTTGTTATTTTTAGTGTAGTTCATTATAGTATAGATATAGGATTTTGTGCAGTCAGGATGTAACAATAGGAGCTTATTTCGAAATAGTAAGATTTAGCTTACATAACAAGAGGATGTGTATATACAATGTCATTACAATCAAAATATTTAGCGGGTATTTCACTTGGGGTGATGGGAATTGGCTTTGCAGCAACTATTCCATTCCAAGGCTCAATGATAGGTGCAATTGCACAGGGTGGATTTGAAGCGGGGTTAGTAGGGGGACTTGCCGACTGGTTTGCCGTTACAGCCCTGTTTCGCCATCCGATGGGTATTCCAATTCCGCACACAGCTTTATTGCCTAAAAATCGGAAACGAGTAACAAAAGGACTCATCACTACTTTAGAAAATGAGTGGCTGACGAAGGACAGTATTACAAGTAAAGTGAAAGAAATGCAGCTAGCACAAATGGTGTTACAGATTGCAGAAAGAGAGCTGCAATCTGATAGCGTGAAAAAAGGGATTGTTACAATTGCTGAAAAAGCAATTCTTCAAATTGATACTGAAAAGTTAGCTAGTGTCATTGAGAAAGAATTAAAAACATATTTATATACGATTAATACAGGAAATATATTGCAAGTCCTTATTGATCAATTAGTCGTACAAGAATACGATGAAAAGACACTTGATTATATGTTAGTCAAAGCGAAAGAGTGGACGGCTCAAGATGAGGCTCGATATCAGCTTGGAAGCTTAGGAATGAAAGCGATGGAAAATATAAAAGTGGATGGCTTCTTGCAGTTTACACTTAAATCCTTCATGAATATTGTAGATGAAGAAAAAATCGGCAGCATTTTGCAGAAGTTTGTAATTAGCAATATTAGTAGTTTACAGGATCCTGATAATAGTACGAGACAACTTATATTAATGAAAATTCGCCAAGAACTTATTCGTGTTAAGGAAAATGAAGCGGTATTACAGGAGTTAGAGAATTGGAAAGAAAGTTGGATCACAAATTGGGATGCGACTGACAAGATAAAAGAATTGTTAGGACAAGCGCAGGAAAGAGCAGTCATTTTTATTAAAAAAGAAGAGTTTGCAAATCAATATCTTCTTCCATTTTTAACAAAACAAATGAACAAGGTGAAAGAAGATCCAGTAACAGTTCGAAAAATGGAAAACTGGTTGCAAAAGCAGATTGTAAATCTTGTTGAAAACAATCATTCCAAGATTGGAAAGCTTGTACAAGAAAATCTTGATAAATTAGATGATAAAACATTAATTGAAATGATTGAAAATAATGTTGGGAAAGATTTGCAGTGGATCCGTGTGAATGGTGCTGTTTGTGGTTTTATGATTGGATTGGTTTTGGAAGGAATAAAGGCGGTTTTATAGTTGTATATGTAGTATTGAAAAAGAGAACATCTTCGGTTTATCGTGAAGGTGTTTTTCTTATTTTGTATAATTCTTTTTAAGTAGAGCTATTTCATATATATAATACAATCTGTAAGGAAGTACAGAATGGAAATGAAAGGATGTGAATGCTAGTAGAGGGGAAGGTATCTACTAACAAACATGAAAATAAAAATATTAATAGCCGATGATAACTCGTTTATTAGAGAGGGCATGAAGATTATTTTAAGTACATACGAAGAGTTTGAAGTGTTAGAAACGGTAAATGATGGGCAAGAAGCTTTATCTTATTGTAAAAAACATGATGTAGATATTGCGCTTTTAGATGTTCGGATGCCAAATATGAATGGCGTGGAGGCGACAAAGTTAATTTGTGAGGAAACAAAAACGAAGCCGCTTATTTTAACGACATTTGATGATGATGAGTATATTTTGGAGGCAGTAAAGAACGGGGCGAAAGGCTATTTGTTAAAAAATAATGATCCAGAGCGCATTCGTGATGCGATAAAGGGAGTATATAACGGGCAAACTGTTATGCAAGACGTAGTACTAGATAAAATTAAGTCTAATTTACTGGAAAATAAAGAAGAGGCTTCAAAAATAGATAAGACTCTTTTCACAGAGAGAGAACTTAGCATTATTGCATTAATTGCAAAAGGGTTCTCTAATAAAGAAATTTCAAAGCGACTCTTCATATCAGAAGGAACAATTGCAAATTATATTACGTCTATTTTAGGGAAAACAGGTCTTGAGCACCGGACACAAATTGCGATTTACTATTTAACAGGGAAAGTAGACTGATTTTATGGAGTTTTGGTTAATTGTAAGTAAATTAATTGTCTTCTTATATATAGTGTTCAGTTATATTCACTCAAATGTTACGAATTTACCATGGGTTATATTTACTTTGCTTGCGTACTTTTGTGTAAACGTGACAATTTCTATTTTAAAAAAAGATGCTTATAAGAAAATATTAATCGGAATATCAATTAGCATTATAATTTTGTTTACATGGAGGATTCATCCGTATTTTATTTTGTTTTTACCCTTGAACTTATACGAAATTGTATCTTATTACATAGAAAAGAAATGGCCGCTCTTTTTCATTATGATCATCCCTATTGTTTTTACAGATGAAAGTGTTCGAATGACATATGGACTCATTACTGCATTTTGTTTTCTTGTTTTAACGATGGCAGATCTTTACATAGCTCGTTTATTAAAGTTTGAGATGCAAAATGATAAGATGCGAAAAGATATGCAACGGCTCACAAAAAGTTTAAATGAAAATAAAGAATACATAAGGCAATCAGAATACACATTTAAGTTAGAAGAACGAAATCGATTATCACAAGAAATTCATGATAAGATTGGTCACTCCATGACAGGAGCTTTAATTCAAATGGAAGCAGCAAAGAGATTAATGGAAATTGATAAAGAAAAAGCTACCGAATTACTTCAAAATGCGATTCATATTTCTAAGGGTGGAATCGAAAGTATTAGGATTACACTAAAGAACATGAAACCGCCAACTGAGCAGATTGGAATTCATCGCATGAAATTATTCATAGATGAATTTGCGAGTAAGCATGAAATAAAAATTCCATTTGTGTATAAAGGGAATTTAGATACGATTTCTCCAATTCAATGGAAGGTCATTGGAGAAAATGTAACGGAAGCATTAACAAATGCAATGAAATATGCAGAGGCAACGGTTATTTCAATAGATATTCATGTACTTAACAAGGTGGTAAAGGTGCAAGTGAAAGACAATGGAAAAGGAGCGCATCTTGTGAAGAAAGGCCTCGGTATTATTGGGATGGAGGAACGAACAGCATCCATAAACGGGAAGATTATTGTAGATGGTACAAGCGGATTTTCGGCAACAATGTTATTGCCGATTCAATAATGGCATGATTGAGATGAAGGATCTCATATGAAAAAAGTGAATATTCTCATGTGAAAAGAATGAACTTCTGCACTGAGCAGGTTCATTCTTTTTGTTTATAATAACAGCAGAGAAACTGAAATAGGGGTGAAATGATGAACGCATTAGAAATAAAAAATTTAACGAAAAAATTCGGTGATTTCATCGCAGTAGATAATATGTCTTTAGCTATTAAAGAAGGAGAGATATTTGGGTTTTTAGGATCAAACGGTGCTGGTAAAAGTACAACAATTAATATGATTGCTGGATTGTTAAGAAGTAATGAAGGTGAGATTAGTATACTAGGAAAAAGTATAGAGAAACATAATCGATTTGCAAAAATGAATATTGGAATTGTACCGCAAGATATAGCAATCTATGAGGAGTTAACCACCTATGAAAATGTGAAATTCTTTGCGGGTTTGTATGGGTTACGAGGGGCAGAATTAAAAGCGAGAGTAGAAGAAGCACTGCAGTTTGTAGGACTAAGTGATAAACATAAAAGTTATCCAAAGAACTTTTCGGGTGGGATGAAACGAAGACTTAACATTGCTTGTGCCATTGCGCATCATCCGAAGTTAATTATTATGGATGAGCCGACAGTTGGAATTGATCCGCAGTCAAGAAACTATATTCTTCAGTCTGTACGGAAATTAAATGAAATGGGTAGCACCATTATTTATACGAGTCACTACATGGAGGAAGTAGAAGAGATTTGTACGAAAATTGCAATTGTGGATCACGGGAAAATTATTGCAGAAGGTACGAAAGAACAATTGAAAGCTATTATTACAGATACAAAAGATGTTTGGGTTGAAGTAAAGTCAGTTGAAAATATAGATGTGAATCAATTAAAAGAAATTAGTGGTGTTAAGGCTATTCAAATAGAAGAAAACGTAATTAAAGTGAATTCGGATACAGGGGTCAACAACTTAAACAAAATCGTTCAGCATTTTATCAATAATGATATAGAAATACGTTCACTTGAAGAGCAAGCACCTAACTTAGAAACAGTATTCTTGACATTGACAGGAAGAAATCTACGGGATAAATAAGATTTATTAGCAAAAAAAGGGAGGTTCATCGATTGAACATCTTCAATATAGCCATAAAGGAAATCAAAAGTGACTTTCGAGATATAAAAACGTTAGTGTCTATGCTAGCATTCCCGGTTATGCTTATGCTCATTTTGGGTACTGCTTTAACCAATGCATTTAATAATGATAATCTTTCTGTTAAAAATATCCAGGTTTTATACAAAGATGAAGCAGGTGGTAAGTTCTCTCAGGCCTTTGAAACATTGATAAAGGAAACAGGAAAATCGGGCATTCATTTTAAAAAAGCAGCAAAGGATGTAGATGGAAAAGAAGAAGTGAAACAAAATAAATATGCTGGCTATGTAGAAATGAATCAAAACGGCGTGAAATTATATGAGAGTGATCGGAATAGTATTGAAGGAAGTATCGTTGAAGGGATGCTTACTACATTCGTCGATAAGTACAACGTAGCGGTGGAAGTTGCGCAAGTAGACCCAGGGAAAGTTAGTACAGTTATTTCAAGTGGAAATCATGATGATTATATAAAAGAGACATCTTTACAAGCTGCTAAGAAGCCAAGTTCTATGGACTATTATGCAATTGCGATGACGACAATGATTGCCTTGTATGGAGCGATGGGAGCAAGCTACCTGATTCGCGGAGAGCGATTACGAAAAACGGGAGATCGTTTAATTGCTGCACCCGTTAGTAAAGCTGAAATTTTTATTGGAAAGATACTTGGTAGTCTTGTAGCAAATACACTCTGTCTGCTTCTCGTCGTTTTCTTTAGTAAATTTGTTTATGGTGCAAATTGGGGTGACCATCTTGGAGTAGTTTTTCTTATTTTACTAACAGAAGTATTCCTTGCGATTAGCTTCGGATTAGGGATTGGATATATTACGAAAACAGGTGAGGCATCTAAAGCGGTTATTATGATTGTTGTACAATTAGCTTCTATTTTTGGAGGGGCGTATTTCGTAGTTGAAGAAAATATGATTACAAATTTATCACCATTAACATGGGCGAATACAGCGATTATGAAAATTATTTATGCGAATGAAGTAGGAGCGGCACTTCCGGTAATCTTTTTAAACCTTGGAATTTCTGCACTCTTTTTATTGATTGCGATTATCGCATTACGCAGACGGGAGGGGCTATAACATGAAAGATATTTTATGGCTCATACAAAAAACGATATCTGTACTTTTGAAGAATAAAAAAGGGTTATTTCTTATTATTGGATTGCCAATAGTAGGAGCATTAATGGCATTTTTAATATACGGAAATGCAGGGCAAGGTACACTGCGTATTGGGGTTGTAAATAATGAAAATCATTATATAGCAAATGATACCGTAAAGTTTCTAGAAGGGCTAAATCATGTGAAAGTAAGTAAGATTAAGGAATCAGAAGTAAAAGAAAAGCTTACTTCCAAAAAACTTGATGGAGTGATTACGTTAAATTCAGGTTTTTCGCAAAGTGTTCGAGATGGTAGGCCGAGTCATATTCAAATTTTCTCGATTAAAGGTGCTCAAGTAACAGAGTTTATAAAATCGTATTTGTATAATTATATTGATAATATAACTGCAATTAGTAAAGTAGCACAAAAGGATCAAAGTACGTTTGATAAGATGTATGCGGGTTATCAAAAAAGTTCATTTAAGGTAAAAGCTGAGACACTTCAAGATACTTCAAAAAATAAAGATATGACGAATCAAACAGTTGGTTATCTCATTATGTTTATGTTGGTTTCGGCAGTGGGTTTTTCAGAACGGATTTTGAAAGAAAAAGAGAATAGAACGTATTTCCGATTATTATCAACACCGATAGATGGGAAGAAATATATATTATCTAACATTGCTGTTAATATGGTTATCATGATGGTACAAATCATTGTAACGGTACTGTTTATGACTAATGTATTTCATATTGATACGAATATGCCTTTACTTGTTATGATTGGAGTACTGATGATATTTGGTTTAATTGCAATTGGTTTATCGTTAGCTGTTGTGTCATTTGCTAAGAATTCAGCTTCTGCTAATGCAATGCAAAATATCATTATTACACCAACATGTTTGTTAGCGGGATGCTTCTTTCCATTTGAAATTATGCCGGCATCTGTGCAAAAAATAGCTGATTTTCTTCCTCAGCGCTGGTTATTAGATACAATAGGAGAATTACAGCAAGGGACACCGTTTTCTGATTTGTATTTAAACATTTTAATTTTGTTCGCCTTTGCAATTGCGTTCTTCTTAATTGCCATTTATAAGTTTGGCCGAAATAATGATGCGAGAAATTTTATGTAATAAATGGGGATGTGGCATGATGCCACATCCTTTTTTGTAATTGTTCATAAAATATAATCTCTATTGAAATACTATCTGAAGACAATTATTTTGTACGGAAGGAAAACAAAATGGTGAAAAAGATATTACGTATTATTTCTATTATCATTAGCATAGTAATTTTTCTAATTGTTTGGATGCATATTGATGTAACACTGGGAAGGAAAATGGAAGCTGATAAAAACCAACGGAAAGACTATGCTCCTCATTATAGTGATTTTCAATTATATGTAGAGGGGAGATCGCTATATCATCAGTTATTTTCCGATATAAAAGAAGCAAAGCATTCTATTTTTACTTATTTTTATATTATTTCGGATGATAAAAGTAGCCATACTTTCTTAAATTTATTAAAAGAAAAAGCTGAAGAAGGAGTACAAGTATACTTATCGGTCGATTGGATTAATGATTTATCGTTCCAAAGAAAGCTGAAGAAGGAATTACAAGCAAGTGGCGTACATTTTACATACAGTAGGAAACCGGGGTTCCCATTCTTTTTTTATTCACTTCATCACCGCAATCATCGCCGTATTACAACGATAGATGGAAAGATAGGGTATACAGGCGGCTTTAACATAGGTAATGAATATTTAGGAGAGGAAAAGCGCTTTGGATATTGGAGAGATTACCATATACGATTACAAGGAGAAGGAGTAACAGATTTAGAGGAACAGTTTGTGTTAGATTGGAAACGAGATACTCCGATAGAAATTAAGCGAACGATTCAGCCGGTTGTTACAGGGAAAACATTACATACTATGTCTAGTTATAATGGACATGGAGTTGTTGCAAAGTACATCGAATTAATAAAGAGGGCCAAACATTCTATTGTAATTGCCACCCCGTATTTTATCCCTCGAGATAAAGAAATCATGAACGCTTTAATCCAGGCGCGAAATCGTGGTGTCTCTGTAAAGGTACTATGGTCTTACAAACCGGATGTTCCACTTATAAAAGAAGCGGCATATCCGTATATTCGTAAATCGATAGAGAACGGAATTATTGTATATGGTTATAAAAAGGGGATGTTCCATGGGAAATTAATACTTATTGATAATGAAACGATGGTGATTGGAACAACAAACTTTACTTCACGCAGTTTTCATATAAATGATGAGGTGGATTTCTATATATATGATGGTCCGGTGATTCAACAAATGAATCGTGTGTTAGAGCGGGATTTTCAAGATTCAAAAGAAATGACTTCATCATTTTTTAATCATTTATCATTTTTAGAGAAGTGTAAAGAAAGAATAGCATGGCTGTTTAATTACTATTTATAATAAAGATGAATGTGGGATGGGTGTAAAATAGTTCTATTGTTGGGTGCGGAATTTAAATAGTAAATGAAATAATATTGTATTTCAAAGTTTGTGATTGTAGCGATGGTATTGATAGCGGTTATTAGAAGGGCGTTTCATGAATAGTGGATAATAGGATGCTGTTTATTATGTTGTTAAGGTAATACTTTTTAGAAAGAGTAAGGTGCGGCAAAGACCGCACCTATTTTTAAAGTCAAAGTTTTGTTTATTCTAGAAAAAAGTCATTTTTCGTCTACGAGTTCTGTTAATTCATGATTAATTAACGTGCCAATATGCTCACCTAAACATATTTTCCTCATAACTCCTGGCTCATCGAAATTAAAAACATGAGCAGGTAAGTGGTAGTCACGTGCAAGTAATAAGGCTGATTGGTCCATCACTTTTATATTATTCCGAACGACATCATTATAATTTAAATAGCGATACATTTTTGCTGACTTATTTCGTTTTGGGTCACTTGTGAAAACGCCATCTACACCTTGTTTTGCAACTAAAATCGCATCGCTATTCATTTCAATTGCGCGCTGGACGCTTGGGTAATCTGTTGTAACGAACGGTTGCCCGTTTCCGCCGCCAAAGATGACGATATATCCTTTTTCCAAATGGTGAACGGCCCGTAAACGAATATAGGGCTCTGCCACCGCTGTAAACGGGATAGATGTCATAACACGCACTTCTTTACCTGTTTTACTTGTGAGCACGCCGCGTAACATTAAACTATTCATAATTGTCCCTAATGTCCCTATATTATCCGCTTCCACGCGGTCAATCCCCCATTCCTCAGCTAAATTGCCTCTGAAAATGTTACCACCGCCAACGACAAGAGAAACTTCAATACCTAAATCGACAATTGATAAAATTTCAGTTGCGATATGTTCTAGACGTTTGGAACCAAAACTATTTCCATCTGGATCAGCTAGAGCGCCGCCGCTGAGTTTAATTAAAACGCGATTGTATGGTTTCATTATCGTCACTCCTTATTTAAAGCAAAGTTTTTTCAGTGAGTCCGGAACCATCACTGAGAATTCATCCTCATCATAAGGGGTTCTTATAGGTAGTTTATTCCTAACCTAATTGTTTTGCTCATGTGGCACTATTCTGTATGTTGGAAGTGTATGAAGTTGTAATAAAAAAGGAGCAGAGGCGAATGCCTTTGCTCCTTTGCGAGAAAATGAAATAGAAAAGGAAGAGTTATAAGGAAACCTTTCGTATGGTTCTTCATAACATCCACTCCTTTTCACATTAGTTATGTTAAATAAACTTATCTTTTAGATTATATAAAGAAACCAGACAATTCAGTAATGTTATTTTCATTTTTATCTTCAAGGGATGTCAATGAAAAAATGAAGAAAAAAATTCGAATTTTTTGTGACGAACCTGTAGGTTTTTGTCTGATTTTGTAGGTTTACTTATATCATGTGATTAAGCTTTTATAAATACAAATTGAAAGCGTTCGCATGAAGGGATGAAAATATATGAAAAAATTCGGATTAGCAACACAGATTTTTGTTGCGCTTGTTTTAGGGATTGTAGTAGGGGCAATCTTTTATGGCAATAAAACAGCAATTTCTTATATCACACCAATTGGAGATATATTTATTCATTTAATTAAAATGATTGTAGTACCAATCGTTATTTCTGCACTGATTGTTGCAGTAGCTGGTGTAGGGGATATGAAAAGGCTTGGGAAATTAGGCGGAAAGACAATTCTCTATTTTGAAATTATCACAACAATTGCAATCTTAATGGGATTAATTGCAGCGAACCTGTTCCATCCAGGAACGGGCGTTGATATGAATAACTTACAGCAAACTGATATTTCATCATACAAGCAGACGGCTGATGCAACAGAGAAAAAAGGTTTTGCAGAAACGATTGTTCACATTGTACCAAAGAATGTATTTGAATCAATTGCACAAGGAGATTTATTACCAATTATTTTCTTCTCTGTGTTGTTTGGTTTAGGAGTTGCAGCAATTGGAGAAAAAGGAAAACCGGTGTTTAATTTCTTTGAAGGTGTGCTCGAAGCGATGTTTTGGGTTACAAATCAGGTTATGAAGTTTGCACCATTCGGTGTATTTGCATTAATTGCTGTTACGGTTGCAAAATTCGGTGTGGCAACACTACTTCCTTTAGGAAAATTAGTGCTAGCTGTGTATGTAACTGTTATACTATTTGTTATTGTTGTATTAGGTATTAATGCACGTATGGTAGGAGTAAACATTTTCACATTAATGAAAGTTTTAAAAGAAGAACTTATTCTTTCGTTTACGACAGCAAGTTCAGAAGCTGTTTTACCTAATATAATGAGAAAAATGGAAGAGTTCGGTTGTCCGAAGGCAGTTGCTTCTTTCGTTATTCCAACAGGTTATACATTTAACTTAACAGGATCAGCAATTTATCAAGCGTTGGCGGCATTATTCGTCGCACAAATGTATGGTGTACACATGTCGATAACGGAACAAATTACATTGTTATTTGTTTTAATGTTAACATCAAAAGGTATGGCAGGGGTACCAGGTGCTTCATTTGTTGTTGTACTTGCAACATTAGGATCCATGGGACTACCGCTTGAAGGTATCGCCTTAATTGCTGGTATCGACCGTATTTTAGATATGATTCGCTCATCCGTCAATGTGTTAGGGAATGCATTAGCAGCTATTGTATTGTCAAAATGGGAAGGCGAATTTGATCATGAGAAAGCAAAACAATATGTAGAAACTGTCAAACAAACAGAAGCAGCATAAGAAATGGATGAGGAGTGAGTTATGGTGGCAACATTAACTGAAACTACAAAAGATGTTCGAATTGAAAAAGATTTTTTAGGTGAAAAAGAAGTACCAATGCATGCTTATTATGGAGTTCAAACAATGCGTGCTGTAGAGAACTTTCCAATTACAGGCTATAAAATTCATGAAGGTTTAATTAAAGCCTTTGCGATTGTTAAAAAAGCAGCGGCACTTGCGAACACAGATATAGGACGATTGGAATTAGACAAAGGCGGTGCTATTGCAGAAGCCGCACAAGAAATTTTGGACGGAAAATGGCATGAGCATTTTATTGTTGACCCAATCCAAGGCGGAGCAGGAACTTCTATGAATATGAATGCTAATGAAGTCATTGCTAATCGTGCCCTTGAATTATTAGAGATGGAAAAAGGAGACTATCATTATGTTAGTCCAAATAGTCACGTGAATATGGCGCAGTCAACGAATGATGCATTCCCAACAGCAATTCATATTGCAACATTAAATGCACTAGAAGAGTTATTACAAACAATCGGTTATATGCATGATGTATTTGAATTAAAAGCGGAGCAATTTGATCATGTGATTAAAATGGGACGTACGCATTTACAAGACGCTGTACCAATTCGTCTTGGACAGGAGTTTAAAGCATACGCTCGTGTAATCGAACGTGATATAAAGCGAATTCAGCAATCACGTCAACATTTATATGAAGTAAATATGGGAGCGACAGCAGTTGGTACAGGATTAAATGCAGATCCTGAATACATTGAATCAGTAGTGAAACATTTAGCATCAATCAGTGGATTACCTCTTGTTGGAGCGGAAGATTTAGTAGATGCAACGCAAAATACAGATGCATATACAGAAGTGTCAGCAGCGCTAAAAGTATGTATGATGAATATGTCTAAAATTGCGAATGACCTTCGTCTAATGGCATCTGGGCCACGTGTTGGGCTTGCAGAAATTATGCTTCCAGCTCGTCAACCAGGTTCATCTATTATGCCAGGAAAAGTAAACCCTGTTATGCCAGAAGTGATTAACCAAATCGCGTTCCAAGTAATCGGTAATGATCATACAATTTGCCTTGCTTCAGAAGCGGGTCAATTAGAACTAAATGTTATGGAGCCAGTACTTGTTTTTAACTTACTTCAATCGATTAGCATAATGAATAACGGTTTCCGTGCCTTCACAGATAATTGTCTAAAAGGTATTGAAGCAAATGAAGAACGCCTGAAAGAATATGTTGAGAAAAGTGTTGGAGTGATTACAGCTGTTAATCCGCATATTGGATATGAGGCAGCGGCTCGTGTTGCGAAAGAAGCAATTGCAACTGGACAGTCTGTCAGAGAACTTTGTGTGAAAAATGGTGTACTATCGCAAGAAGAATTAGATTTAATTTTAGATCCGTTTGAAATGACACATCCGGGGATTGCGGGAGCAACTCTTCTAAAGAAAAATTAAAAGAAGAGGGGACATTCCCCTCTTTTTTGTTTACAATATAGAAATGGTATATAGTGAAACCTTAATCAATAGAGGTTTTATTTTCCAGTGAATAGTGGGATAAAAGGTAGGGATTGTATGAGTAAATTTACAGTTTCCTCTAATGGGACATTAGAAACAACATTAAGAGGAGTAGAAGTATTAGCAACGCCAATTTTAAATAAAGGTGTCGCTTTCACGAAAGAAGAAAGAGAAGAACTAGGATTAAAAGGGTTATTACCACCTGCGGTATTAACATTGGATGAACAAGCACGCCGTGCGTATAAGCAGTTTCGTTCACAGCCAGACGATTTATTAAAAAACGTATATTTAACAGCATTACATGATCGTAATGAAGTGTTATTTTATCGCTTACTAACAGATCATTTACGTGAGATGCTTCCAATTGTGTATACGCCAACTGTTGGTGTAGCAATTCAAAGATATAGTCATGAGTATCGTAAACCACGTGGAGTGTATTTATCCATTAATGATCCTTCTGGCATAGAAGAAGCGTTTTCTAATATTGGTGCAACAGCTGAAAATATCGACTTAGTTGTTGTAACTGATGGTGAAGGAATATTAGGAATTGGTGACTGGGGCGTTGGTGGTATTAATATTGCTATTGGGAAGTTAGCAGTTTATACAGCAGCAGTTGGAATCGATCCTAGTCGGGTATTACCTGTTATTTTAGATGTTGGAACGAACCGTGAGGATCTATTAAATAATCCGTTTTATATCGGAAATCGTCACCCTCGTGTAACTGGTGAAGCTTATGACGCATTTATCGATACATTTGTAAAGGCCGTATGTAATAAGTTTCCGAAAGCGTTACTACATTGGGAAGACTTTAGCTCACGTAATGCACGTCGAATTTTAGATAAATATCGTAATCATGTATGTACATTTAATGATGATATTCAAGGAACTGGTGCTGTTTCACTTGCAGCTGTATTATCAGCAGTGAAAGCTTCTAGTGTCCCTTTATGTGAACATCGCGTTGTAGTATTTGGTGCTGGAACAGCTGGAATTGGAATTGCAGATCAAGTACGAGATGCAATGATTCGTGCTGGTTTATCAGAGCAGGAAGCAAATGAGAGTTTCTGGTGTATTGACCGTAACGGCTTAATTACAGATAATATGGGAGATCTTCTTGATTTCCAGCGTCCATATGCGCGTAAGGAATCTGAAGTGAACGAGTGGGAACAAAGTGAAGTAGTTGGACTTGCAGAAGTTGTTAAACATGTAAAACCAACAATTTTAATTGGTACATCAACTGTTGCGGGTGCATTTACAGAGGAAATTGTAAAAGAAATGGCTTCTCATGTAGAAAGACCGATCATTTTACCAATGTCGAATCCAACACCACTTGCAGAAGCAAAGCCGGTCGATTTGATAAGTTGGACAGAAGGCCGAGCACTTGTAGCAACAGGTAGTCCATTTGAGCCAGTGACATATGACGGTGTAACGTATGTAATCGGACAATCAAATAATGCGCTTATCTTCCCAGGTCTTGGTCTTGGAACAATTGTTGTTCGCGCAAGTGTAATGACAGATGGTATGTTTGCAGCAGCTGCAGAAGCAGTAGCAAGCATGGTAGATACAAGTCAGCCAGGAGCACCAATTCTTCCAGAAGTAGAAGAGTTGCGTAACATCTCAGAGATAGTAGCGGTTGAAGTAGCCAAAGCAGCGGTTGCTGAAGGGGTTGCTCGTGAGGAACTCAGTGATAACGATATCAGAAAAGCTGTGAAAGAAGCAATGTGGCAACCTGAATATCGCCAAGTAAAAGCAGTAGAAAAGGTAACAATATAGAAATAAAGCCCGTTTATATCATAAGCGGGCTTTCCTGTTTTAATTTTTGAATAAACATATTTCATAAATGGGAAGTGACATCTTTGAATTGGAATCAATTATGGAAAAAAGATATGTCCCTTTTAATTATTTTAATGGTCGTTGTTCCTATTGCTGGTGAGCTGAATTTTCACCCGTTTAATGATACATTTCGCGTGAGTTTTGGAACACCAATTTTTTTCTTTTTACTATTGTTTTTACGTAAAATACCGGCTGCTGTAGTCGGTCTACTTGTTGGAGTATCTGTAGTAGGATTTCGGGTTTGTATTGATTGGATGTTACAAGGTTCTTTTCAGGTAATGGATTCTTTTTATTTGCGTTATCCAGTCTTTTTTTATTATTTTGTTTATGGAAGTCTTTTTTCGTTATGTAGGGTAAATAAATTCCATCAAAGACCAATTGTAATTGGATGTCTTGGGATTACAATTGAGATTGTAGCAAGTATGTCAGAACTAGCTTTTTATCATGTTTTAGTACTTGGTACAACGATCATGATTTCCGAAATAAATAAATTGATTATTATCGCAGTTTTTCGAAGTTTCTTTGCCCTCGGTTTCTTAAATATGATGAGTTTATATGAAACGAAATTAAAAGAAGCGCAAGTTCGGAAAGAAAATGAAAAGATGTTGATGCATCTTTCTAATTTATATGTGGAATCTGTTCATTTAAAAAAGACACTTCAAAATGCAGAATTAATTACACAAGAAGCATATCAATTATATCGAAATTTACAAGCTAGTAATGGTTCTAGTGGTATAGAAGTGCAAAGTAAAAAAGCATTGAAAATTGCTGGGGAAGTACATGAAATAAAAAAAGATAACCAAAGAATTTTTGCGGGATTATCAAAGCTTTTATTAGATAAAAATCTTTCTGAATACATAGAAGGTCATGAGTTGACAGAAATGATTGTTAGGATAAATGAGAAATACGCTCAGTTATTAGGGAAAGAGATAACATTTTCTAAAAATATAGAAGGTGAGCATGGGGAATATCATGTTTATACTGTATTGTCGATTTTAAATAATTTAGTTGCCAATGCTGTTGAAGCAATAGAGGGTGTTGGTGCGATTGTAATAAACAGCTATAAACAAGAAGAAAATGTAATGTTTGAAGTAATAGATAATGGTCCTGGTATTGCACAAAAATATAAAGAGTTAGTATTTAAACCGGGATTTACTTCGAAGTATGATCAGACAGGTACACCATCAACGGGAATAGGTTTGTCATACATAAAAGAGATGGTTACAGAACTAGGCGGAGAAGTGACCCTTCAGGATGGAGAAGATGAAAGAGGATGTAAGTTTGTCGTATGGTTACCTGAGTCTAGTTTAACCAGGGAAGGGTGATTGGATGTTTTATTACATCGTAGACGATGATGAAGTATTTCGCTCTATGCTATCACAAATTATCGAAGATGAGGATCTTGGGGAAGTAGTAGGGGAAGCGGAAGATGGTGCTTTTGTTGAAGTGGACCAGTTGAATTTTAAAAAGGTAGATATTTTATTTATTGATTTATTAATGCCAATTCGAGATGGCATTGAAACCGTTCGTCATATTGCACCATCATTTACAGGGAAAGTAATTATGATTTCTCAGGTTGAGTCGAAACAATTAATTGGAGAAGCGTATTCTCTTGGGGTTGAATATTATATTACAAAACCATTGAATAAAATTGAGGTTGTATCTGTTGTGCGAAAAGTGATGGAACGTATTCGATTAGAACGATCTATACAAGATATTCAAAAATCATTGAATAATGTATTTCAATGGGAACAACCACAAGTTCGAAATGAATCAGTGCAAGAAGAGAAAAAAATGGCGGACTCAGGTCGTTATTTATTATCGGAGCTCGGAATCGCTGGTGAGAATGGAAGTAAAGATTTACTTAGTATGCTCGAATATTTATTTGGTCAAGAAAAAGAAAAAACATTTGAATACGGATTTCCAGCACTGAAAGATATTTTTCACTATATTACGGTTAAAAAATTAGGGGGGACGGCCTCAGAAGCGGAAATTGATAAAGAAAGAAAAGCTTCGGAACAAAGGGTGCGCCGAGCGATTTATCAATCTCTGAATCATCTAGCTTCCCTTGGTTTAACAGATTTTTCGAATCCGAAATTTGAAAGTTATGCGCCGAAGTTTTTTGATTTTACAATTGTTCGTAAGCGTATGACAGAAATGACAAAGGAAGAACTAACAACATCTGGGCACACGAGAATTAATACGAAGAAGTTTATTCAAGTATTGTATTTTGAGGCGAAAAGATTTATGGAGATAGAATAGAGGATGCTTCTAAATGAGCATCTTCTTTTTGTGGTTGAAATTCTGAATTTTTTATTTTATGGAAATAAAAGGGTGTTAAGTGTTGCGTCGTTCACTTTATCATTTGTATCTTCCGCTATTCTAGGTGAATGCACTTTTTGTATTTTAGAGTGATCGACATATTCATTTGAAAACTCCATAGCATATTTATCACGATGATGTATGTTAGATGAAGAACGTAAATCTTCGTCTTCATGTAAATATAAAAAATATTTATTCGGCTATAAATCAGAATAATCTTTAGTTAGATGGGTTAATCATAAAAATAGAATTCCATATTACTTCGAATATATTCGAATGTTTTCCCAAAGGGGGATTAATTTTGAGCACAGCAGAAAATACACTATCCATTTTTGCTTTAGGTGGAGTAAATGAAATAGGAAAAAATATGTACGCCATACAATATGCAAATGATATTGTGGTAATTGATTGCGGTTCTAAGTTTCCAGATGAAAGTTTATTAGGTATTGACCTGATTATCCCGGATACTACGTACTTGCAAGAAAATAAGGATAAAATTCGCGGTTTAGTTGTTACACATGGACACGAAGATCATATTGGAGGTATCCCGTATCTATTAAAACAATTGAATGTACCAATTTATGCAACAAAATTAACAATCGGTTTAATTGGAATTAAATTAAAAGAACATGGGCTTCAAAATTCAACGCAATTATTTGTTATTGATTCTGAATCGGTGATTGAATTTGGTTCAATAAGCCTAACATTTTTTAAAACGAATCACAGTATCCCTGACTGCCTTGGTATTGCTTTTCATACACCAGAGGGTACGGTCGTACATACAGGCGACTTCAAATTTGATTTGACTCCTGTAAATAATCAATACCCAGATATTCATAAAATGGCTAAAATCGGAAGCGGCGGTGTCTTAGCCTTGCTCTCTGAAAGTACGAATGCAGAACGCCCTGGATTTACTCCATCAGAACGATCTGTAGGTGAGCGCATTGAAGAAGCGTTCATTAAAGCTCATAGAAAAGTCATTATTTCTACATTTGCTTCAAATGTTAATCGTGTACAGCAAGTGGTAGATGCAGCTGCAAAAACGAATAGAAAGCTTGCTTTGCTTGGGAGGAGTATGGTTAATGTAGTGTCCGTTGCTCTAGAACAAGGTTATTTGAATATACCTGAGGGAATGCTAATAGAAGCGAATGAGATCAATCAAATGGAGCCAGAAAGGGTAGCTATTCTTTGTACTGGAAGTCAAGGTGAACCGATGGCTGCTTTATCTCGTTTAGCCAGTGGAAACTATCGGCAGGTAGATATCCTACCCGAAGATACTGTCATTTTAGCTGCAACTCCTATCCCAGGAAATGAACGTAATGTTTCACGTATTATAGATAATTTATTTTTATTGGGAGCCAATGTTATTTATGGATCGGGAAGTTCAACGGGAATGCATGTTTCTGGACATGCTTATCAAGAAGAATTAAAGTTAATGCTTACTTTAATGAAACCTAAATATTTCATTCCTATTCATGGTGAATTTAGAATGTTACATCATCATAGTCTATTAGCAGAGTCCGTTGGTGTTAAGAAAGAGAATATTTATGTTATTAGTAATGGTGATGTAGTTGATATAAAGAACCAAGTCGCTTGGAAATCCAGACGAATACCTGCAGGGAATATATATGTAGATGGTTTGGGTATTGGAGATGTTGGAAACGCTATCTTACGCGATCGTAAGCAGCTTTCAGAAGATGGTATGCTTGTTATAGTTATCACTCTTAGTAAAACAGAAAGGAAGATTATTTCTGGTCCGGATACGATTTCTCGTGGATTTGTATATGTTCGTGATTCGGAAGACTTCTTGCAGAGGATTAACCAATTGGTTGTAGCAACTATTAACAATTTACAAAAAGAAAATGTTAGTCAATGGAATGTTCTTAAAAAAGAAATAAAAGAAGTACTTGGACAGTTTGTATACTCACATACAAAAAGAAAACCAATGATTCTTCCTATAATAATTGAAGTTTAAACTGAATGTTTTAAGTAATTGCTGTTTGATATTACTGTGTATACATGTAAAATGTTGAATAAGAGTAAATAAAAAACATTAGAAATGTTTGTATTCTAATGTTTTTTTTATATAACGTTAAGAAAGATAAACTTTTATTTTTAGGGAAGGGTCAAAATAATGAGCTTTACATTAAATAAAACAATAATTAAACGAATATGTGGAGAAACCTCATATAAAAAGGGTGAGGCCTATTATAAGACAGACAAGGTTGATGTTACTAATTACGATACGCAGAGAAATATTTGTGAGGTAACAGTAAAGGGGAACGAAGATTTCTATGTCAAGATAGAAACCGCTCATAATGGTGATGTTGTTGGGGAATGCAGTTGTCCTTCACTTGCTTCTTTTCATACATACTGTCAACATATTGCAGCTGCATTACTATATATAAATAATTTTCAGCGAAGTGGCCAATCATTGACAGCCAATTCAAAAAAGGATGCCATAAACGCTAGAGATGCTCAACTAGCGAATGGTATGTTGGATTTATTTGATGAAAAGCCCCTGCGTCCGAAAAGTAAGCAGCATCGATTTGATACACGAAAAGTACTTGATGTGGAATTCATTTGTATTCCAGTGTCTTCTGAAAATGGGGGGGCGCTGTTTGGTATTCAAGTAAAGTTAGAGAAGTTATACACTGTTTATAACCTTAGAGAGTTTCTGAATAGAGTGGAACAAAGAGAGCCTTTCATATGTTCCAATGATTTTACTTATACGCCAGAGCTATACAGCTTTCAACAAGAAACAGATGCTGTTATTCAGCTACTGATTCAAATGTACCGGAATGAAAAAATGTATGTAGAATCGTTGCAAATGGACTGTGAACAAAATGAAAGTATGATTTTAATTCCACCAGCTTCTTGCAAGGAGTTGCTTTCTCTACTTTCTAATACTTCATTTGTAAGACTACAACATGATGGGGAATCATTTCATGGTGTACAGGTCTCGAAAGGGTTACTGCCTTTAGCTTTTGAGTTCAACAAAGGTGTAAACGGAGGATATACACTTCAGATTGATGGATTACAACAAGTTCAAGTAATGGATACATATGGTTATGCTCTTTTTGAAGGGAAATTATATCATTTAAACATGGAAGAGTGCAATCGACTCATTGAATTAAAAAGAATGATGAATCGCTCTGGCAGTAATCAATTTCATATTTCAGCTGAGAAAATGGGGCATTTTGTAGCGAAAGTAGTACCAGGTTTAATGAAGCTAGGAAATGTTCGAATTGACGAGGTTATATCGGAGCGTGTTGAAGCATCTCCTTTGAAAGCGAAACTATTTTTAGACCGAGTTAAAAATCGATTATTAGCAGGACTAGAATTCCAATATGGAAATGTGGTTATCAATCCGTTAGAAGAGGATGGACAACCGTCCGTCTTCAATCGGGATGAGAAAAAAGAACGAGAAATTTTAGAAATCATGAATGCGAGTGCCTTTGCTAAAACGGAAGGCGGCTATTTTATGCATAATGAGGAAGCGGAATATAATTTCTTATACCATGTAGTTCCAAAGTTAAACAGTTTACTTGAAGTTTATGCAACTACGGCTATTAAATTGCGTATTCATCGAGGAAACAGTGGACCCCTTATAAGAGTAAGGCGGAAAGAACGAATTGATTGGTTATCATTTCGTTTTGATATAAAAGGAATTCCTGAAGCTGAGATTAAAGGTGTATTGGCAGCACTTGAGGAGAAACGTAAATATTATCGATTGGCAAACGGTTCCTTACTATCGCTCGAGAGCAAGGAATTTAATGAAGTTAACCAGTTTATAAAGGACTCGGGTATTCGAAAGGAAATTCTACAGGGAGAAGAAGTGAATGTACCTCTCGTGCGCAGTGTGAAATGGATGAGTTCACTTCGGGAAGGGAATGTTCTAAGTTTAGATCAGTCCGTTCGAGAATTAATGGAAAACATTCGAAATCCTAAAAATATGAAATTTACTGTGCCAGACAGTTTAATTCTAGTGCTTAGAGAGTATCAAAAAGATGGATTCGAGTGGATGAAAACACTGGCGCATTATCGATTTGGCGGTATTTTAGCAGATGATATGGGTCTTGGAAAAACGTTGCAAAGTATTACTTTTATAACTTCTGTTTTACCTGAAATTCGAGAGAAGAAACTACCTGTATTAGTTGTATCGCCTTCTTCTTTAGTTTATAACTGGCTGAGTGAGCTGGAAAAATTCACTCCCGATATACGAGCTGTTATTGTGGATGGAAATCAAACTGAACGTAGAAAGATTTTAAAAGATATCACAAAGTATGACGTCATTATTACGTCATATCCTTTATTACGAAGAGATATAAGGCTATATGCACAGCCGTTCCATACGTTGTTTCTTGATGAGGCGCAAGCGTTTAAAAATCATACGACGCAAACCGCAAAGGCAGTGAAAACGATTCAAGCAGAGTATCGTTTTGGATTGACCGGAACGCCTGTAGAAAATTCTTTAGAGGAACTTTGGTCTATTTTCAATGTAGTATTCCCGGAATTGTTACCAGGAAAAAAAGAATTTGGGGACTTGAAGCGTGAAAATATTGCAAAGCGGGTGAAACCGTTCGTATTACGTCGTTTAAAAGAAGATGTGCTAAAAGAATTGCCAGAGAAAATTGAGCATTTACAGTCTTCAGAACTGCTTCCAGAGCAGAAAAAAATATATGCAGCTTATTTGGCAAAATTGAGAGAAGAAACGCTAAAACATTTAGATAAAGATACATTGCGTAAAAATAAAATTAGAATTTTAGCCGGCTTGACGAGGCTTCGGCAAGTTTGTTGCCACCCAGGTTTGTTTGTAGACGATTACAAGGGAAGTTCAGCTAAGTTTGAACAGCTACTCGAAATTGTAGAGGAGTGCAGAAGTACCGGGAAAAGAATTCTTATCTTTTCGCAATTTACGAAGATGCTCTCCATTATTGGGCGTGAATTGAATCGTCAAGCTATATCTTATTTCTATTTAGATGGGAATACACCATCAGCTGAGCGTGTAGAACTATGCAATCGATTTAACGAGGGGGAAGGCGATTTATTCCTCATCTCTTTAAAGGCGGGCGGTACGGGGCTTAATTTAACTGGGGCTGATACGGTTATACTATACGATTTATGGTGGAATCCTGCGGTCGAACAGCAAGCGGCAGATCGTGCTTATCGAATGGGACAAAAGAATACTGTACAAGTAATCAAATTAGTAGCGCATGGCACGATTGAAGAAAAAATGAATGAGTTACAAGAGAGTAAGAAGCATCTAATTGCAGAAGTGATTGAATCAGGGCAAGAAAAATTTTCCTCCATTACAGAGGAAGAGATTAGAGAAATTCTTATGATTTGACAGAATAAAAAGCTATTCTTCCATAGATACGAAAGAATAGCTTTTTTCATTATGAACGTAATAATTACATTTTTTCGTTTAAAATAAGTGGACATGAATGCTAATTATAATGCTTTGGGTTACTTCTTGTTTCAGTTTTTTTTTAGTTATCTTGCATTAGCGGGCAGTAAGACCCCCACCTCAAGATTGAGAGAGCATCGAGGAAGATAGGTGGGGGATAACTGCCTGTAAAGGCCCGATTGGTGAGGGCTAATAATCAGTGGGGAATGAAGAAAACCCTCATTGATTAAAGTTTCACTTTATTTTTTTGTACCTTTACTTTTATAAGGTTTCGCATTTTTCTTTTTCTTAGCGCTAGATTGCCAACGGTTCCAGCCCTTACTTCCTGTTCCTTGACCGGTACCTTTCTTAGCTTTTGCTTTCGTTTTACTCATATTATCACTCCGTTACTATTCTATAAAAAATCTACTTTGATAGCAGTCAATGTCTTTGAAATATAATCTCGATCTATGACTATGTTTGTTCCTATTCGTTATAGATCAGAACAAACAACTGAATGATATAGTATATCATAAAATCGGCGGTAATTTGATGTATTATGAAATCATTATCGAAATTTGCATAGATTTCTTTGTATTGTAGAACGTTATACATATGAAAAGAATTACAAAGGAAAAGAAAATGATGAGAAATACAATGGATTCTGTTTTTCGGACGATCACACTTCTAGTTATATACATGATGGTTACATTAAGTAAATCATTTTTTAGATTGAAGCCACAAAAGAAGCGATAACTCTCATAAAGTTTTAAAGAATCGATAAAGAAATAAAATAAAGAATTGAAAAATATTTTAAAATTTTTGTTGACTTTCTCGTTTTTTTGTATAGAATAATCATTAATAAAATGTTTCAGAGATGTGACAACAAAACGACTGTGAAAGGACGAGTAGTAGTAGGACGTAGTCAAAGCGAGTCAGGGGTGGTGTGAGCCTGATACGAAGCCTGTTATGAAGAACCTCCTGGAGTCGCTAACCGAAATCCTTTAGAGGAAATTAGACTTAGCCGGGAACTTCGCCGTTACAAGAAGAACAGTATCGAGATTTCTCTAATCTCCGTACTGAATAAGTGAGCAACCTCTGTTGCTAATTTGGGTGGTACCGCGGAACCAAAGCCTTTCGTCCCAGTTTTTTGGGAAAGAAGGGCTTTTTTTGTTGGCTTCTTTTCACTACATCCAAACATTTTAGGAGGAAAAGGGCATGTATCAATCATTAATGACAGTAAGAGAGACACAAATCGCAATCAAGGAAGTTAAAACATTTTTTGAGGATCAATTAGCAAAACGTCTTGGACTATTCCGCGTATCTGCACCATTATTTGTAACGAAAAAATCAGGTTTAAACGATCACCTAAACGGTGTAGAACGTCCAATTGAATTTGACATGCTTCACTCAGGAGAAGAATTAGAAATTGTTCATTCACTAGCGAAATGGAAACGATCTGCACTGCATGAATATGGTTATGAAGCTGGTGAAGGTTTATATACAAATATGAACGCGATTCGCCGTGATGAGGAACTTGATGCAACACATTCGATTTACGTTGACCAATGGGATTGGGAAAAAATCATTCAAAAAGAATGGCGTACAGTAGATTACTTACAAGAAACAGTACGAACAATTTATGGAATATTCAAAGATTTAGAAGATTATTTATTTGAAAAATACCCGTTCCTTGGGAAGTATTTACCAGAAGATATCGTATTTGTTACGTCTCAAGAATTAGAAGATAAATATCCAGAGTTAACACCGAAAGATCGTGAGCATGCGATTGCGAAAGAACACGGTGCAGTCTTCATCATTGGAATTGGTGATGCACTTCGATCTGGTGAAAAACATGATGGACGCGCAGCTGATTATGATGATTGGAAATTAAACGGAGACATCTTATTCTGGCATCCGGTACTGCAATCTTCATTTGAATTATCATCAATGGGAATCCGCGTTGATAGTAAATCACTTGATGAACAGTTAACGAAGACAGGTGAAGATTTCAAACGTGAGTACGATTTCCATAAAGGAATTTTAGAAGACGTACTACCGCTTACAATTGGTGGTGGCATTGGACAATCAAGAATGTGCATGTACTTCTTACGTAAAGCGCATATTGGTGAAGTTCAAACTTCTGTATGGCCTGATGACATGCGTGAAGCGTGTAAGAAGGAAAACATTCATTTATTTTAATCAGGAATGAATTGAATTATTTTTTAAACATGACGATTTATAATGTGAAATGACAATACAGTTAGTTAATTTTAAAAGCTCAAACAAGCATAACCCCGTTCTAAATTTAGGACGGGGTTAAAAATATAGTTGTTTAATCTTGATGTAAGATACTTCACTACACGAAAAAATATAACAATAAAGGCGTTTGAAAATCTAAGTTTTCTTCAATAATAGCACCCTTTAGCAGAATAACAAAACAATCCCTAATTCAGGGTTGTTTGAGTAAATATTTGCTTAATCCCCGTTTGTTAAGATTGCAAGCTCATCTATTGCGTATTTTATTTCATCTTTAATGTTATAGAAATGAGGGGCAATTCTTATTACATCCTTTCTTGCAGAAACAATAATTTTTTTGTCTCTTAACATCCCCTCTACTTTTGATGCATTTTCAACATGAAAAGACATTAGACTCGTTCTATTATCAGTAGATAATGGTCCAATGAGATGCAATCCTTTTTCTTGTCCATAAAATATGATAAATTGGGTTAACTCTTTTAAATATGTTTCAATATTGCCTATCCCAACCTCAAGTAGCAATCTTAATGCCTCATAAGCTGCATAGATACTTATAAAAGAAGGCGTCCCCGTTTCAAAACGACGAGCCCCCATTGCAGAAACAGGGTTATAAATGTCAAATGAAGATGCTTGTTCTTGTCCAAACCATCCAGTAACTCTTGGTTTTAATTGCTCTGCCAGTTCTTTTTTTATATACAAAAAAGCTACGCCGGGAATTCCTAACATGTATTTACGAGTTCCCGTTGCTAATATATCAATCTTCATCTCTTTCACATCAATCGGAATATGTCCTGCTGATTGGTAAGCATCAACGAATAAAAGCGAGCCTTTTCTATGCACAATATCAGCAATCTCTCTAACGTTTTGCTTATAACCGTTGTAATAGTTCACATGTGGAATACATGTAATAAGCGTATCAGTTGTTATTTCTTTTTCATATTGTTCCAGAGGTATTTCCCCATTGGATGAACGAATTACCGAAATATTATCCTTAAATGGTTCTTGTGCAAACCATATATGACTGACAGTTGGAAAATCTATATCCGTAAACACGATTTTATTTTTCTCTTGCTGATAAGGGAGGGAAGTTGCAATTGCAGAAATAGCATCAGAAACAGAACATAATACAGCAACCTCATCTATTTCAGCTCCAATAAGTTCAGCAAATTTCACCCTAGTCTCCTCCACTTTACTTATCGCTTCATTCCAATTACTACCTGACAGTAGTAGGCTATTCTGATATTCCTCAATAGCTCTTGAAACAGGCTTTGCCAATGCTCCTTGGGAACAACTAGCTAGATGTGTATGAGTAGCTAATATAGGAAATAATGTGCGATAAAAATCATGGTTCAATTCCTTTCCCCCCTTTTCTTCACAACAAATAATTCTATATGTGAATTTTAAAATCCTTCTTCCACTATACGGCCCGATTGTTGAATAGAATGACCCGTCTTTTTTTAATGTAGTGTAGTGCATTGAGAAAAAAGACAAATCTTTTACGAAAAATAATGCCTTCTTTCTACATAAAGAGTAAGAACTTATTCGTTTTTAATAGACTTAGGGGGAATAAATCATGTTCGTTGCTTATTCAAGAAAAGACCTACTAGTTGAAAAGGTTTGGGATTCATTCACACAAAATCTAATATCCTAATATCTACCGAATCAATGTAGCCTATATCTTCTCTTAGGTCCCAGAGTTTTACTTTGGATGTTTTTTTATGTTTCGTAAATTGGAATACTGTATATAATCAAAAAATAACAGCTAATTGTATGATAGACTGGAATTTGAAATAACATGTATGTGCTAATTATTCTATTAGGATACATATGTATTTGTTTTGTAGATGTCTCTGACAGAATGTAAAAGGAGAGAAAAGTATGTTACATAGTTTATATGCAATAGAAGAAGCACGAAATGGAAACATATATACGAGAGAAGCAAATATATGGTTAGGGTTTTTATTAGAAGAATTTGGGGCGGTAAGTATAGAAAGAAATTACCGGAGTGTATTAGAGTATGTGGAACGGACGCTAAGGCATTTAGAAAAAATGAATGTTTCATATGGTATTCGTGCGCGTGTAGAAACTGTATTGTGCTGGAGTGAAGTATCGAAGTGTGGTTCTGTAACGCAGCGCAAGAGGTGGAAGGAGTTAGGGGTATCATTTTTAGTACATAACGAAGATTCAGCGGATATTTATAGACGATATTTTCCATATGATGATGTAACATGTGCACTTATTCGTACACATGGATTAATAGGGCAAGTTTTACGAGGTGAAGTATCCATGACTTCTCATGAAGAATTGGTAAGGTTATGGCAGCAAGGAGCGATTCCAAAAGATGAACTGCGTGAAGTGCTTCGCGTTTTAAATGAGTGTATTATCACTGGGGTATCTGATAAGTTATGGAAAAGAGTACAAGGAGAGGTATATGAACGTATTGAACAAATACTTTGCGGAGAACTGATTGAATATAGTGTAAAAGATCGAATTCGGCGGTTACGTACAAATGCTTCACCTAATGATACATATTTTATCCAAGAGTATGAGTCAATTATGAATGATAGGTTAGAAGAAATGTTCACAGTACTATTTGATTATGACCTTTGGTATGTAGAAGCAGCATTAACTCATTTTAGCTTTGAAGAATTCGTAAAAGTATTTGTATTAGCCTATCAAAATATCATTCAAAACAATGTAGATCATATCAGTTTTCAGCCACTTATGGATGCATTGTATTACGAGAGAGAGGGAGAAAAATACTTAAATATTTATACGAAACGAGCAATCGAAAAAGTATTGCGAAGCGTATCCGTAGTAGAATTGCTAGATATGGGTCAAATTCCTCAATCCGAAATGTATCCTGAATTAAAGGAAATAGAAAATGTATTGACAATTGGTTTTGGAACAAGTGAAGTTGGAAAAACGCTCATCGAATTTTGTTTAGCTTGTAAAAAAGAAAATAATGTTCATTATGAGCAAGCTGTTATGATGTTATGTGAAATATTTGGTTTACGCCGTGATGCGTTTGATCGGTTGGAAAATGAGGACGAATATCTTTCACATATGAATGGGAGTGTAGATGATAAAGTCACGGTTCTTCCATATGTAGTAGGAAATATAATAGTAGAAATTGGTCCTGGTGGGGGCGCAATGATGAATAAATTTAAAGAAGCTTATCCGAATAAATCGGTTGTTGGTGTAGATTTGTCACGAAATGTAATTGAAAAGTTAACAAATGATAAATACGAAAAAGGCTACGACTGGGAAGTTACACTAGGCGATGCTTTACACCTTGCTGATACATTTCATCCAGAAAGCATTTCTACAGTTCATTGTGGCTCAGTGAATCACGAGATCTTTTCTTATGGAGAAACAGAAGGTAAGAAGTTTAATGTTGCAACAATGGAACGTTTAGTGAAGAGTGTATTTCAAATATTGACCCCTGGTGGACGTTGGATTATTCGTGATGGAGTAAAAACAGAAAGTGAAGAATGGTGTGAATTGCAATTTCATGATGAAACGGCTATGCCTTTTTTAAAAAACTATCAACGTGATTTTAAAGGACGAGAAATTAAGGCCAATATATTAGGTGTGGATCGAGTAAGGATGCCAGTTAATGATGCAATGGAATTTTTATATACGTATACGTGGGGAGAAGAAGCATATCCACATGAGGTACAAGAACAATTTGGTGTATTTACACTTCAAGAATATATTGATTTTGTAGAGAGCGTTGTAGGTTCAGAGAATGTAAAAGTAATTGAGGCCAAGCAGTATCTTTTAGAAGGTTATATAGAACACCTATCGCAAAAAGTTACATTGTATGATGAACACGGTGAACAAACAGCATTGCCAAATAGTACATGTTTGATTGTGTTTGAGAAAAGATAAAAGAGAAGAAATTATGTTTTTTACTAAAGGATAGAAGATGGGGCTAGCAAAATTCGATTTCACCGCCTCTTTTCAGAAAAGATTCTGAAACGGATTTACATATAATCTGTTTCGGAATCTTTTTTTATGAGCATGTATAAATTGAGCTTTAGAAATTATATTTACTAGTTTATATTTTAAACTAATTTTCTCTGGATTTTACTTAGATTTTACATTCACTACCTACAATAAAAAAGAAAACGCAAGTGATGAAAAATTGCACTTGATTTATTTTGTTATTCGCGGGCAGTAATACTCCTATCGCAAGGAGGAGATCTACTACCTGTAAAAGCCCGATTGGTGGGAGTTGATAATAAGTGAAGGATGAAGAAAAAATCACTTATTAAAGTTTCACTTTATAAGATGAGGAGGGAATGTGATGGAGTTAATAATTGATCACGTAACAAAGAAATACGTTGGGAAAGTAGCGTTGAATGATTGTAGTTTACATTTAAAGCCTGGGGTATTAGGACTTTTAGGACCAAACGGTGCGGGGAAGTCTACACTTATACGGATTTTAGCAACAATTGAACAACCGACGAATGGCAGTGTGATATGGGATGGGGAAAATATTCAAAAGAAACCGAAATTGTTACGTTCACAACTCGGATATTTACCACAAGACTTTGGTGTATATCCAAATATGAACGCAATCGAGTTTTTAGAGTATATAGCAGCCATGAAAGGTTTATCAATGAGCTCTTCAAAAAAGCGTATCAATGAACTGCTTGAAGCGCTGAACTTAATGAATGACCGGAAACGATTATTAGGCGGCTATTCAGGTGGAATGCGGCAAAGGGTTGGAATTGCACAGGCGTTATTAAATGATCCGAAATTATTGATTGTAGATGAGCCAACAGTTGGATTGGATCCTGAAGAACGAATTCGGTTTAGAAATTTATTATCTACTCTTTCTACGGATAGAATCGTTATTTTATCGACGCATATTGTAACGGATATTGAATCGATTGCGAGTGATATAGCTTTATTATCAAAAGGGAATGTATTAGCCCATATGCGTCCTGAACAGCTATTAAAGCATGTGGAGGGGAAAGTATGGGAATGGGTTATACCAGCTTCCGAGTTACATAATGTTCAAAAGAAATATATAGTAAGCAGCGCAATTCACCGGAGTGATGGAATTCATGCGCGCATCGTTTCCAGCAATGCCCCTAGTGCTAAAGCACATATAATCGCATCCTCTCTTGAAGATGCTTACTTATATTATATTTCTTCGAAAGGAGGGCATAAAATTGAACAATGTATATAATCTATTTTATTTCATTAAAAACAATTTAATTAGACAAATGAGAAGTTATCCATTTTTAATTGTAAATGGATTAACGATTTTTTTGGGGTATACTTGTGTGCCGGCAGCTTCAGCAGGCTATGAAATATTTTATCTTGGTGGAGTGAGAGGGATATATAATTCAAATTGGCTTGGCGGTATGGGAGCAATGACTTCAACTTTATTTATTTGGCTGTTTGGTTTTTATATGTTAAGAAGCCAAATTTCAGACGATCAACAGTTAGGAGTAGGGCAATTGATTGCAGCTTCACCTATAAGCAAATTCCAATATATTTTTAGAAAAACGATTTCTAATTTTATTGTTTTAGTGGCCATTGAGATGGTATTTATCATTGCTTTTATGGTAATGCAATTTATACGTGGGGAAGATCTTTTGTTTCAATTAGGTGGTTATTTATATCCACTCTTTTATATTGTATTTCCTTCGTTATTGCTTCTAGCGGCATTCACAACCTTTTTTGATGTGTTTCCTGGTTTAAAAGGCGTAGTAGGTAATATTGTGTTCTTTTTCTTGTGGGTGTTATTAGCGATTGTGTCGTTTGAAATGCCGAATCGTTATTTAGATGTATTTGGTTTAGGAATCATTCGTTCTGATATGATACATGATGCAATGAGAGAATATGAATTTTTAAGAGGAACAAATGGTGGAGGATTTGGGTATAACCCAGTAGAGGGAAAGATTAAAATATTTCACTGGGATGGATTGACTTGGGATGTAGAAATACTTGTAACAAGTTTAGTTTGGATTGGAATAGCGATGTTATTAATTTGGCTAACGTCCTTTGTGTTTAATAGATTCTGTACATTTACTGAAGTGAAGGGAAAGGTAAGCGAGTTTGAGGAGAATAAGGAAACGATCGCTATGAATGAACAAAATCATAATTCTTTTACATTCACTTCTATAATGAAAACAAAGAACATTAGTATGTTTCGTTTAATTAAAGCGGAGCTATCGATTATGTTAAAAGGCTTTACAATTTGGTGGTATGTAATTGCGATTGGGCTTATAGCATTTGGATTGATATGTCCGGTAGATATATCAAAAGGATGGCTACCTATTATTATAATTTGGCCAATTGCAATTTGGTCACAAATGGCAACTAGAGAATGGTTTTATAGGACAAATCAAATTATTTATTCAAGTTGTTCTCCTTTGTATAAGTTTTTTGCGACGTGGATTTCAGGGATTATAGTAGGGTTTATCATCTCTAGTGGTATAATCATTCAGTTAATATTAATTGAAGATAGTTCATTTTTGCTTTCTTGGCTTATCGGTATAGTATTCATTCCAACAGTAGCATTGGCACTTGGGATATGGGCTAGGACACGTAAACTGTTTGAAGTATTGTATATAATTTTATGGTATGTAGGACCAGTAAATCATCTCCCCTATGTAGATTTCTTAGGAATATCAACATCATATGTGTTTTTGTATAGTACGTTATCTATTTTATTACTATGTATCGCACTAATCGGACAGTTACAGCAAGTGGGAAGGTTACGGTTAATATTCAAATAAGTATGCAAGGGGAGTGAGGGAATGAGGATGATCAAAGGGAAAATCTATATGTTTTCCTTTATAAGTGTAATGATTCTATGTTTAGTAGCCTGTGATACAAAAGCGAATGAAGCGTCTGTATCCAAAAAATTTACTGCGAAAAATATAAATGAAATTTATATAAAAACAGTAGGAGAAAATATTAAACTTCATTCTACAACAGACAAAAATATTAAAGTTAATATAGGAGAGGTGAAAGATACAAAGGTAAAAGAAGAAGGAGAGAGATTAGAGATTATCACAGAGAATTCATCGGCTATTTTGAACTTGAAAACAGCTACTGTACATGTATATCTTCCTGAAAAAACATATAAAAAAATAAATGTTAAAACAGAATCAGGAGAAGTAGTAGGAGAGAATATAGCATCGAAACAATTGGATTTGTATAGTGATTCAAGTGATATAACAATAAAAAATTATAAAGGTGGCAATATAAAAGGCATTTCTAAATCAGGGGGGATTACGTTAAGGGGAGTAGAAGGAAAGTTTGATATTCAAAACGATACGGGAGTGGTGAATGTATCCGGTGCTTCAAATTTAAAAAATGAAAGTAAAATAAAAACCGAATCATCTAATATAAATATTGACTTTAAGAAAGAGCCGGAAAATCTAGAGATTGACCTGTCGACGCGTGCGGGTCAAATAAAAAATGAATTTTCACCCTCAACTGCTGAAAAAGGAGACAATCATAAAGTAAAAGGTCGTATAGGAACTGGAAAAGAGAATGATACAAAGTTAATAGTGCAGTCTATGACAGGAACGATTGAGTTAAAGCGTGATAAGTAGCGAGAGTATGAAACAGCTTTTAAAAAGTTTGGTTATAAAAAATATATTCTGAATGAGGTCTTTCACTCTGCTTTAGAATGTGTTTTTACTGTATAAATCTCTTTTTAGTTGTGTTTATTTCAGGGTTTTCGCATTCTCATAGATTAACCGTCACCAGTGTGCGGTATACTCTCTTTTTCTTGACATGTATATCATATAGTATTAATATACCGGGGAGTATATTAATACTATATACATTGTAGAAACGTCTAATGAAAAGGAGTACAGGGTGTCATGGGAAGGAAAAAAGAATTAACAAATTCGAAACGACAGTTATCGGATATTTTAGCCCAAACGGTTAAAACCGGGATTATTAAATCAAATTTGGTCCCGATGTTTGCTGGGTTAACGTTGGCTTTATATAAATATAAAATGAGCCCGCTTGAAAAAATTCCGGAAATTATATTTGCTATGATTGGCTCGATTTTAATAATAGGAGCAGCAGGAGCTTTTAACAATTTGTATGATCGTGATATCGATTCGATTATGGAGCGAACTAAAAGTAGACCGACTGTAACGGGAGAAATTAGTCCTAAAGCTGTGTTATGGCTTGGGATATTAATGACGATTTCTGGTTTAGTATTTCTTGCGCTAACTACATATTTAGCAGCGTTATTAGGATTTTTAGGGTTGTTTTTGTACGTCGTACCGTATACAATGTGGAGCAAAAGAAGAACAATTTATAACACGGAAATCGGAAGTGTTTCGGGAGCAATGCCGCCACTCATCGGCTGGGCCGCTATGTATCCGGATATCACACATCCAGCTATTATTGGTCTTTTTATCATTATGATTATTTGGCAAATGCCTCATTTTTATGCGATAGCAATTCGTAAACATGAGGAGTATAAAGCTGCAAATGTTCCAATGCTTCCAGTAGTAAAAGGGATTAAAAGAACATATATACAAACGAATGTGTATTTAATGATTTTAATTATTATCAGTGTTCTTTTAGGTTCGTTAAGCATTGGTCTAATGTTAGTGTCACTTCTTTTAAGTATTGTATGGCTTGCATTAAGTATTTACGGCTATAAAAAAATGGATTCAGAGAAGTGGGCAAAATCATTGTTTATTTTTTCGTTGTTCCATATGACGATTTTATTTTCAACCATTATTATTTATTCTCTAATAGGCGTCTTTTTCGGAAGTTGAGAATAGGTTAATCTGCAAAGTGTAAAAAAAACAATTTCTCCTGTATAAAAGGGGAAATTGTTTTTTGTTGTGTTTATATAGGATTGAAAACATTTCACTTTAATAATGCCCTTACAATAAGACTATCGGTTTGAGAGTATAATATGAATTTTTGAGCCTTTACCGATTTCACTCGTTACATGAATCGTTCCACTATGTGCTGTTATAATTTTATGAGCAATTGTCATTCCGAGACCTGTGCCCTCGCTTGAAACATTTGTGGTTGTTCCGCGATAATATTGTTTAAATAAGTTTTGAACGGTTAGTTCATCCATACCGGCACCTGTATCTTCTATTGTAATATGTATATCTTCTTGTAATAGAATAGAGGTATGGATTTTTGTTTCAGCAGGATTGTGTAAAATGGCGTTCATAAACAAGTTTTGTAAAGAACGGTGGAATAATTTTGTATCAATCGGAATTATTATGTTTGTTTCATCTGCTTGAAAACTAAAATGATAGTGCTGAGAGCGTGGGTCATTTGTTATGTCAGCTATTAATCTTCTGGTAAATTCAACAATATTTACTTCCTCTTTTTTTAAAGGAATCTGTGAATCTTGAAGACGGAAAGAGAGATTTAAGTCTTCAATTAATTCTTTCATATGATTTCCTTTTTGCTGAATTTCTTGCAAGAACTTCTCTTTTTCTTCTTGGCTCCAAGTATGATCTGGCGATAGCATAAGTGCGCTGTATCCTGTAATATAGGTAAGTGGCGTTTTGAGATCATGAGAGATTCCTGCCATCCATTCCCGTTTCATTTTCTCAAGCTGTTCCCGTTCATTCTCTATTTCTCGTAATCTATTTGTTAAATGTTCTATATTTAGAAAGACGTCTTTATATAAGCGATAAGGTCCTTTTAACTTCCTTGTTTTTTTCTTGTACATTTGTTTTGTACTTTCTGGTATCACGTAAGAACCTTCTGCTAGTTGGTTAATCCAAGAAATCATTCGAAATAAAGGTTTGCCGATATGCCATCCATACAAAATAGCGCCCAAAATAAGAGTACATACAAAGAGGCAAAAAACAATAAGAGCTTCTGTGTCTTTGTTATCTTTGTTTATTCCGATAAGAGGTAGTATGCCTTCCATAAAAATAGCCATAAAAATACCCATAAAAAAAGTACCGATACATAAACTACGAATAAAATGAAAGCCTAGCCTGAAACCAATTTTCATTTTTGTTGCTCCTTAGTATGCGGGATAAATTTATAGCCAATTCCTCTCAAATTTACAATGTATATAGGGGATTTAGGATCTGCTTCTATTTTTTTACGTAATTTGGAAATATGCATTACTACTGTTTTATCATCACCTATGGAAGTCAGTCCCCATACTTGTTCGTACAATTGTTCAGCAGTAAAAATTCGATTTGGATGTGTGCATAAGAATGTAAGTAATTCTAGTTCTTTAGCAGTGCAATGGACAGGTTCACCGTTTACTGTTATCAGTCCCTCGCTTGGATATAGAGAAAAGGATTCAAAATGTAGCTTCAAATTTTCTTCATGGCGATGTTCTTGTATCATATTTTGTCTACGTAATTGGACATTGATTCGGGCAGCAACTTCTAAAGGATTAAATGGTTTCGTTATGTAATCATCCCCGCCAATTCCTAGTCCTGTTAATTTATCTAAATCGCTAGAGCGGGCTGTTACAAATAAAATAGGAGTATTTGTGTAATTGCGGATTTGTCTACATAGTTCAAATCCGTCTATATCGGGTAGCATCACATCGAGTAAGATGATATCAAATGGACGGCCTTTAATGAGGTTCAACGTTTCGGCTCCATTTATAGCTGTTGTTATATGCGTGAAGTTCTCTTTCTTTAGTGTAAGTACTAACATATCTAATATGCCTTGTTCATCATTAACTAAAAGGATTTTTTCTGTTCTCATTATGGATCCACCTTTACATGTTTTTCGAATCTGTTAGAAAGATATTTGGAAAATATTTCACATGTAATAGTGTAACATAATACTATTTTGCTAGATGAAAAAATAACAACAAAGAAATATTCCTTGTTGTTATTTTGATAATTAAATTAATTCATTTGTACCATAGGTTCAATTTTTGCCATAAATGATTGATGAAGTGCTTCTACACCATCTACTAAATTAAGGCGATCAATGACAACAGATACTTTAATTTCAGATGTACTTACCATTTTAATATGAATATTTTCATTCTTTAATGTAGAGAACATACTAGCAGCAACACCTGGATTAGATACCATACCAGATCCAACAATTGATACTTTAGCTAGATGATTTTCATATTCTACAGACTCATAGTGAAGTGCTTCTTGATTTTGTTCTAATACTTCTAATGTTTCTCGTAAGTCATTTGAGTGAATTGAGAAAGACAAATGAACAGTACCTTCATTTGTAATACTTTGAATAATAATATCAACATTAATATGGGTTTTAGCTAATGTAGAGAAAACAGTTGAAAGCGATCCTTGTTCTAATCCTTTAATTGTTACGCGTGTAATATTATCTTCAAATGCAATACCCTTAACGATCGATTGTTGTTCCATGTTACATTCTCCCCTTACAATTGTTCCGTTTTCTTGTTCCATACTTGAACGAACTTCTAAAATTACATTATGATTTTTTGCGAATTCAACAGCACGTGGATGGAGTACACCAGCTCCGAGATTTGCGAGTTCTAACATTTCATCATAAGAAATTTCATCTAATTTATATGCGTCTTTTATAACTCGTGGATCAGACGTGTATACACCTGTTACGTCTGTGTAAATATCGCATTTTTTCGCTTTCAGCGCAGCTGCTAATGCAACAGCAGTTGTATCAGAACCACCGCGGCCAAGTGTTGTAATTTCGTTTTCTTCGCTTCGTCCTTGAAAACCAGCGACAATTACAATTGTTCCTTCTTGTAGATGTGATTGAATACGTTCTGTATTAATATCAGTAATCCGTGCGCTACTATGTACAGATTCTGTAGTAATACCAGCTTGCCAACCAGTTAGTGAAATAGCGTCGTACCCTTTTGCTTGCAGTGCAATTGTTAATAAAGAAATGGTAACTTGTTCACCAGTTGTTAAAAGCATATCCATTTCACGTTTACTCGGATTTTCGGTAATAGCGGTAGCAAGTGCAACGAGTTCATCTGTACTTTTTCCCATTGCAGAGACAACTGTAACAACACCGTGTCCTCGTTCATATTCTTCAATAATTAAATTTGCTACATGTTGAATGCGCTGAATACTTCCAACAGAAGTACCACCGAATTTTTGAACAATCGTTTCCATTACAAATTCCTTCTTTCATCCATTTTTATTAATTGATCAGGAAAGGTGTAAAAACATATAAAAGAGATGTATAAGTCCCTAAATATTCCTGTAGTTACCGGAAAGAAAAACAAAAAAACACCATCTCAAATAAGTGAGGATGGTGCTGTTACAGGAAAAGGGAAACAGAAAAAGGAGCTAATAAAAAAACCGCCAAAAAAGAATATCATATAAAGCATGATATCTCTTTTTTGTAGATAGCTCTTCATATATACACGTCTGTATATATGACAGTTCTGTTTCTATTCGAAAACAGCCCCAATTGATAAATGCAGAGAAATTTATCAATTTCGGCAATACTTCCTTTCTTCTAAACTCATTGACATCTCTGTGTCTCCTCTAGAATACTTATAAGCACTGCAACCTCTATCTCACGTTTTGGGCGAGAGTGTTTGGTTTATGAAGTTATTTGGTAACATTTGTTTTATAATAATTAAAATATTTTAGGAAATCAAGTGCTTTAATAATATTTTGAAAATTAAGTATATTTATTTTCGGTTATATGGTTTATGTATACTGGCATAATTGAATTGTTCGGTGTAAGTAGATGATTAGAAATATGTTGGAAACTATTGGGAGGCAAGGGGTGATAGTGGTTCTATATAGTTGTTTTATTGTCCCTATATCAATTATACAGTGTAGTTCTGTATAGTATATTTTATGAATTGAATTTAGTATAAATCGAAATATTAGTAGTTTACATATCTAAAGACTTAATTATTAGAAAAAAAGGAAAATTAAATGTATAATAAAAGGAAAAAGAAGGAAGATGTTTAAGGGAAGGGGATACATATGCAAGGAGAGGTGCAAACAGAAAATAAGGGGAGTTATGTAAGTAATTTATTGTTGCCTGTTACAAAATCACGCCATTTTACTTTCTTATGGATCGGGCAACTTCTTTCCGTTCTAGGAAGTTCTATTACAATGGTAATTCTTCCAGTAGTCGTATATACATTGACTGGATCAACAGTTGTTATGGGAACGACGATGGCTATGTATATGCTACCGAATATTCTTGTCTTACCGTTTTCGGGGTTAATCGTTGATCGTATAAATCGAGTTAAGCTAATGTTACTTACCGATATTGTTCGATGCATATTGATGATAACCCTTGCGGTGCTTATGTTTACAGATACTTTAACAATCACGATTTTATATGTTCTAGTGGCAACATATGGACTAATGGATGGGTTATTTCAACCGGCATATGCAGCAGTGAGAGCAAGGGTCTTTGTACCGGAAATTCGGAATGCGGCTAACGCATTAACACAAATGAGTAATCAAGGTGTTCGTTTAATAGGTCCAGCGCTTGGTGGTCTTATTGTTTCGGTTGCCTCAGCGGGAATTGGGTTTGGTTTAGATGCATTGACTTATTTGTTGTCTTTTATTTGTTTATTGTTTTTAAAAGATGTAACAGCTAAAAAAGTACAGGAACAAACAAATCAAAAAATGAATTTCAAAAAAGATTTTACAGAAGGGATTGTTGTATTAAAAAGCCATCCATGGCTTTGGATTACAATTTTAGCATTTTCATTTATTAATATTTGCCACGCAGGAATTATCGTTGTATTAATCCCTTGGCTATTTAATGTACATCATCAGTTTGAACCATTTGTCTATGGGATTGGAATGGCATGTTCTGGAGCGGGGGCTGTTGTGGCAGCTCTTATTTTTGGCGGGAGACATAGATGGCATAAACGAGGATTGCTTGCCTATGGGGGTGTCCTCATTAGCGGGATGTCACTTTTACTAATGTCTTTCGTTTCATGGGCGCCAGGATTAGTAGGGTTAATGGCATTAGAAGGGTTTGGGATTATGATTTTCGGTTTAATATGGGAAACGAGTTTGCAAGAACTTGTACCAGAAGAAGCATTCGGAAGGGTAGCAAGTCTGGATATGTTAGGGTCTTTTGCATTATTACCGTTAGGGTATGTAGTTGTCGGTTGGGTGGCGAATATAATTGGTGGTACGGTGACGATTACGATTTTAGCTATCGCAGCAATTGTCGTAGTGGTAATCGCACTACTTGTTCCGAGTATTCGTCAATTTGATTAATTTACGTTTACAAAAAATAAGTAAGCTCTGCTAAGCGGCAGAGCTTATTCTTCATGAAATACAAATGTTTGTGTAAATTGCTTTTCTGCTTTTTCTGGGTGACCGTTATAACTAAATTGATTTTCCTCCCAGCTAATCACTACGTCAAATGAGTTAGCGTCTTCATATAATGGGAATTTCATTTTTGTAAAACTAGTTTGGCTATATGAAACGCTCATATCAGATTTGTTGAAAGGCTTGAAAGCAGCTTTTGATTTTGGGTTATTGTGACGTATTTCAACTGATACATTAGATACGTCTTTTCCGACATTCTTTACAAGTAAGCTGTATGTATGAAACGTATCTTCTTTTGACTGAAGTGCTTGAGGATTCTTAGCCTTATCAACTTTAATATACCACTGCTTAGATTTTGATGTAACAGGTAGTTCTGCAAAAGTGAAGGCGCTAGTTTGAAGTGGAACTGCAAAACATATGAAAGTAAGTAAGAATAATATTTTTCTTTTCATGTATCATTCTCCAATTTGCTATAGCTGATTGTTTTGATTTTGTTAGCATTTGCTACTTGGAAAGGAGTTATGCACGCATATTTGATTGAACAATTATAGAAAAGTGGTATTGCATTCTTTTTTCGTTTGTGAATGGAAATAGATATATCAGCGCCCAAAAGATTGTGTAGAATTTTTCTGCACAGTCTTTTAGTATTTAAATGTTTTAAAGAATATGAAATGAATTGGTTACATTTTACAAATTTGAAGGGGATTCATGGGTTAGTAAAAGAAGAAAGGTTTTAATGAATAAAGGTTAGAAAGTAAGTTTAATTAGAGAAAAACATTCCGCAGCTGCACTAGTGGAATGTTTTTCTGTTTTTATATCAAGTAAATACTAGCTTAAAGTTCTTTCGAAAATATGTTTTGAACCAATTCTGTAAAGTTCTTTTCCTCTCTTGGTACAATTGATAAGTCTTCATGCCAAACCTCAATAATTTCCTAGTTATTGGTTATACGAAAGCCTATAGCATCACCGGCAAAGTTATCACCAAATAATAAAACATTTTTCAGTTCTGGATTGTCATCTACATCATATATTTCATCTGCTTCAATAAGTCCTCCGTAGAACATAAAATAGGAATTAGAAACAGATCCATAGCCCACTTCCTGTAAGAAGGAAATATAATCTTGGGGTACACCGTTAAGCATGGATTCTTCCTCAATAATGGAATCAGTTAATGTACTAAAATCATATTCAGTTGGTGCATCATGAATCTTTTTAATAATATCTTTGTATACCATATGTACACACTCCAAACGTATTTTGTGTAGCTAAATATTATAAATTTATCTGTGTTGTTAACTTTGATCTTTCTTATAAACCAAAAATCTTATGTGACTCGCTTATTTATCTGTTATATTACTAGTTCTAGAGATAAACACAATGGAGTTGAGGCTATCATTAGCACAATACAAAATTTCTATGTAAATTAACTATATTGGATAAAAAAGAAAAATCAATACAATTTCATTTTGAAAATATAGAAAAAGTCTAGTGCCACATTTTATCCCGTAAAGGCTCGATTCGTTTGGCTAACCATTAGTGAAGAAGTGAAGACTTCCACTGATGGAAGCTTCACTTTATTTTACGGAAGTAAGTTATACGATTAGAATTTTAATGGGGTTTATTGGAATAATATTAGGAGGTATATAATGTTTTTTGTTTAAAAGTGTCTCGATGATTGAGACACCAGTTCGCAATTGGTATGGATGGTGATTACAAATAGAACAACAATTACATTATCTCATTTCGCATTTTGGATATTTCGGGATTATTATTGCTTTAGTTGGTGGAATTATTGGGTTACCAATACCAGATGAAACGATATTAACATTTGTAGGATACTATGTACATAAAGGAGAAATGAAATTTCTGCTTGCATTATTAAGTGCATGTATCGGTTCGTCAATCGGTATTACTATTAGCTATTGGTTAGGAATAAAACTTGGGATTCCATTCTTAAAGAAATTTGGTCCGAAAATACATATTACAGAAAATAAAATAAATCGGACACAGATTTTGTTTCAAAAAATAGGTCCTGCCTTATTATTTATAGGTTATTTTATTCCTGGAGTTCGCCATGTTACTGCTTATTTAGCTGGGATTTCTCGTTATCGATTTTCGACATTTTGCCTTTATGCGTATTCGGGAGCATTATTATGGAGTTTTACCTTTATCAAGCTAGGATTTGAGTTAGGAGAAAAATGGCGTCTGGTAGAGCATTATGTCCACCGTTATGGACTTATTCTTTTAATTGTGCTAGTTATTCTTGCGGGTTTGATTTTTGTATATTTTCGCTTCAAAAAAGATAGAAAGTAAGTTATCCCGCTATTCGCGGGCAGTCAAAGCTTGATAGGTGAGGGCTAATAATCAGTAGGGATGAAGAAAACTCACTTTTTCATTCCCTTTATTTTCAACAATAGCTATTATAGTGTATTTTTGTAAAAGGTAATAATCCCCTGGTTTTTATCCCCCTATTTTTTCATATTTCGTTACAGTATAACGACCTGGATAGGATTCCAAAAGTTCACTAACCCATATTTGAATTTTATCTCCTGTTTTTAAAAACTTAACAGCATCTGAATCATTAAAACTTAGGATAGAAGCAGAAGGATGTTCTTCCCTCGATGATTGCTCTAAATATCCTATAATATTTGAGTCCTTTATCTCCTTTTCGTCAATAAAATAAACCTTTTTATCTTTAAAGACAACATATCCTTGCGCTTGATAAGAATCTTGATGAGTATTGATATCTTTGTTAACACTCATCAATGGATCACCATTCCCCTCTTTTAAAACTACGACAACTAAAAATACAAGTATTAACAAGAAAAGAAATTTCCTCAAAATGTCTACCTCCATACATTTAAGTATCAATCCCCAATAAAATTAAGAATTTATTAAAAGCATAGATAATTTCACATACTATAAAGGATGTAAAATAAAGATTTTTTATAATAAGGAAAATTATAACAGATCCTATTGGTAGAAAAAACTAAATGATAACTTATTAAAACTGATGTGAATTTTAGCGTAATTGTTTACATTAAATCTTTTCCTATAAACACTTTACATAAGTTAGACTATTAAAACGAAAAAAAGAACCTTACAAAAATGTAATGTTAATGTCACAAAATAAGATAGTACATTGTTAGTAGTCTTATTAAAATTGAATAGATTATGATTTGTAGGTGGAAAACAATAAAGAATATAATAAGAATTTATTAGAACCCTATGAGAAACCATTTAATAAGGTAGAGTTTGTTAAAATGTAGCGTGAACTAAAGTATTAAAGGAGATTATGTAATGAATTTTAAAGATTTAGATTACGAATGGTTCAACTTTATAAATAGTAAAGTACAGGAATATCCATTAATAGATAATGTAATGATTATATTTGCAGAATATGTACAATATGCTTTCGTGTTATTACTCATCTTGTTATGGATAAAGAATAAACCTAACTTTCGAATAATGGCTTTTCAATCGATTGTTGCGTTTACTTTAGCGTATTCCATAAATAGATTTATTGAGTTATTTATTTATAGAGATCGTCCTTTTGTTTCACATAACATCACACAACTCGTAGAGCATGCTGCCAATTCTTCTTTTCCAAGTGATCATGCAACATCAGCTGTTGTAATTGCAGCTACACTATTGCTATCTGCTTATCGATTTAAATATACTTGTTTTTTCTTAGCGCTTGGTGTAGCTTTTTCGAGAGTATGGGTAGGAGTACATTATCCACTTGATGTAATTGCAGGAATTGTACATGGGGTATTGATAGCATTATTTACACAGTATGTTGTATTTAAAATACGTCCTATCGCTACATTAATTGCGAAACCTATTTTTCAAGGGAAAACTAGCTGAAAAGAGTCGAATCGGTTGGATGATTGCTAACATGTGCATAAGAGAATAGATAAAAACAGAAGCATAGTTACACGATTTTTTTTACAAAGTGTGTTTTATAAGATTAAAAGACTGATAGCCCTCTAATTAAATAGGGGGCTTTTAGGTATGGATGAAAACTATAAAAAGCTAAACTTTTATAAATAAAAAATATTTGTGCATCAAAAAAATAGCCCTCACTCAAGGCGTTGGGACACCTTTTTCCCTTTTAGAACTAAACGAACAGATAGAAATGTTATTGAATATGAAACATTAATCATAGTACATTTAAAAAAGAGAGAATTTTTCATAAAGAGGGTGAGAAGATGCTTGATACAGCTGAGAATTCAATAAGGAATCAAATGTATACAGTAGAAGAACAACAAAAGCTATATAAAAGAACATTGGTAATCGTAAGTATTTCACAAATGTTTGGTGGCGCAGGATTAGCTGCTGGTATTACTGTAGGTGCACTTCTTGCGCAGCAAATGCTTGGAACCGATGCATTCGCAGGATTGCCAGCAGCCATGTTTACAATGGGATCTGCAGGAGCAGCGTTAATAGTAGGAAGGCTATCTCAACGTTATGGGCGCCGGATCGGGCTTGCGACAGGATTTATGGTAGGTGGGCTTGGGGCTATTGGTGTCGTGATTGCCGCTTTAACAAATAGTATTATTCTCTTACTTGCTTCCCTGCTCATATATGGTGCAGGTACAGCAACAAATTTACAAGCTCGTTATGCTGGTACGGATTTGGCCAATACGAAGCAAAGGGCAACGGCTATTAGTATTACAATGGTTATGACGACATTTGGTGCAGTTGCGGGACCAAATTTAGTAGGCACAATGGGGAGTTTCGCTCTTTCTCTTGGTATTCCTGAACTTGCTGGTCCGTTCATATTATCAGCAGCTGCATTTTTATTAGCAGGTCTCGTACTTTTCGTTATGCTTCGTCCAGATCCATTAATAATAGCGAACATGATAGAAACATATAAACAGGAACATACAAATAAAGGGCATACGAGAGTTAACAAACCGATAGCAAATAAAAGGGGTGTTACAGTTGGGGCCCTCGTTATGATACTTACTCAAATTGTTATGGTTGCCATTATGACGATGACTCCTGTACATATGGAGCACCATGGGCATGGATTAAGTGAAGTGGGTCTTGTTATTGGATTTCACGTAGGAGCGATGTACCTTCCGTCACTTGTTACAGGAATCCTTGTTGATAAGATTGGTCGAATGGCAATGAGTATTGCTGCCGGGGTTATACTACTTAGTGCGGGTGTGGTAGCTGCCATTGCACCGAGCGATTCTTTAATACTCCTGATTATTGCTTTGTCTTTACTTGGATTAGGATGGAACCTTGGATTAATAAGTGGGACTGCTCAAATTGTTGATGCAACAGAACCTTTAACGCGTGCAAAGACACAAGGGAAAGTAGATGTTTTTATTGCGCTGGCAGGTGCCTCTGGGGGAGCGATGTCAGGCATGGTGGTAGCAAATTCAAGTTATGCAGCATTATCATTAGCTGGAGGAGCTTTAGCCTTGTTGTTTATTCCTGTTGTGATTTGGTCTCGAAAAAATAGAGAACATGAAATGAAATAGAAGTCTTGAAAGTGTTGTTTATTTGTTTGTGATGACGGTAAAAAAGAGGTGGATAGATATTTACTAAAAGAACATAAAGAGGTTATTACACAACATGAATCTTAAAAAATTGTAAGAAGTAAGTCTACTTTTTATAGCTTAGTAGGGGATGAAGCCCTTAAAGTTGTATTTTATTGGAGGGCTTGTCTGCAATCATATTAGTAATGTAATGTTTAGTGTTTGCAAAGATTTAAGCACATAATGAGAATTCAGGAATGAATATAGTTGATTGCTGTATAGGGAGTATGGAGTTGTTTTAAAAGTTTCTTTTGTAATAAAGATTTTGATATAAACAGAAATTGTAATTCTATTTTTTGTAGAATTACAATTTCTGTTTTTTATTTGTATCAGTTTGTTCGTTTTGTGCATACGTTGTACTTTTATAAGGGGTGATTTACTTTGAAAAGTAAGTAAATTTAGAAATTAATATTTAGGGTTGTGTTATAATTTTCCTGTAAGTATGCGGAGCAACAGAAGTAAAGTTATAGTTTAAATTAAAGTAGTATCCAAATGTTTGGAGTAGAGAACTAAAACAACTTACAAAAAAATTTTATGATGAAATAACATTAGAGTGTGATTTAGTTGATTGAATTTTAGAGACATAGAATAACGATAGAGAAAAATGAATACGCATCAAGATGTATGACAGTTTGATTGGGAATCTAAGTGATTTAGAGAATGAACTTTACCATAAACAACAAAGGAATTAGAAGTTGCTCGGTTTGATTTCATATTCGGAAATACAAGCAAGGAAAAAGTTATAAATCAGCTGATATTCTTGGAGGAGAAATAATTGAAAAACAAATATATAGAAAAACTTGTTGAAATTATGTTAAAGCAAATGCCAAATCTAGCCGAGAAATCGATGTTATTTGCATTTTATGATGGTATTGTCACAACGTATCACTATTATCATTATGAAGCTGATGGTGTAATACGCCATGATCCAGATGATCTCCCATCTGATGAAGTGATGGATTATATTCAACAAGTTCGTGATAATGATGAAGTAACATGGACGGCGTTTGTTTTAGCTACTCACACAGATAGTACATATTTAGTTGATTACTTTGAGGATTTAAATCCAATTTTAGAATGTAGTTCTGCCCTACTGTGGCTTGAATATATCCATTATAATATCGAGCCAAGCTCTGATTTTTGCAAATCCCAACTAGAACAGGCTATAAAGGCTGAGAAGTTTAAGAAAACATTAAACTATGCTTGCATGAGGAATGACATAAACGCGGTAAAAGAAAAACTAAAGGATTGTAAACAAACAATCTTAAATAAGAAAGGACCTGATAAAAAGACACCACTTCACATTGCTTGTTTAAATGGTAACGTGGAAATTGTGAAATTATTAGTTGAAGCTGGTGCAGATGTAAAAGTTAAATATCATGGTCAAACACCTTTTGCACTTGCATGTATGAAAGGTGACATGGAAACAGTAAAATATTTTATTCATAAAGGTGAAGATGTAAATGAAGTAATGGTCAGAAAGGAAATGCCACTTCATTTGATTAGCGGTTCTGGTAATAAAGAGATTATGGAATATATACTAGAACGTGTTAACAATATAAATGCCGTTACAAGTTGGAAATATTCAGCATTGCACTACGCAGTTGAAGGGGACAATGTGGCAGGAGCAAAGGTTTTAATTGATAAAGGACTTGACCTGGAGATAGTTGATAAATACAAAAGGAGTGCACTAAGCCTTGCTTGTAATCGTAATAGGCCAGAGATGGTTGCGTTGTTATTAGAAAATGGAGCGAATATTAATAGTTTAGGACAAAGCCAAATTACACCATTACATATTGCATGTAAACAAGGGTTTATTGAAGTTGTTCGAGTATTACTAAAATATAAGCCTAACTTGCATGCGAAAGCAACATTATATAGTATGCCACATAATGAGGAATTAAAAGAAACACCTATTGAAACGGCTAAACGGCTTGGACATGAAGAAATAACCAACTTGTTGAGTTTGAATGTGTAAGAAAGAATGAAAGAGACAATAACATTTTGAGTTAAGTGAAGTTGTTAATGTATATATTGAAATTCTAGGTGCTTACATTAAGGATTTTAGTGAATGTCAAAGATTGTATTTTAAGATAGTGGAGAATGAATGGCTTTCTAGGATTTGGTTACTGCTGATAATGAGACGTTATGTTAACTAGGTTTGAATATCATATACATCGTCTTTTCTTCAAGTATGTTATAATCACAAGGAGGGTAAAACCCTTATCCATTTTTTATAGGAGAGTGTTTAACATGATTATCAAGTTCATTCGTTTACGTTAATTTTAAACACAATTCATTATGTCTGGCTTTTTTTCAAAACGTGCAGGTTTATTTGAGCGTGTCTTTTTTTATTAACTAAATACGAATGAAATGAGGAGTTAATCATGAATAAAAAGATTAATAAAGTTAATGGAATTGATATATGTACAGAGAGCTTTGGCAATCCAGCAAATCCAGCAGTCCTACTGATTATGGGAGCCATGTGTTCAATGGTTTATTGGGATGAAGAATTTTGTCAACAATTAGCTGATACAGGCCGATATATTATTCGTTATGATAATAGGGATGTCGGACGGTCAACTACTTATGAGCCAGGGAGTTCCCATTATACTGTGGTAGATATGGCTGATGATGCCGTTGGGATACTTGATGCATATCATATTGACGAGGCACATATTGTTGGAATGTCATTGGGTGGAATGATCGCTCAAATTGTAGCCTTAAAGCATCCTCAGAGAGTGCTAAGTATAACTTTGATTGCATCAAGTATTTTTGGTTCTGATGACAACAATCGGAATTTGCCTCCGATGGATGAGACGATACTCGCTTATCACGCTAATGGAGCCACACTAAATTGGTCGGATGAAGAATCTGTTGCAAATTACTTGGTTACAGGATCAGCTTTACTCTGTGGTTCAAAGCATAAATTCGATGAAAAGAGAGCTTATAAGCAAGTAGAAAAAGAAATAAAACGAGCAAATAATCTACTCAGTATGTTTAATCACGCTCTTCTTAAAGGCGATGATTCTTATGAGGGAAAGTTGAAAGGAATTAATATACCTACTTTGGTTATCCATGGTACAGAAGATACAGTGCTTCCATACGAGCATGGCCTTGCCCTTGTTAATGAAATTCCAAACGCTTTCTTACTAACCCTAGAAGGATCGGGTCACGAGATTCACTTTGACGATTGGAATGATATAATTAACGCTATTTCGAACCATACTTCAGCCCTGTAATCATTATAGGAATCATATAAAACAAAAAACACTTGGAAAAAGGGTTACAATTGAATTTGTACCCCTTTTTTCTATATAAAAATCAGTTTTGGAACTGTTACTCAGTTAAAGAATATTAATGCCTAGTAATTGATATTTCCTTCCAATAACGATAATTATGTAAATGGGCTGTCCAAATGGATGGCCTTATTTAATTTTTTGCTTAGCGTGGTTTTTTTTCAAAATGCTGGCGGTACCCCATCACTATCAAGCTAAGAAAAGCAAATACCCCAAAACGAGAGAATTGACCTCCCGAGGTGAACTGTATAATTTTTTTTGTTAGGGGGCGTTATAAAAAAGAAATACCCTTTCCTATAATCGATGTTGCATGAGCTTAACCTGACGGCAATGTAGATTTAAAATAAAGTTTGATAATTTATAATAAAGATTGATAATTAGTAAAAGAGTTTGATAAAAAGGTCTATTTTGTAGGGAACTTGCTTATGCATAAAATAAAACTAATTTTTTGTATACAGTAGCTATAAACTCTCTCGAGATTTGGAAAATAGATTCGCGAATCAACCAGGTTTCCAACCTGATGTGGTGATGAGCTGCGAAGCTATTATGAGTGCAGTGACATAATTAGGAGGTTTCCACTATGACAGCTTTATTTAAACCTATGGCGTTCCATCTGAAAACTGAACGACTTGACCTGAGTATGTGGGAGGAATCCGATTCAGCCTGGTTTAGAAAATTAATTGGCGAACGTGGTGTGGACATGCCAACCCTTGACTCCGTTCGTAGCTATCTTATTGAGATGCGCAAGAAAGCGGCTGAAAATGGCATTTCTCTTCTCACTATCCGTAGGCGAGACGAAGGCGATTTCATCGGGTACTGTGGCTTGATTATCGGCCGTTCCACCCTTGAAGAGCCTGAGATCGCATACGAGTTGTTCCGCAGTGTTCATGGTAAAGGATATGCGACCGAGGCAGCATCCGTTGTGCTGGACGCTGCGATTGCTACCGGGCGTCACAGACTTTGGTCGACTGTGGGCGCTTGGAATGTTGCGTCCCTTCGAGTTCTGGAAAAAATAGGATTTAATCGACATCACAGTACGTGGGACGAGCGCGGTGAGATTGTTTGGAACGTACGCGATTTTTAGAGATCCCGACCTAATTCGAAACTATGGAAAAGGAGAAAAGGTCATTAGTTTAGGGGAGAATCCACATCGCTATCAACCTAATAAAAAAAATACCCCCTAAAATGAAAAAATACGCTATTCTTTCTGTAGACTCATAGGAAAGGATGGCGTGCACTTTAATAGCACAGGTGCTAGAATTGTTGCAGCCGAATATGCGTCGACTATATATAGATCGACTCTTATATAACAGGCATTAGGTAGTAGCAATTAATTTTGTATAAGATAGGGTGCATGAAGGAGGAATTATGATGGGGGAAGGTAGGAAAGTTTCTATAGTAACGGGTGGTGCATCGGGGATAGGCCAGGCGCTTTGTAGCGAATTAGTATCTCGTAATGTCTTTGTCATTATCGCAGATATTAATAAAGTAGAAGGAAAAATTGTAGAGACTGAGCTAAACGAAACTGGAATCAATTCTAGGTATGTGTACTTAGATGTTACACATTTTGAAAGTGTGGAGCGAACAATTACGGATATATATAAAGAGTTTGGTAGATTAGATTATCTCTTTAATAATGCTGGTATTGCTATGTATGGCGAATTTTATGATATGTCGATTGAAGACTGGAAAGAAATCATGAATATTAATTTGTGGGGAGTCATTTACGGAACTCAAGTTGGGTATAATCTTATGAAAGATCAAGGATTTGGCCATATTGTGAATACAGCATCAGCAGCAGGACTTGGTCCCTCTCCTATATCCTCAGCTTATTCTACAACGAAACATGCGGTTGTAGGTTTAACGACATCTTTACATTATGAAGCAGAAGAATATGGGATTAAAGTAAGTGCATTATGTCCGGCATTTGTTGATACTCCTATTTTTGATACCGCAAAAGCAGTTCATATTGATAAATCTGTGATGACAGAACAATTGAAAAAACAAAAAATGATGTCTCCACAGCAACTTGCGAAAATTACCATCAATGGTATTCATAAAAATAAGCCAATTATTTGTCCAATGTCAATGCGAAGAACAATGGATATTATTTTTACTTTGTTTCCATCAGTTCATAGAAAATTGATGAGATTCGTTTGTCAAGTAAGTAGAAAAGCTCGCATGAATTAATAAAAAAACACGCTATTCTTTTTTGTAGAAATACAGGGAGGAAAGGCGTTTTTTTTATATGTATATCTATTTTGATTTTTCAACATATAAGTAGCTGTTATGCAAAGTAAAACATGCTCTCCACTCGCTTTCTTTATTTTCATCCTTGCATGTGTTGATTTGAAATTAAGCTGCACAGTATATAAAAAGTCATATCAATTTGAAAAAGATGAACCAAAATATCTTATTTCAATAACAACTGTGATTTTATGTTAAGAAAGGAATGATTATTTTCAATCCTTATTCTATAAAGGTTCATTATTCGTACTTGTTCTTCGGTTAATTCCTCTTTATTCCAGTACGTTTTTTTAACTTTTCATTTTCTTATAAATACAATATTTTAATCAAAATGGGTGTTTTTGCCCATCCCCTCGAAAAGGGGGAATAAGAAAAAAGCAAGCTTCCCTTTTAATATAACAGAAAGCATAACTTTGCATAAAATGCAGGTTTATGCTTTTTTTGTGCAAGAATATACTTCTCAAAAGTCATGTAAAAAAGATATTTTAGCGGTTAGCCTTATAAGTGTTTGGTGTGAAACAATTAAAGAATTAGAATTACTAGGGGTAGCACCACATTGCTATCAAGCTAAGAATTACAAATACCCCCAAAACGAAAAAATTGACATCTCCAGATGAAAATGTACAAACTTTTTGTTTTTGGGACACTTCAAGATACAACAAAAACAAATTACTAAAACTGCAACAAGGTTTCTAGCCAAAATAATCTTTAGTGCAAAGAATTCGTAGTTTTTATCCCAAATAAATGTAACATCTTATAATTTTCACGTTTTTTCAGTTAAACATATAATGTGTTATTCAGTTTATAGTAATATATTCTTTACTTTTTGTAAAAAATATATTACTATTGAGTTGAGATAACTGTGTAATAGAAGAGAGGAATGACATGCTCGAAAATAATATAGCGGTAGGAAGAGCTGAAAAAAGATGGACGCAACAACAATTAGCAGATGCAGTTGGTGTCAGTCGACAAACTATAGTAGCTTTAGAAAAAAATAAATATAACCCTTCTTTGATTTTAGCTTTCAAAATTGCTAATTCGCTTGAGAAAGAAATAACTGATGTATTTAAATATGAGGAGGATGAATGATGGTTAATATTGCTACGATTGTAATTTGTGTGTTGGTAGTATTAGTGTTCATTGCAGAAATTTACAAAATTACGTTTGAACGTCGGATGGAGTCACAAGATGAGAGAGGACAAATGTTCATCTTTAAAATTAAGTCACTATCTTATACGGTTCTAACGGTTGGTATATTAATTGGAGTAGCATTAGTAGCAATATTTAAGTTAATAGATAAGGAATATTTTATTTATTATGTAATGCTTGTGTTTTTTATTCAAAGTATAGCATCATCCATTTATTTGGCTATGGTTCGGAAAGTATAAAAACGGTTTACTAGATATAGGAATTACGTCCCATCGCTATCGAGCAAACTGTACACAAATATTAAAGTTGTTAAAAAAATAATAAAGTCCTTTAAAAATTAAAATAGTTATTTAAAAAGATGGTATGAATTGGAATTTCACACCATCTTTTTATTTGTATGCTATATAATAAAAAAAGAATATTTCGATATTATGTTCGTAAAAAAGGGCTGTATGCAGGAGGGGTTAATCAAATGTTAGGGTTACCCCATAGCGAAGTTTTTTTAGTTCCTTGGACTGAGGAATGGGAAATCGAATTTTCAAAAGAGAAACAATTGATTGAAAAACAAATTGGAGAATACATTTTGGCAATACACCATATTGGAAGTACTTCTATTCCACACTTGAGTGCAAAACCTATTATTGATATTGCGATTGAATTAAAGAATTTTGAAAATGGTGTGAAATGTATTGCTAAGTTAGAACAGTTAAATTATAGGTATAGAAAAGATGTATTACCTGAAAGATATTATTTTAATAAGGGAGAACTGAGAACACATCAAATTCATATGTATGAAAAGGGTAATAAATATTTAATTGAACAATTGTGTTTTAGAGATTACTTAAAAAATAATAAAACTGCTCGGATTGAGTATGAACAGTTAAAGATTCAACTTTCACAGGCTAATCCCAATGATAAACATAAATATGCAGATGATAAAACAAACTTTGTTAAATCTATATTGGCTAAAATAAATAATTAAAAAAGGAGGCTATGTGTAACTATTCGCCTTCCGAAATTAAACAACTTTAATATTCTTAAAAAATCGTAAAGCGAAAGAAAAGCTAACCTTTTAAACATTTTTAGTAACCATCCATCAGCGTACAGATAAATGGTTACTTTATTTTTAAGAATATAATTAAACGACTTTATTATCTCTATACATAATAGATTTATTTTTCTCTAAATTCTGTTTATCATAAAAATAACAACTTTTTAATGAGAGGTGTCAAGTTTGGAAACAAATATTTATTTTATTCGACATGCACATTCTCCATTTATTTATGGACAAGAACGAAAACGACCACTTTCCAAAGAAGGGAGAGAGTCTGCGACAAAACTTGTAAACTCATTACAAGATATCTCTTTTGATACGGTATTATCCAGTCCCTATACTCGTTCCTTACAAACATTAGAAGGATTAATTGACCCCTCAAAAATCATTGTTAAAGAAGATTTAAGAGAAAGAACACTTAAAGGGAATTATAAATTGCCAGAAAATGAAATTGAACTTGCAATAAAAAAATCATTTGAAGATTTAGATTTTCGTTTAGAAGGAGGAGAAACTGTTAGAGAAGCACAATGTAGATCACTACCGATAATATTTAAAATTATTGAAAATCCAGCTTTTAAAAATGTAGCTATTGGTACTCATGGTAATATTATGACTTGTATAATGAATTATTTTGATAATTCATTTGGATACACTTTTTGGAAATCTACAGAAAAACCAGATACCTATAAGTTAACTTTTAATGGTTATCATTTAATTTCTGTTACAAAAATAAAATTTTAGATATTTTAGATTCTGATATTATTTTATCTTTTTATATTAAATGAGTACTTAGCGTTATTTCAATACATCGAGAGTTGGAATAACCGCAAACAAATACGTAGTAGTATTTGTTATAAAATATCTCAAGTAATAATTGCTAATTGTATATTCTTAAGGGGGATTTATATGTATAAACAAACTTTATGTTTTATCAAAAAAAACAATGAATTACTTATGTTAAATCGTGAAAACTCTCCTATAAAAGGGTTGTGGAATGGGGTTGGAGGAAAAATAGAAGATGGAGAGACTCCTTCGGAATGTATAATTCGAGAAATAAAAGAAGAGACCGGTATTAATCTAGATACGGTCGAATATAAAGGAACTATTACATGGAACGTTAATAATTCCTACTCAGGTGGTTTATTTGTTTTTCTTGCTGAAGTACCTAATACATATTTATATAATACCCCTAGAAAAACAGAAGAAGGCATTCTAGACTGGAAAAAGATTTCTTGGACTATAGATAATACGAACTTAGGAGTTGGCGAGATGATACCAGCATACTTACCAATCTTGCTAAACGATCAAAATAAATATGAGCATGCATGTATAATTTCTAATGGTAAATTAGTAGGGTACACATATAAAAAATTAGGTTCTGTAATGCTTTAAGAAAAGAATTTACTTTTTAGTAGACTACATGCTACTAATTTAAGGCTTTAATTTATAGCTGTAGAATAAATAATAATAAATAAAGAGAATGATCAATATATAATTTAAGGAGAACTAATGTACATTTATTTTTAAATGTGAGTTCTAAAAAAATAAAAGCCTTTTCTCAATACCGAGAAAATAGGCTTTTTAGCATAGACTTTATTTTCCACATTCACAATCATCTAAATAATATACAACAAATATTTCCCGATCTTCATCTATTTCTGATGCACATCTTTTTAATGGCCTGCCCTGTAGAGAAGGATTAAAAATTAAAAGATGAGGTAGTAAGTCAGAAGTACTTTCTTTCTCAAGAACATGAAGCACCTCTCTTTGCGATGGGTCATCTTCATATTTTCGGTATTCAACACATCTAAAGTTATATTTCTTTGATTGAGTTAGGTAAGTTGTTTCTTCCTCCAACTTTTTAAGTTTAATTCTCACTACATCATCAACCCAAGAACCTATATTCTCGTAAACTATACCATTACTTACAATGTAATCAGTTATTAATCTCGCAGATAGCTCTTCATTTTTTAAGTTTTTACGTGAAAATAAAACTTCTTTCGTTTCAGTAATATATTCAATGGTATTCATTTTTGCATCAGCCTCCCTCACTTAGTTTAAAATTAGCTTATACTATAAATAAGACAGATTTTGTCATATTTATTGAAAAAGGTGATTAAATGTCTAAGACTAAACGTATCATTAGAATCATGCTGGCATTAAACAATAATAATTCCATTACTGCAAAGGAACTTGCTAAATCCGAAGGAGTCTCAGAGAGAACAATCCTCCGAGGTATACAGGAGCTAAATGAAATTTACTTTCCAGTCTATTCAGAAAGAGGTAGAAATGGAGGATTTAGTACAATAAAAAATAAAATGATCCCTCCTATTTGGTTTAGTGAGGATGAAATAATAGCTTTATTTTTTGCAATAGATGCCATGCAATATGTTGGCTCCACTCCTTTTTCTTCTTCATATGAAGTAATTTTAAATAAACTGTTCAATATGATTCCTCAGGTAACTTCCGATGCAATTGAGAATACTAGAGACAAAATCTTGATGTGGCAACCGAATATTAAAGTAGATAAAAAGACGCTAAGAGACCTTTATGATGCATCTATAGAAGAGAAAACTGTAAATATCTTATATGAAACAACAGAAGATGAAATCTATAGAGAGATAGAACCTACGGGCTTATATGTATATAACGGGTATTGGTATTGTCCTGCTTACTGTAGAATGAGAAGAGGCATAAGGCTTTTCAGAGTAGATCGAATTAAAAAAACAATCATTAATTCTAACTCTCATTCCACTAATATCCATTTGAATGTTAAAGAATGGTTGTATTCTGAGTATGAATCTAATCCCATAAAGCTCGAAGTGAGTTTAAGCAAAGAGGGAAAAAGAAAAGCTGAGAGCATATCATGGTTAAGAGATAATATGGAATATAATTCGGATGGAACCGCGAAAATAACAAAGAAT
>NZ_FNQA01000022.1:0-47778 GCF_900107445.1 Bacillus sp. 166amftsu | reverse complement strand
CCTCCTTTAATGCTATTTTCAACTTTGTTTAAATTACTTATTATCTGAATGCTTAACTACTAAGTTCTTTTCTGCTGATCCCTTTGCAGCAATTTGTTTATCTTCTGCAGATTTAGTAAAATTAACTAGCACAAAGCTCATTTATATCACCTCCTTTAATATTATTTCTTGTTTTCACTTTTGCTTAAAAATAACTACTTTAAGACAGGCATCCTAATGAGTTTTTAACCCTTCTTCGATAGTTATTGCAAAGATATGTATAAAAGGGTTATCTTCTAAAATTATTGATTCTACATTAATACTAGGCTCAAAGTTTATCGATTGTTTCCATAAACTCCCTTTAAGATGGAGAGGTTGTCGACTGTTTATTTTTGTAAATCTGTAAAAAAGCTGATTATTAAAAACAGGCTCTTCTGATATAAAGTCCGTTAGACTTAATCTTTTTCTTTCAATTATTTCGCCTTCACTTTTAAAAGATATGTCATCAAAATAACTTCCTGATACAGAATTCCCAATTATATGAATATTTTTTGCGTTATACGCGTTAACTTTTATTTCTTGCCCCTCCATTGCTATGTTGTCGAATTTAGATAGTTTCTTCATATAAAAAGGGATATGTTCAAAATAAAAAACTTGTTTACAAAAAGGACCTTCTAACGGTAAAGATGATCCATTTAAAGTTAAATTTCCTTCATAAATAGTATCATTAGAGGTTACTCCAATATTATTGCAATAGCTATCTAAATGTATTGGTATAAACAAATCAGTACCTCCTTATTAAAATTAGGCCTTGTATTATTACAAAAATTCTAAAAGAATACTTGATCCTTAGTTTTTCTATTTAATAAATCCATTAGTTTTTGTTTGTCAGCTTTACCATTCAAAGTTAAAGGTATCTTGTTCAGAGGTATTATTTGATAAGGCAACATATAATTTGGTAACATACCAATTAAAAAATTTTTAAATTCCTTTAACAATAATTGATTTTTCACTTCGACAAATGCAACTATTCCATTATTAAAAATATCTTTCTTGGTCACTGTAACAATACAGTTCTTAATATTAGGGTGCATTAAAATACAATTCCTGATTTCGTCTAATTCTACTCTAAAACCATTTATTTTAACCTGTTCATCATATCGGCCTAAAATTTCAAGTTCACCTTTGCTATTTATGAACCCTTCATCTCCAGTCAAATAACTCCGCTTTCCATTTTTTAGAACGAAGGATGAATTATTATTTTGATTAGTATTTATATAACCCCTACCTACATTCAAACCAGTAATACAAACCTCTCCAATTTCTCCCTGTTTAACCTCATAAGTATCCTTAAGTATAGTTATTTGATTACCTGGAAAAGGTTTCCCTACCGTTAACCTAGTCTTATTATCTATTTCTTTAAACGTTACCCAAACTGTTGTCTCTGTGGGGCCATAAACATTAAAAAGTCTCGTATCTGACGAAACACTTAAATCTTCTAAAACTGAGGCATGTACCTTTTCTCCTCCTATTAGAACTAACTTCAAATCTTGATAATGTGTATCAGGATTACTTTGAGTAATTTGTAATAATCTAGAGGGCGTAAGCTGTAAAATCTCTATTCTCTTTTCTTTTATGAATTTAGTAAATAAACGAGGGTTTTTTTGCACCCGTAATGGCATTAAAATAACTTTAATTCCAAGTGCTAGAGGAAGTAATGTCTCTACAATAAAAATATCGAATGAAATACTTGTGTGGGCAGCAATAGAACTATACTTTTTTGATAAAATACTCTTCTCAAATCCATGAATCAAATTAGAAAGGGAAAGGTGTTCAATTATTACTCCCTTTGGTTTCCCAGTTGAACCTGAAGTAAAGATACAGTAGCATAAATCTTTTTTATCAATATTTATCTTAGGCAAAGTGTTATCATAGTCACTTACATTTTTCTGTGATGGATCAATTTGGCTAATATTAACTGATAAATTTCTTTTACTTATTATCAATTTAGCTTTACTTTCTGAAAGTACCTTATTCATTCTTTGAAAGGGCATTGCGGGATCAATCGGGACAAATCCACAACCTGATTTAAGAATTGCAATTAGAGTAATTAATAAATCTAATTCATGGTACATTGTTACAGCAATGAGATCTTCTTTTTTTACATTATGAGAAAGAATAGCATGCGCAAGTTGATTACTAAGTTGATTTATTTTTTGATAAGTATAAGTTCCAGTGTCGTCTTCAGCAATCACTTTGTGTGGATTCTTAATGACCTGCTTATTAAACATCGATAAATAGTTTTCTTCCATTTTTATTCCACCTTAAATTATAAAAATACTAAAAGTGATTCTACCAATACAAAATAAATTTCCACATTGCAAATTTTTATTTTCTGTATGCTTAGAATCCTCCTCGAATAAACAGGGTTCCTCATTTTACAAATGGTTAAGTTTAAGAGCGTCTAAATAGTATTAATCTTATTGGAGTAGAAATAAAGAACATTATATTAATTATTAATGCTGATTCTCATATTAAAATGTGTTGTATAATAATGTGCACACCCTAGTATGCAAGTCTTAAAAACTAACAATTATCTCTAATAGTAAGAAACGCTAAATTTCTTTTCTATAATTTCTATCCTTTCAATTAGCTTCTTATAAGATGGGGAATCTATCAAAAATGTAGCAATATTTTCGGTAATAAATTGAGAGGTATTTGTAATATCTCCTTCTTTTGCATTAACTTCATGTAATAATATCCAACTGTAATTTTTATTTTCTGGTAAAGTAATTTTTTTAACTTTCCCTTGAGCATGATTGAATATTAAAAATCCAGAGTACCTTTTTCTGTTCTCAATTAATAAAATCGGCTCATTCAGTTCAGCTTTGATTGCTGATTCATATACACTTATGCCATAACTATTCTCTAAAGCTTGGGCTATATATCCTCCTCCCGGCCTAGAGGCTATTTCACAGAAAATAATTTGGTTTAAATGATTTACAAATACCTCTAAATGTGTTGCACCTTTATTAATGTTAAATATACTTATTATTTTTTTTGTATAGTTCTTTATTGCATTTACTATTTCAGTATCTTCGGGGATAATACAACTAAAAACATTTCGATTTTTTTTGAAATTCAGTGTACTACTTTGATATTTCATGACTCCGGAAAAGATAACTCTTCCTTCACTAATAGTACTATCGACACAATACATTTCTCCCGATATGAATTCTTCTAAATAAAAACTATCTATATTTTCATAGTAATTATCCAATAATTCTTTTAAATGACCTTCATTTCTTACTATAACAGTATCCATTGAACCTGTTCCCGAACGTGGTTTAAATACTACCTTATTATGTTTTTTTAAGAAAACGAAGGCTTCTGACAGTCTATCCTTTTGTAAAGCCATAAATTGGGGTAACAATAAATTATAATGTTTTAACTTTTGTTTCATCATTACTTTATCTCTTAGATAAAATGATTGCTTATATGAAATACCATCTATTTTGCATAGAGTTCTAACTTTTCCTGCTAATGTTTGTTCCCTTTCAGTAAGAGATATGACAGCGGCAATACTATATATTTTATTCAAGCGTTTTACTTCTTTTATGACCTCATTATGATTATTCAGGTCTATAAATATTTGACTTAAGAATGGATTTGTAATTTTTTCCGGTAATGGTTCAACTGCGATATGGTTTATCATAATTATTCCATATTTATTTGAATCAAAAAGTAAGGATTGCTTGTTTGAAGATAGATATACCTCTGGCTTTGAGCGATTCAAAAATAGAATAGTTGGTTTCATATAATTTCACCTACACATTTATAATAAATCTTTTTTAATATATTAAATTATGATACCTTATATAAAATTTAATTCTTCAAGCTCTGGAAGAATAAACCTGCCATCTTTCCTTATTAATTTTCCATCAAAATATAGATCTCCTGTTCCATAATTTTTTAAATGTGATTGAACTAAATCAAAGTGTAGTTTAGACTTGTTCCCATTTTCAGTCATTGGGAAACATTGTCCAAGGGCTATATGGATACTTCCTAGCATTTTTTCATCGAATAAAATATTATTTGTAGGTTTCCTAATATTAGGGTTTAATCCAATTCCAAACTCTCCCACTCTACATGCCCCAGAGTCAGAATAAATTAAATTACCAAATTCTATTGGGTTATCGCATTCAAAATCTACTACTCGGCCATTTTCAAATTTTAATTTTACATTATTAAATGTTTTACCCATTACAGATGAAGGTATATTGAAGGCTATATTACCATTCACAGAGTTCAAATTAGGAGCAGTGAATATTTCGCCATCTGGAAGATTATATTTCCCATCACAAATAAAACTAGGAATATTATGTTTTGTGAATTCTAAATCGGTATTTTCAGAAAGTATTTTAATATGTTTTGTACTGTCTAATATTTTTTTCAATGGGAGCACTTTATCATAAAGATCTGTGTAATTAAGCATAGCAGCGGATTGGTACATAAGGAGTAGTTGGCTAAAACTCATATTGGCATGTTGTGCCATCCCATGTGTTGGATATTTTAATATCATCCACCTATTGATACTGGCCATAGCCATTTGTATAGGCTGTTGATAATACATTGTATATATATTATATTTATCAGGCGGTAAATCGTTAAATTCAAATAGATTTCTATCTTCGCGAATACTAATGAATGCATCCATATTATTAATTATCTGTAGTTTATTTTTTGCTATCAGTTTCATTTGATCTATATCACAATTCTTTATGATTGTTTTTAAATGTCTAAGATTTGTTTTATAAAGATAGGGGGTTCCATTGTGCTCATAAACCTTTTGAATTAAAATTTCTATGAAATCTTCGCATTGCCCATATACATCTATAAAAACATTATCTCCCTTTTTAATATCTAATGAATAATGTAATAATTTTTCAGCTAGACTTATATTAAACTCTTCCATCATATTTTTGCGCTCCATTATCTTTAATTAGGTTTTCTATTAAAGAAGTTATTTTAGGATTTGTAGGTCTTACCGTACTTTCGAACCTTTGCACTAATTTCCCATCTCTTGAAATTATAAACTTTTCAAAATTCCATTTTATATCTCTTTGATCCTCAGAATGATTTACAAGCCAAGAGAAAAGTGGATGCCTACGGATACCTACAGTGTGAATTTTATTAAAAATCTCAAAACTAACATTAAAATTCGAATGGCAAAAATTAATTATTTCATCCAATGAACCAGGTTCCTGATTCCCATGGTCATTTGAAGGGAAAGCTAGAACATTTAAACCTCTACCTTTATATTTCTGGTAAATCTCTTCTAAAAGTTTATATTGTTTTGAAAAAACACAATTAGATGCGACGTTGACTATCAATAAAGGTTTACCTTTGTAAGCGTTCATACTTACTTCTTCTTTCCTACTATTTACAGCTTTAATATCATAGAAATTATTCAATATAATTTTATGTCCTTTCTATAAAGTGTTTAAAGAATATAATAAAGCTAGTAAGAGCTTTTTATTCACATATTCACACCACTATCCTATTAATTCAGCTTTTTCTAGTAATTTTAACAAGGTATGTTCATTCTCGATAATCTTGTGTGCTCTATAATTTAACTTTTCTTTAACTGTATCCTTATTCTTCATATAGAGAAATCGTAAAATAATATTGGCAAATGCCATCCAATTTTGGTATGAGACTTCGCTAAGGTCTGCTGCATCCTTTAAATTATAGTAACTAAGATAATTTTTAAAGTTATATCTAGAATTAGCAACCTCTTTTAGTTTACTAAAATACTCTGATAGCATTGAGGTACTTTCTTGTTGATTTTCTGTTGATGATATTATATTTATAACGTCATTTTTTATTGAACTTATGGCCTTTAAACCTGATATGCCTGTATTATCAGTATTACTATATTTTATTTCGCCATTTAAAGCCTTAATATTCTCTTGAATACTTTTTTTAGGAGAATTTATTTTTAATACCCCACTTTTTTTGAGTGTAAAAAGTGATGGTCCTGTTCTAAAGTGTTTTCTTGTTGAATCAAAGGTCTTTGTTAAAATATCCCAATTAACAGTCCCCTTATATCTGTAATAATGATCAACAATTTTCACTGCATTTTTAGTGATACCCTCAATTTCGAAAGTATGAAGTAAATGTTGTTGTCTATAACTAAGGCAATATGGCAGTTCATATGCATCTACCTCTAAACCAATTGATATCCCGGTACGTAGATAATTCTTTATGTCCGATAAAAATTCATTAACATTAGTATAAAATTTTTCCTCAACCGCTAAACCGTACATGGGAAGGGTTTCACTAAATGTCTTATAAGAAGATATTAAAGTGATATTAGTATTCTCTTTCTTATAATAAAGGCCGATTTGATTCCAGAATAAAACCTCATTAAAGCCAAACCTCCTTAAGCAACTATCAATTATAATATTAAAGCAGCTGTGATTAATGTTAGAATTAAGTTGCAATTCCAATCCCCCCCTCAAGTAATTTTATAAACAGTGATATTGAGAAAAATTTAGTTCATTAATTTTTCAATGTAATCAATAATATCTTCAACATTTTTAAAATCGTCTAGGTTTAAATCGTTATCAAGGACGTCGATATCAAATAATAGCTCACATTCAATTAGAATTTCTACTATATTTGTTGAATCTAGACCCAATTCTTGTAAGCTACTTTGTAAATTAAGTTCTAGCTCAGGATTTTCTATTGTTTGGACAATCATTTCCATTATTTGTTTTTCCATAATATTACTCCTTATCTTTTTTCTGCTACTGTCGGAATGACACAAAATACATCCTGCTGCTCCTTCACTTCCTAAGGCAAGAAGTAAAAAATATCCATCATCTTTTAATATTTTATTCTCTAAGACATATTCTAAATTTAAAGCAATATCTGACATAAAATAATGACCAAAGATCTCTCTTCCTTCAATAAAAAATTGTTTTATTGGCACCTTTAGTAGCTTAGCCAAGTATTCCCACATTTCTGTAGGTGCATTATTCGTAACAATTTTTTCAATATCATTTATTCTTAATTTGCTTTCTGTTAAAATATCTTTGATGATAGAAACCATATTTACCATATATGAAATATCCCATCTTGGGCCGCCTTTTTTTTCACCTGTTAATATCGTACGAGAGTCAGTGATATTTTTTATACTTATTATCTGATGCCCCTTCTTTTCCTGACTTAAATGTAGCGCTACACAAGAATCTCCTGTAATAAATACTCCATCAAATCTATTTTGAGGAATTACACTTTTTCCGACAGATATTACAATAGCATCTGATGATTGTTCACTCTCAGTTTCTAGTAAGGTATTTGCTATCTCTATTCCCATTAAAAGTGTTGAACAATGAAGTTCCCTCACACTATAGGCCATACAATTAATTAATTTAAAATGACGTTTTATTTCATCTAAAATATTGATTTCAAATGGAAAAGAGTAGAGTTGATATGTCAAAATTAAATATTTTATTTTTAAGGGATCTACTTCTTTCTCCAAAAATAACTGATTTAAAACATTTACTATCATTTCTAAACTAGTCTTCTCATCTACAGCTACCGATTTATACCCCTGATTTAGTAGATTTAAACACTCTCTTTCATCAAATGTACCTTTACTAACAAAATCCTGCAGGGGAACTATATTATTAGGAATAAAGCTAACAACATTTTTTATAAATGCCACAAAATAACACCTACCTGGTTCTTTTCAGCAAAATTAAACCTATGTTTCCTGTATTTGAAATTTTCATAAGTAGAATATGCTTAATACTTTCCTCAAAATCTCCTAATTCACTTAGAGAATAGTACACATCTGCAGTAAAAAGATTAGTAGATCTTTTCTTATGATAAATACACGGAAAAAGACTCTTAATTTGTTTTAAAAAGTTATGATTTTTACATTGGGGAATAGCGATAACTTCATGAGGTAATAAGTTGAAGTAAGATAAAAAGTTAATGATGTATTGATAGGAATGTAAAGAGGATTCTTCATGAAAGGGCCTGTCGAATCTACGGTTTTTTAAAACATATCCTTTTATTTCATAATCTAATTTGGAATTACTAATTTGGAACAGAGCCGCTGCATCTTGAATTGGAAATTCTAAAGGATATTTCCCTAAACCAGCTTCTTTATATACATGTTCTAAACATATAATTATGCCATTTGATTTAGTTCTCCTTAACCAGTCTAATGCCAATATTGGTGCTAATGAATCATTATCACAGATTGAAAAAGCTAATGCCCCTCGATTTTCAACCAGCTTTTTATTATAAATTGCTGTGCTGGATTCTTCTAGCAATGGATAACTATGATATGTGGTTATAATATATTTTATATCGCGAATTTTCTGTGTTTGTTTTTTGTATAATTCTTTAATATATTCTCTTGGGTTATCAATAAAACAGTTTTCGATGTGATTCCCCATTTGAATTTTCTCGACCCGGAAATCATATAACGTTTGTTTATATGATGAATAATCAACATTTTCTACTGAGCGATTCTTTCTTTTATAGTTTTCTTGTACTGTTGGAATCGTCATAAATAATTTTTCGTTTTCAATTTTAACAATGTCCATTCTATTCACTCATCCACTATATACTTAGAAATTAAGTTGCATATCGTATCTACTGAATTAAAATTCTCTAGCAAAATATCATCATCTTCAATTTCTATTTCCAATTCATCTTCTAATAACACAATGATTCTTATAAAACTTATAGAATCTAATCCTCTTTTTAACAGATTAGTACTATCTTCTCTTGAAACTTTTTCATATAATACTTCATTTACCTTTTCAATTACTTTATCTCTTAAGTCCGTTTTATCCATATGAACTCCTTTATAATTTAACTAAATAATCTAACATCTGATAGGTAGCTCGAAATTCATGTTCATACACTTTATTGAATCGACTTGAAATATTTTGAAGATAATTCAAATCCATTGTTTTAGTAAACTTTTTAGAGAGAGCTAAAATTATTTTTAATTCTTGCAAACATTTAACAAAATATTCCTCTATCTTTATTAATTCATATGAGAAACTTTGATTTTTTAATAATTTAATACGAGAAATCATAATATTCTTATGAAGAATTAGTTTTAAATTCATTATTTTCCAGTATTCACTTTGCTTAAAAAAATCATTACGTTTGTGATGCTCAGATTCATCACAAATTTTCTGGAATAATTCTGAAAGGTATAAATTTATGCTACAACCTCCAGCAAATTCTGAATTATTGTTATAGGAACTAATATACCTATGTCTATCCATTCCAAAAAATAATTTTTGCTTGTTTAAACTATTAAAATTAAATGGTTTTTTTATTATTTTTGAAACTGGGAAGCCATAATACGTAAACCATTTCTGCTTCCTAAGATGAAAGTCTATAATATGATCCAGTTCCTTACTTAAAATTGAAAATGGGATACTTACCTTTGTATAAGGAAGGCCATTCACATCAAAAGCTAATATCTCAAATTCCTGATTCTTATCACAATATCCGAATATTAAACATTCATGAACCATATCTTTATCTTCTTTATAATACCTCGATTGTAAAATATTACTCCAATTTAAAAATGCTATAACATAATTATTATGATCTATACATTTTTTAATACTATCTACCCAATTTCCCACTTTTTTTACTGGCTCCTCTGATAAAACCTCGGAATAAATATCAATATGATTTTCAAATCTAATATATGGAACAATTTCTTTATTACTTTTATATAAAACAAGATTTACAAAATGTGAATGAAACCAATTGATAAAATCTTCATTATTATCAAGAATACTTAGTCTGACATTGTGATAACACTCTAATTCAAATCCAGGATTCTGATTAACATTTAATGATTTCATACTAACACCTACATTACTTATAGTTTATGACTAATAACCTCTTCACCTATCCTCTTGATTTCATCATTATTATCAATACTAGAGAAAATAAATTTACTTATTCCAATATCTACAAATCTTTTTAAGGAATCTCTTACTTCTTCTGGTGATCCAATAATAAATGGCACGCTTCCTAATTTATTACCTATAGCTCCAGTATACAAGTTATCATCATGTAATTTTGCTTCCTTAAATAAGGAGATTATTTTGTTGTAGCCTACAGAGTCACTATATTTCCCCATTATTGACAAAATAAGTCTTGGGTTATAATTTAAACTTGTTAAGTGCTTTTCTAAATCATCCAATGCTTGTCTTTTATTATCGCGGATTAGAAGATTTATCCGTAATCCAATTTCTACATTTCTCGAGGCTAAACTAACATCCTTAAAATCCTTAATATTTTCTTTTATGCTCTCGAATTTATCTCCCCAAAAAATATAAACATCTCCATACCTTGCTCCTACCTTCCTTGCTTCAGGAGAACTGCCGGCAACATAGGTTAAAGGTCTGTCACCATTAACTTTAGGAAAAAGTGTTGACTGCTTTACACGAAAATGTTTTCCATTAAATGAATACGGAGAGTTACCTTCTAATAAGTTATTTAATATATCCATAAATTCGTATGTCCTCAAATACCTATCCGTATGATTGAGATGAACGTTTTCTTTGTTCATTTCAGCTTTTGCCCCCATCGATACAACATTTAAATGGATTCTATCTTTATACAATTGACTAAGTGTAGAAATCATTCTCGCAGTATATACAGGTTCTAAAGATGATGTTCTAACAGCGATAATTGTTTTTAGTTTTTTAGTGTTTTGCAATAAAAATGAGGACAAAATCCAAGGATCATATGATTCAGAATCTGTAGCCGTTAATACTGATTCAAAACCAGCCTCTTCAAGATATAATGAAGTATTTAATAATTCACTCATCCTATATTCAATATTTTGGACATTCGCTAATTTACTATAACTCGGACAAAAGTAAGCATAATCAATTTTCAATAGCTATTACTCCTCTTCGCTAGTAGTTTGGCATATAATAAAATCAATGAGTGTATTTAGACTTTCAAGATCTTCATATATTAAGTTTGCTACATTCATTTTAAGAATTGGATCCTTTTCTAGAGCAAGTAAAATATTTACTAGCATTAACGAATCAAGATTAAACCATTCCACAAGATTTTTTTCAAAATTTAATACAAAATTGTTATCTAGGTTGAGTTCTTTTCTCAGAATAGAAACAATTTGATTAGATATTGTTTGTCTATTCATAGATCCTCCTTTTTTTCATCATCAATTTCAAATTTAGCTCTTATTGTTTTTCTGTCAATTTTACCTGAATTTGTAAGAGGTGGGGATTTAGTAATAATAAGCTTAGAGGGCCTTTTCCAAGGTTCAATTTTTTTCTTAATCATCAGTTGAAGTTGTTTCTTTGCTTTTTCATACTCACATGTATTTACACTTACAAAGTATCCGATTTTAATAGTATTATCACTTGTATCTAAGTAATCAACTACTATAATATCATCAATAGTAGGTACATACTTTTTTATTTGGGATTCAATTTCTTCAGGTTCAATTCTATATCCCTTACTTTTAAACATGAAATCTTTTCTACTTACAAAATACAAAAGTCCCTCATTATCTTTATAAAAAATATCTCCTGTTTTAAGGTATCGGTTTCCATTTAAATAAACAAATCTTTTATCTGTTTCTGTTTTATCATTCCAGTATCCTATAGTAACATGTGGTCCTTTAACTAGTAATTCACCTTTAACAAAAGGTTGACACTCTTCTCCATATTCATTTACGATAGAAACTTGCGTACCATTTAATGGATAACCAACAGATTTATAATTTATATCAATTAATTTAGGGGGAAGATATGATACCCTTTTACATTCTGTCAGTCCATACATTAAAAAAACATCAGCTTTTGGAACTAATTTCCGTAATTCAGTTATAGTAAAGTAATCCAAATATTCCCCTGTATTGGTGATATACCTAATCTTATTCGTACCCTTAATGTTTTTTATTTTACAAAAAGTAGTTAAAATATTTCTAACGCCGACAATGCCTGTAACACCATATTTTTCAATGATTCCAGGTGCTTCAAAAGCAAAATAAGTAGAGTTTCGAACTATTAGTGTTGCCCCTTTAGATATACACAGAAATATTTGATACAGTCCATAGTCAAATGATAAAGGAAGAAAACAAAGTACATTATCTTCAAAAGTATGGTTTAGATAATTATTGATGACGTTTGTAGAAAAGTTAATATTACCATGAGAACTAATAACTCCCTTAGGGTTTCCTGAACTGCCTGATGTATATATTAAAGCCGCAATATCTGAAGATGACACTTTAACTGCCTTAAAATTGTCTTTTTTTTCTCTAAGAACCTCAATTATATTTTCCCACTGTTTTTTTTTTGGATGAGATGTTTGAATCTTTAACTTTACTTGATTAATCAATGTTTCCTCTAGATCTAAAGCGTGATCAGTTAGAATTACGGTTGCTCCTGAATGGGAAATATAATATTCTAACATCTCTTTTGGAGTCTCAGGGTGAATCACTACAAAAACAGCCCCTATTTTTAAAGTGGCAAATATTGCAGCTACTACATAATGATGTTCATTAGAACAAATTAGTAAGCGTTCACCTTTCATCACTCCGTTATTCCTTAGATAATGAGCAAGAGAACTAGACATACTTTCTAATTTTGTAAAAGAAAACGAACCACTATTTGTAACCAATGCAGTTTTATCTTGATAAGTAAGACTACTTACCTCAAGCCATGAGGCCACATTTTCCACTTTTTCCACCTTCCATACTGTAAATTTCTAATTATGATAGCGAGGTGATAAATTATATTTCCTCCTGATTTTATTACCATGTTTATCTATAAGACTGTGATGGTTAATGGCAATTTTCTCTACAGATTTACCTACATAATGAGTTAAAAAGGTCCGTCTAAACCTATTAGATGTATTACTATGAGACCCATGATATATATTTCCATTAAAAAACACTACATCACCCGGCCCTGTAGTAAGATCTATCGCTTGTAAACCTTCTTGGATTATCAAGTTAGATTGATCTTCAAGAATAGATGAATTCTGTGTTTTAGGTACAAAAAATAAACCACCATTTTTTGAATCAGACTGATCCAAGCTAATCCATGCTGCATAGGTCGTTCCTGGATATGCACATGTTTCCCAATTATCCTGATGAATAGGGATTGATTTCCCTCCTGGTGCTTTAAAGTAATAATTCTGTAAGAAAGCTAGAACTTCTTCACCTGCAATAGCTTCTAAAATATCTATTACTCTGGGATCTAGCATATACTTAGTTAAACTTTCATTTCTTTTATGAATACCAGTTATTGTTGGAAATATATTTTCAAGCGAATCAAATTGTGACATTTCACTCGTTCTCAACATTTCAACCCATACTTGAAAACATTCTTTAATTATTTTGTTTACTTCCTCTGTAGAAAATAATTTTTTTACAACTAGATAACCATTTTCTTCATAAAAATTTAACTGTTCAGGTGATAGAACCATAACTACCTCCTATTTAAGTATAATTTAATAAATATTTATAGTTTTCACTTAAGATGTCATATGTGACCTCTTTGTCTTCAATTTCAAGTGTAATCCACTGCTCGTATTTAATATTTTTTAATACAGACATAATTTCTGGTATATTTATTACTCCATGTGTTAACGTACTAAATTTCCCCCTACGAAAATGAGAAGATATGGGAAGGATATTTTTCAAATGAATATTGCTAATTTTATTATGGTATTGGTAAATAAATTTAATCGGATCAATAGAAGCCTCATATAAATGCCCTAAGTCTGGAACTAGTTTAATTTGCAATTTTTCTTTAGATAACCTATCCATCAGTATATCTATTTCATCCTTGTAAAAAACAGGAGATCCAATATGCGGATGAATTCCTACTTCAATGCCACGAAATTCGTATCTCTTATAAATTTTTTCGATCATTATAATTAAATCATTATCTATCGCAAAAGTTTTTCTTTTTGACATATGACCTGGATGAAGAATAACATTTTTTATATTTAGAATATCTAAGCAATACGCTAGCTGTTCATGATAAAATAAAATTCTTTTCCTATCTTTATATCTGTTAAAGTGCCCAAATGTGAAAACAGCTGAAGGGTATATCTGATATTTGTTAAACAAATTGATTAAGTAATCTAATTTATCTTTATAATGTAAAATGTAATTAGCACTTAACTCACAAAAAGAAATAGACAGATTTTTTAGATTTAAAAGTCCCTCTTCCAAATCTGTACACCAGGGGAATAGATGAATTGAACTTTTAAATTTACTTATTCATACCACTTCCTTGTGTTTGATTAATTAAACTCGGCAAGGAGGAACTTGCCGAGACAATCATAAGATCAAATCTATAGAATGATCTTATTTAGGTTATCAACCGGTGGGGGGATGATAACCTCATAGGGGGGGATGAGGAATTATATAACGATCTCTCGTTATATGCTAAATTCTCTCATAAATCCCCAAAATAAACTCTGCTAAACTTTACAGTTATTTGTTATTAATTGACATGATAATTTCATTTAAGTAATAAATTAACTGATCCATCGCCGCAGGATGCTGATGATAGTAATGAACATTGTCTAATAGAAAAAGTTCTTTTTTGCTTAAATTATTTAGAATCAAAAAAGTTTCTTTATCCTTTTCACCAATTATAATTTTCACATCTGACTTTAAAGTAATTAGTTCCCTACTTAAATGAATTTCATTAATTTCTTGTATTATTTGAAATGATAAGCATTGACCATGAAGATAAAGAAGATGGCTGCCTAATTTAGTAACATACTCATATTGTTTTTTATCAAAATCACTTAATGTATAATAATCATAACCAGGTATAAGTATTTGAGAATCTAGTTTCCCTTGTTTTTTTAAATCTTCTATCACCGTTTTAGAAAAAATTTCATCACAAGTAGGAAGGTTAACAGGAGGAGAAATTAGAATAGGGGTATTTTTTATTATATTTTCATAAAGTAAAGATAAATTTACTGCAATTACTGCACCTAAGGAATTACCAATTAAAACTAAATGTTCAATTGTATCATATTCCTTAAGTACAGAGTTAATAACCGATTGGGCGTCTCTTATCATGGATTTTAAAGAAGTATCGCCTAATTCTCCATAACTGTCACCATGACCCATGTAATCAAATTGAACGACCATAACATTCTCTATAGATAGAGACTTTCGTAGATTTGAAAACATGTAATTTTTTTCACTCATTGCTTGTCCTAGCCCTGCCAAAGTAACAACCAAAGTTTTAGGAATTTCATCCAAAGGAGATTTAATAATCCCATAAATTTGTCCATTATTAAATCTTACTTGTTTCCACAAATTAAATCACACTCTCTAAGTTTTTTAGCCATGCATAAGAGTTAGTCATTAAAACATCTTCGAATTTTTTAGACGTAAACAAATGACCAGCGCCTTTAACTTTTTTTACACAATTTTTATTAGTATTAAAGTAAATTTCATATTGTTCAGTGTTTAGATTTTCAAATTCTTCAATGATTAATGGATCATCATCACCATATAGTATTAAGGATTTCCCATTATATTTCTTTAACTCCTTCTCAATGTTTATATCATTTAAATCTCTATAAAAATCTAAGCTGACCCATAATCCAGCCCATGGCATAACTAAATAGTCTTTATATTGAGAGTGCCTTACAAATCGTGGTCTTTTTCCATTAGGAAAGTTACCGCTAAATTCAGCAAATAATGGACTCCAGAGAATAATATTGTTAATTTTACACTTGTTAGCAGCCATTACTGCAATTCTTGCTCCATCACTAAAGCCTAAAAATGAAATATCTGAAAATTCATATTCACTCTTTTTAATAAAATCTACTGCCTTGATTACGTTTGACACTTTTGAAGAGGTAGTCATTTCATGAAAAAACCCATCACTAAGTCCTAATCCATAATAATCAAATCGAAAAAATGCTATTCCTTTCTTTGCTAAAAACCTTGCAAATTTAACGGCTAAACGATGCACTTCATACCTTTCACCATTTTTTCCCGGACAATAAATTACTATAGGACATTTTTTCTTTTTGTTGAGCGGAAGATGCAATATACCTGCAATCTTACCTTTATCATAAAACTCTACTGTTTTTTCAAGCACTTCTCGACCTCCTAAATGTCAGCTTACATTTAATAAAGGGAGTGAGATCTTCACTCATTCCCTCAGCTTTTAGTTCAATCAACTCGTTTTCTCTGATTAAATTAATGTCATAGGTTACAATAATACCGGGTAAAACTGGTTGCAAAAATCTTGCCTGAATTTTTTGAAGCTCATATCCCATTAAGCATTCCATCTCCATTGCAGACTGCTTTATTCCTTCAAGCAGCAAGACTCCAGGGTATACACTATAATTTTCAAAATGTCCTGTTAAAAAATAATCGGAATGTGAAATGAATTTCATAGTAACAATTTTTTCTTTCTCTTTGGTAATAATATTATCAAAGAGGATCCATGGCTTATTTTTTTTCAAAAATTCTCATCCCTCCTCTTCCTTAATAGACACTGCAACTGTAATGCTAGCAGTAAGAATCTTAGCATAGCTGCTGTTATACACTTCTCCTACAAGAACAGCTTTTTTAGATAACAATTTTAAAATTCCTACTTTGATAATAAAATCATCACCCATTTCAAAATGCTCTTCTTCAATAGTGGAATCTATACTACCTAATAATGGAAATTCCTTTGCGTTTAATGGTTCTGTTTCTAATTGAGTTAGCAAAACTGCAGTTTGTGCAACACTTTCAATTAACACAGTTATAGGAATTTCTGATAAATTATATATATTGGTTGATGAAAATATAGTGGTTAAAGACTTTCCTGAATCATAATTAACAATTTTATCTACAAACCTAAAAGGGGATCTATGAGGAAGAAGCTCTAAATACTTATCCACTTCTCTATTCATGGGGCAACTCTAACTTTTTTAGATAACACTAATAATCTTTCACTCTCCATAGAAAGTGGCGAATAATCAAAGCCACCATATAAATCAATATTTTTAAATCCTACTTCCTTATGCATCTTAATCAATTCAGTCGCTGAATATAAACGAAGATTCAAAGTTTTCTGTTGTTTAGAACCGTTGATATACCAAGATATGATCTCCTCCCACCGACCTGTTGTAATATCGAATTTTCGATCTGAAAAAACTGGTTGACCATTCATCTCATGCCACAATTTTCCCATCAAATTTTTAAGTTTCATTTCTCTATTTTCAGTTTCTTGTATAAAAATACCATCTGGTTTAAGGGCTTTATAAATTTTCGCTAATACTTCTTCATCTTCGTTGGAATTTTCAATATATCCGAATGCTGTTCCCATATTCAAAATAATGTCAAATTCATTGTAGTATGATATTTGTCTCATATCTTCATGCAAAAAATTCACATTCACTTTTTCTTTCTCTGCTCTATACATCGCTTCATTAAGTAAATCAGCTGAAGCGTCCAAACCTATAATATTATAGCCCTCTTTTGCAAGTGGAATTGTAATTCTGCCTTGTCCGCATCCTAAATCAAGTATTTTAACATTTTTATTTGGTATAAGGCGCTTTAGTTGCTTTACTTCAAAGTTAGTTCTTTCTTTATTTAATATAACTTCTGAGAAACCTATATAATCAGTAGAAAAGAAATCTTTCCATAACTCCTGTTTCATTATATCACCTCTATTTTCTAAGAACTTTACCTGATGGCGTATACTCTAATTGATTATCAATCATTACTTGATCTACTCTTATTCTCGTATCTTTATAATTTAAAATTAAATATCTATGAATTTCTTCAGCTGATAAATTAGAGCCTACATTTTTTATTACCTTTGCATTTATATTAAGTTGCTCATTAATATAGGAAGTAAAAACTAATGCATTCACAACCTCAGGATGTGAACAAATAGCTTCTTCTATTTCTTCAGGAAATATGTTCATTCCATATTTTATAATCATATTGTCTTTCCTTCCCTTTATAAAGAGCTCTCCATTTTTGAAGTATGCTAAATCTCCTGTTGCAAGCCATCCATCAAATTTCTTTTTTTGTGTAAGAGTCTTATTTAAATAGTAACCATCCATTATGTTTGGTCCACATACCCATAATTCTCCTGTTTCTCCCTCGTTAACCCAATTACCAGTCTCATTAATAATTTTATATTTAACACCTTTTAATGTCCTGCCAATGCAACCTGTTTCAAAAATATAACCTTCTATTTTTTTTATACTTATACGTGGTGAAGCCTCAGATAGTCCATAAGCATTCCAAATCTGCATTTTGGGATTATAAGCACTGATTTTATGATACATCCCTTTAGTTAGCTGCTCACCACTTAATATTAGAAGCTTAATTGATTGTAATTTAGATTCTTTATCAAAACATAACATTTTCAAAGCAATGGATGGAGTAGTAAATAGAATATTTATTTTATATTTAAAAGCTGTCTCCAAACATGCAAGTGGTGAAGTACGTAGATCTTTTATAAAAATACTAGCGCCAGTTAATAGACTAGGAAGTAGCTCCCCTGTAATTGCTGATATATTAGTAAAAGGTCTAATGATTAATACTCTGTCCTCACTATTTAAATTCGAATAGTCTAGAATACTCTCTGTGTTCGAAAAGACATTCTCATATGTTAACTTTATACCCTTTGGTTTCCCGGTAGTGCCAGAAGAAAACATAATAAATGCAATATTTTTTAGCTCTTCATCTCCGTTATGGTAATATGATTTTTCAAAAAAAGTTGTAATTAGTTTTCCCTTATAATCAATATTAGAAGAGGTTATTAGCAGATAATCTGGAAATAATTTCTCCTCGAGGTAGGGGGTTCTTATGAGGTCTATCGGGACAATAGTTATTTTGGCCATTAAAGCCCCTAATATAATTGGGACCATTCTCCATCCTAGAGATATGTCCAACAGAATAATTCTATTTTTACAGTATTTCTCTAAAATCAAATAATTATGTTGTGAGTATTCAGTAATTTGTCTATACGTTACATTGTTATTAAGAATACAAACCTTCTCTCCAAATTTTTTTAGTTTATTTATTATCATTTTAAACATCAACCGTAAGCACTGTTGAAATAATTTCTCTGACAGTCATCGAAGAATCAATGTCTAACAAGTTGTCTGGGTATTCTATATTTAACATTTCTTCTACCAATACTATAAATTCCATATATCGAACCGAATCAAATCCAATTTCAAATAATGTCAAATGTTCTTGGATTTGTTCAATTGGAAAAACTCCAGAATGTTCACTACTTAATAATGATAAAATTTTATGTTTAGTGGACTCCATATTTATTTTCCCTCCTTATCTTCCTTCCAAATAGATCCAGCTGCTGATCTCTGCTTAGAAATTCTCTCTCTCTTTTCTCTTATGCTTTCAAAGGTATCACCTTCGAGATTTAAGCCCGTAAAATAATCTTCTAATGAAAGGCTAACCAAAGTAGTATATTTTTGATTGTTTCTGCAATAATTTATTTCAGCTGGGCGTTTATCTCCATAGAAAGTAGAAATAATTTTTACAAATTCCTCATAATTCTTAACGGGCTTTTTATCAATCTCAAGAATAACATCTCCTCTTTGTAAGCCACATTTTTCTGCAGGACTATTTGGAAATACTTCAAGCAGATAATTCCCTTGCCCTTCGCTAACTCCCGTCTCAAAACATTGTTCTTTATTTACTGTGCAGTTTAGAACACCAAGTCTTGGATAACTAAATAATTCAGTTCTTAAATCCAAACCTAATTCCAAAACGGATTTTAAATTTAATAAAGAACGTCTCCAACCCATTTCAATGCATTCTCTAAACCAAAGTCCATAAGTATCATTTATAAATCCACTTACTTCTAATGTTAACTTCACCTTTGAATCAACTTCTTCTAGATGAAAATGTGTACTTACTCTAAAAATATCAACACTTCCGTCTGGAGATATTGATTCATAGTTATCACTCAAAACAAAATCTTTCTCCGGCTCACAAACCATTATTTTCGACTTATTTATTATATCTCCATAATTTAGTGTATAAATATCACCCACCTTTGGAGTATCTTCTAGGCCATCTGTCTGTGCTGTATAGGTCAAATATGTATTCGTTCCCTTAATAGTAGAAATTGACCACCATACCTCCTGAATTGGCGCATCAAAGTATATTTCATTGATAGCTTTGTTTTCCATTACAATTCACCTCTTAATTTTTCTAATATACTTTCTGAATTAAGGCACAGTTTTTTTATATAACTAGGAAATGTACACAACATACTTGAGTAAAAATTTGTATTCTCTCCTGGGAGCTCTTTCGTATATTGAAGAGTCCTTAAAGAATTCTGATATTGTGGAATAATTTGTTCATCACGAAATAATTGATAATCTTCCATTGCATCTGCCCAAGATTTTTCTCCTTTAAAGAAACAATCTAGCTGAATTGATAAATAACGAGCTAAATTCACAGCATTATCAATTCCTATTCCACTAATTGGATGTAAATGATTCGAAGCATCTCCCACTAAGACCCATCCATGTCCGTAAGAATTCTTAATAAAATTTTTAATGTTTTTTAATCCCTTTACTGGTTTAGCTAATTTAACATTCTGCAGTCTTGGTTTTAATGTTTTTACTTCTGAGAGCATATCAATAAAGGTATCTTTCACTTCTTGCGGCTTTGTTTCGTTTGGAAGTATTAAAGCTATACAATGAAGAGATGAATCAATAGGATTTATTAAGATAACCCCTTGTTTATGCCAAAACCATTCGAATGTAGGTAAAGGCATCGGCTTAAGACCTTTTACATAGGTATAATAAACAGAATGAAGTTCCTCACTTTCCAATAAGACTTTAGCTTTTACCTTTCTTGCAATTAGAGAATTTCTCCCATCTGCTCCAATAACTACCCCTGCATATTCCTCATGAAAATTCCCTTGTGCATCTTTGTAAGTAACCCCAATAATTTTATTATTATCATATATTACATTCTGCACTGTGGCTGAGGTCCTAATTTCAACATTAGGGTTATTTGCTGCCTGCTGAAATAGTAGATTATCAAGTATTTCTCTTCTTATACCAATCACACGAGACGTAACAACAATGTCTGATTCAAATACATGTCCTTCATAATCTATTTTCATACGTTTAATGATAGGTGATCCGCATTTATCAATTTTTTGTCTTATTTTCAAATCATCATAAATTTCTTCACCACCTAAAATATGTGTTGAAAGGACAGGATCCTTCGGACTCTTAAATTTATCTAACAAAAGTACCCTATATCCTAATTCTCCAAGAAAATAAGCCAAGGAAGCTCCAGCGCATCTTGAACCAACGATAATAACATTTTGCATAGACCTACTCCTAAATTAATTGAGGAGGAACATATATATCTATGTCCCTCCCTTTTTTTCTTAGTTAGACTGAAGGCAACCGTAAAGGGTACCTACTTGATCATCATTATCATTATATAGAGGAATAACACTTTCAGATGTAAAAGTTGCATCTTTTGGAGGTATCCCTTTAATTAACCCCTTCATATGAATCGGTTGCTTATTTGTTAGGTTACCCTCCGGCGTTTCAATTACCCAATAAAGGAAAGACTCCCCTTGCACCCCGTCAGTAATTTTTTTATTTAACGGAATTGTTGCTTTGGCTTTAATTGGTTCTCCTTGACCATGTACTCCTCCGCGAACCCTAACTACTTTACCAGGCCACAAGATTTTAGAAGTTGCAACTAAATCAACATTTTGAATTTCTAATTCCACATTGATGCCTGATTTAATATTGAATTCTGAATCACTAACAGTAAATTGAGTAGGGTTAACTTGTTCAAACTTAAGTTCTTCCATTCTTCCATCTTTTAATTCAAGAGTTGTAGAGCTTGAAGATGTTTCTAAAGTTAATGTTTTTTGTCTTGTAATACTTTTCATTAACAAAACCTCCTAATTAATATTGTTTATATCCCGGGATATCCTTATGTTATAACATCATCAAAACTCATTCTCTGCTTTTGATTGTAATCTAGTTTGTTTTTTCTGCTTCTTATATTGCGAAGGGGTCATGCCATACTTTTTTTTGAACATTCTTGAAAAGTGAGTTAAATCTTCATAACCCGTTTCAAAGCAAACAGTTGTAATAGAAATATCTTTTAATAACAATTTTTTTGCATAAATCATTCTTGCCCTAATTAAAAAATCTTTAAAGTAAATCGAGGAATGCTCTCTAAATTTTTTAGAAAACCTATGAGGATTTAGGTGAAATTTGGAAGATACAAGTTCAATCGATAAGTTAGAATTATTTAAGTTTGTTAGAATGTATCTAATAGAGTCAGATATTACTTTATTTTTTAATAGTTTGGGTAGTTCAAGTCTACTTGTAATAGAATTTAAATAGAGAATTACTTGAGGTAGTTTATATTTATTAACATTTTGAAAAATTATATAATTCGTGCTATTAAGTAGTCGGACATCCCAATCTTTTGGAATGGCCGAATCAAATGTTACAAATACAACTAGATTCGGTTTATTCTTTCTGATGCAGTGAGTTATAATCTTAAAACTCTCTTCATAAAGGAGAATTAACTCTGGAGTAATACGACTTTCTTGACTAGATACCATGTTATCTTCTTTAACAACTATCAACGTTTTCAATACAATCATCAGATCCCTTATTTATTTAAAAAAAAGAATTACTTGTCCTACAACATAGTTGCCAGAATGCGATATACTTACACATATGGACAAATTTTCTTTTTGTATAAATTCCTCTGTAGCACCAGTTACAGAAATTTCTGGTTTCCCTTGAGGGTCTAATACAACTTCTGCTTCTTTAAACTGTGATTTTTTTCTGATCCCAGTTCCTAATGCTTTAAATAGAGCTTCCTTTACTGCCCATCTAGCCGCATAAGAATGATAATTAGCTTTCCTTTTACAGTAAGAAATTTCTCCAGGGGTATAAATTTTTGTTAAAAAACGCTCTCCATATTTTTCAATAATATTCTTTATAGTATTAATTTCTTGTATATCAATTCCACATCCAAATATCATAACTTCACCCCCCTCTATTTAGAAGAATATGTTTTTATTAGGGAATACGCTAATTTATAGATATCTGAACTAGTTGGATATTTTTCACTTTTAACTTTCGATTTTAGTTTGATCAATTTTTCTCTATATGAATTTTCACTAATCATATAATTTGCAAGTTTAAATAAATGAGGAGCAATAAAAGTGTCCGGCAAAATAAAGTCTCCTAAACCAAGCTGACAAAATTGGCGCGCATTGTACACTCTCTCCGAATGTGTTGGTATAATAAGGGATGGAACACCGTATGCTATTGAAGAAAGGCAACTTCCATGACCTCCATGATGAATAAATAATTGGGCATTACATAGAATATCTGTAGTGAAGTATTGAATAAACTCTATGTTATCAGTTGCCTCTTTAAGAAGTTCAGGTGGGATTTTTCCCACAACAGAAACTACAATCCTCTGTTTTTGATTTTTCCACGCTTGTATAATTGATTCTACTATCTTTATTCCTGTATTACCCGTGACATCTTTTAATCTCCCTGGATACACAAGTATATATTTATTATCACTTTTAAAAGTTTTATTACTTAGTACTAAATCAAATCTATCTAGTCCGGTATAATATACATTTTGGTAAACATTTGTATCAATAGGATCTAATTCAGTTATTCCTGGAACTATAGAAATATCACCGCTAAATAATTCTTCTATTCTGTTGATTTTCATTAGTTTCAAATCACTTAATATTTGATTGAATATTGGCGTTACCTTACTAATATTTCTTGGAGGGCTTGGCCAGGTATTTAAAGAAGTTCCTCCAGGATGATAACAAGATTGCACTATTGAAATTAGAGGGATTTTTAAATATTTAGCTGCTATAATTGTGTTTATGCTCATATCGGAAAAAATAACTTCAGGCTTATATTCAGATAACATATTTATCCGATGCGACACCCAGGATCTAGTGAATTCACTATCTAAAAATCCCATTTGAGAGTAATAATGATCCAGATTATAGAAATTATCATTTGACGGTACTAATAAATTTTCCTTCGGCATAGTTGGATCATCATCAGTTAAAATACGATATCCTTGTTCTCTTATCACACTTTCACTTTTTTTATCATAGATTGAAAAGCTAACTTCATAACCTCTGTTTTTAAACTCTGATGCTATTGGTAGGCATCGGAGAACAGGTCCTAATCCTCCACTTAAACCAAAAAAGACTTTTTTCATTTCTTCCTCCTAGCTTATAGATTTTCGAAAATTTCTTTATCGTCTGGTGATCCAAGAGGATAACATTTTTCAACTTGATTTATACCTATTTTACATCCCTGTTTAATTAATTCTTCATAAACATTTGATACGTAGTATTCACCACACGATTTTTTATTTTTTCGGATAATATATTCACATGTCTTAACATATTGCCTTGTTGATTTAAAGTAATAAAGGCCAATTGTAGCAATATTTGATATAACCTTTTTTTCTATAATCTGCTTTACCAGATTATTACTATCTACTTTGACATAGCTATAATTAGGGTTGTTAGATGTAAATACTGTTATTTCTCCATCTAAATCTTGATTTAAAGAAAAATTTAAATTGAGAAAATAAGTATCACAATTAAATATCAATAACTCTTTATCCAAATCCAGTTCTGACACTGCATTAAGAACTGTCTCTGCTTGTCCTCTTGTCGGCTTCTGAATTCCAATAATTCTAGGATTATTACAGTAATGCTTTATTTCTTTCTCTAAATTAGTAGAATTTAAGTGTTCCTCCAAGCATATGAAAGTAATATTCGACAAATCAAAGTGCCTTTTTAAACTAATTAAGGACCAATAAAACATCGGAAATCCCTTAACTTTAATTAACATTTTGGGTGTAAGGTAACCAGCATTAATAAACCGATTTCCTTTACCTGCCATCGGCATTACAATATTCATACTTCTTTATTACCAATCGTCCCCATTACTTGATCCCAGTTTTCAAATTTCACCCCTAGGTCATCAATATATATATCACCGTAAGGTTTTCCAAAAACTAATTCATCAAAGGGGATTTTATAGCTTGCCAGCCAGTCTAATGTAATTTTCCCGACATTAGCATTAACTTTACCGATATTACCTTTACATGTGAGCATATTTCTCGCAGTATAAATAATTATTTCATGCCCTTCTTCTTTTAATTTATAAAGCGTTTGAATTGCTCCCGCTTTTGGTCTAACATCATAATAACTTTGATTCGCTTTTTTTAACTCACAAATTGTACCATCTAAGTCAATAACTATACGCATACTCAACCTCCCATTTCTAGTGCATTATCTAATAGTTCAGTACCTAAAGCATATAAAATCATCTGTCTACTAAAATCTTCATAATGAAGGGGTAACATCGATAAATATAATAAAGCTTCTATTAATTTTACTTCTGCTATTGAATTACCTGTAAAAATATCCCAATAATATTGGAGTTTTCGTTCCTCTTTTTCTTTTAATAACAAATAATTAATCTCCCCTTCTGAACATTGAATACTGAACTCATTATTTATTATTCTTTCATATCCTGACAGGCTATGTCGTATCTTGGCTAAATCATATCGGACATCTCCAAATATACCTTTTTTTCCAAAATCTCCTCTTGGGTCAACAATATATAATTGATCTGTTGCTATATCAAAAAATATATTGGAAAAGCAAAGATCCCCATGAATTAGTCGAATTTTCGCTTTATTAATAATCTTTTCAATTACTCCTTTATTTTCTTCAAATGTTACAAAGGGATTTTTTCTAACTTTACCATTTAAGGTATAAAATTTTTTACTATACATTTTTCTCGCTAAATGGTTTTGGTCTAAGAATAGTTCTACTCTAGTCTCAGTTTTTGTAATGTACATCCTCCTAATATCTTCATGACTCAAATTACCTAAAAATCTTGCAAAATCATTAAAGAGATTTTCAATTTGAGAAAAAATTCTTTCCCAAAGCAAATCATCTTCAGGTTGATTTAATAAATAGTATGAAAGCGTTGGAAACGGTAAATAAGAAGTGTTAAGATAAGGAGCTGATTTCTTAGTAGAAAAATTAAGTAATTGTGGCGTATATTTTTTTATGCTTTCAGGTATGCTCCTATACCAGTTAATTTCATCTATGAGTATATCGGGGTTACTGGAGGTTTTCGAAACGTAGCCTTTTTCATTATTAAGTGTAACGGAGTTGAATTTTCGAGAGTTTAATATAAACGAATTCAAGACTACCTACTCCTTTACCTTTGTTAATTGATTAATAAGAAATTCAGGATTCATATCCATTCCTGTACATTTTTTAACAATCGCTTTCCAAGGATATAATTTACCTAAAGAAAAAATGTTTTCTTTTAGCTTTACAATTCCTTCTTGAGAGAACCATTGATTATTATTGACCTTATTTAAGGTAAATTCGAATTGTGATGCTAGTACTTGTCCAAGAAGATAATTTTGATAATACACCGGGAGAGTCGTAAGGTGTGATTTTGTTGCCCAAACTGGAAGCCCCAATATATTCGGGTCGTCCGAAGGAGATATTTGTTGTATATCTTCTACTAATTCCCACCATAGTTTATTTAAATCTTGATCAGGATTAACATAAAGTTCTTGTTCAAATTTCACAACTGTTATAGTCCAATATAAATTCACTAAAATATTCTCAAAAAAATTTTTTTCTTGTATAGACACATCTAAGTTTATGCTATCTTGTATTGATGAATCCATTATTAAGCGTTCAAATAATAAAGCTATACCTTCACTTAAGAAGATGCTTGAAGGTTGTTTGAGAAGAAACGGAAGATCCATTCCTAAATATTCCTCATAAACAGCATGCCCCAATTCATGAAGAATTACCTTTAGACCATTAATGTCTGAATCAATATTACAAGAAATCCTTATATCTTTATTTCTATCAATATTTAGACAAAAACTTTCTGGACTCTTATTCTTATCTTCGGTAAAGTATGAGCGTGCTACAATCTCCTCTAATTGAATATCATAGGCTTTGAAAACATTTAATATTTGTTTTAAGAAGTCAGTTTGTTTAAATTTCTTCAAATCCCAATCTTCTTTTTGATATTTTTGAAAGTACGGGTCCATATAATGCCATGGTTTTAATGGAGAACCATCTTTTATCCTGAATTTATCTCTTATCCTTCTATCAATATTTTTTTTTACAACTGAGTAAATTGGATCCAATTTATTCCTTAATTCATCAATTATATCGTTTAAGCTATCAGCATTTAATTCCTGAGAGTATAGTTTTAGTTCATAAAAGTTTGTAAAACCTTTTTCTTTAGCAATTTTATTCCTTAGTTTAACTAACTCCACTAACCCAGGTGCTATTTTTTTACCTAAAGTCATATAGCTTATCCATAGCTCTTTTCTCTCAGCTGGATTATTAAGTTCTTTCAATAATTTCAAACTATCATGTTTTGTTAAATCCTTTCCCCTGAAAGATACTTTATCTGTGATTAAGTTGTAGTGAAGAGTATTCCATAAGTTTTGGCTATCTTTTTGATGTAATTCATTATCAGATATCTCTAATGTTTCTAAGTGTAAAATTTCTTTTTGTCTTTTCTCATTCTTGTTATCTTGATTAATAATTATGTTTTGATAAGATTCAAGAAATTTATTAAGCTGTTTCAAATTATTGAAATATAATTCCTCATCTTTTTCAAATTCCTCAACCCAAGAACGATTTTTATCGGTCATTATCATCCATAAAGAATGCATCATATTAGCAAAACTATCGTCCAGTTTTTGATTGATAATAGACAACCAGATATTATTATTTATCAGCTTAATCTACCTCCTTTCTTTCTATCATATATGTTTTACTTTGTAATTTACTCTGCTTATTTTGCTAATAACAATATTAAATCAATAAATAAAAACCCCCTAATTAAGGAGTTTTTTATGAAGAAATGCAAAATCTTTATATAGAATGTAAGTTATTCTCAAGTAGAAGTAACTTTTAATCATAATTTCCATAGTTATCATCTGAATCTACAATAATAATCTCAGAATACTCAAGCTCCAATGGAATTAATTCAACAGGAATCATGACCAACACCTCCCTTATTCACTTGTTCTCCTTATACTAATATTAAAGAAGGGCTAATTTTATTGATAGTATTTATTTGCTTAACTAAAAAACTAAAGCAGAATAATCTTTTCATTTTTATATGCTTTTTAACATACTAAATTTAGCGTGCAAGTCCCACAAAAAAACACTACACAATTGTGTAATGTTTTTAAAAACCTCTATAATCTCTTCTCAAATTTAGAATGCTCATCATTTATGCCTACTTTTTCAAATCCACTATTCAAATAGAAAGCATTTAACTTATTATTATTTTCCACGCAATCTAATCTTATTAGCGTTATACCTTCACTTTTAATATAATTTTGTATCCATTGCAAGATATCATTTCCTAAACTAGAACCAATCTCTGATCTAGTAATAGCTAATCTATGAAGATATACTGCATTATCACTTGAAATACCCCAAATATGCTGATCCCATTCACTTTGTGATTGATAAAGAGTAAATGTACCTACTATTTTTTCATTTTTCTTAATAACAAAAGTTTCTCCATTAGTAACAGCCTGCCTAATCTCTTGGTCTTCTCCACCTTCTGATAAGAAACTCCATTGGTCTATATTATTTTCTTTTAACCAACTCGCAACATCCTTTAATAGATAAAGTACATGATCTTCGTCCTTATTTGTGGCTACCAATACTTGATAATTATTTAATAAGATTTGGTTAGTATCGAGCATTTAAATATTCCCTCCATAAAAATTTTTTATTGACTAAGAATTCTACATATTTCCGTACCTCACCTTTAAAAAAACAAAAAGTATATTGAATGTACTTAACTTAAACTGATAATTAATAAATCGCTCAAGAAATTATAATTTTTTACTTCTTATCAATTATTACCCCTAGTTTGTTCCCAAATAAATCATAAAAATCAAATCCTATTATAGGACCATCACTTCTAATATCTGTAACGTGCACCCCTTTTTGCTGCAATCTCTTATGTGTCCCCTCTAAGTCATTGGTTGTAAAATTGTAAAATGGATTTTGGTATTTTGGATTTACTGTAAAATTCATTGATTGTTTCCCTTCGACTTTTACAAGACTTAAGTATTGTTTCTCAGAATTAAAATAAAAATCTGCACCTTCACCGTCTGGCCAAGTATCTATATAACTTAATTCTAGATGATCTTTATACCACTCTACAGATTTTTCTATATCTGTCACAGGAATAAAAACTGCTCCTATTTTTAACATTAATTTCCCTCCTAAAAAGTATTCAATATAAATAACGTGATAAGGAAGTAAATAGATACGCTAAAATAAAAATTTTTACACATTGACCACTAAAATATTTCCTTCTAAATCTGTAAATGAAAAGAATATTGTTGTTCTAAATGTGGTTTGCTCAATTTGCACTTTATTTAAGGATAATAAAATATATGCATCTCGTATTAGTAAAGGGTTATTTGTTCGAAAAGCTTGTATAAATTCCTTTATATATTGGGAATTTTGATTATTCTCTATGTTGCCTTTACTTTTGTATTTGTTTTTTAAATATTTTAATTTTCTTCTACCACGATAAAGAGCAGCCTTTATGCCTCCTTCAGTGTGCTCTAATAATAGAGCTACTTCTTTGGGTTTGAATCCAAAAACATCAATTAACAAATATACGGTTGCTTGTTGGGGAGGAAGAATACTGACAAGTATTTTCATTGCCTCCTCTAAAAGAAAAGGAGATTCATAGTCTTCATTATAATTTGAGTTTTCTGTTAACTTTATTTGATAAATGGGATTTTTCCGATAAAAATCCGCCCAAACTGTTGAAGCAATTTTAAAAAGATAAGCCTTTGGGGAGGGGTGCTGTATAATTTCTTTAAAATATCGAAAAGCTTTGAACATAGTTTCTTGCTTTAAATCTTCTGCATCCCATTTAGTACCGGCTAGGTAATAACAGTATTGAGAAAGATCTTTCTGATAAGGAATTATCCATTCTTTAAAATCCATTATTTATCATCCCCTCTATATATTCTATAATGTTTGAACTACTCACCACTTAACGTCCTTATGGACTGTTTGAAGTGGAAGATTCCTAAGTACGGAAACCTAGCGGTTTCTAATTGATTAGGCTATCCCAGTAGTTCCTACAGTTAAGAGACGAATTACCTCATTTCTATGATTATATATTTCATACTTACCCATCACTTGAAATCTTTCTGTTTCAGATTCACCAAATTTTGATACAGAATTGCACAAGATGGTTATTCCTGTTCTATCATTGTATAACAAATTAGAAATTTGTCTCTCGGTATATATTCCTCATACCGCCAATTCTCCCAACGTTTCTACATATAGCATAATCTCTTCACCTCTCCCGAATCATTTATTCTACAAAATCTTTTAATATCCCTTTATTAAAATAAAACAAAAAATCATCTTCAAAGTGACGCCTCAATAAGAGGAAGGGAGAAAATAATCAATTTAAATAGTCCCAATTAGATTTTACGTTTTTTATAAAAAAGCTTCATCCACCGCTTTTTTTACTGCTTCTCTCCTTCCTGAAACTTGCAGTTTCATATAAATAGAAGAAGCATAATTTCTTACATTTCCTTCTTATAAAAATAACTTTGCTGCAATCTCTTTATATCGAAGTTCTTCTTTAAGATACCCTAATACATCCATTTCACGACGAGTCAATTCATAAGGAAGATTTTTCGGTATTGTATGATATTCTTTAAACAAGCGAGTCGCTATATTCTGGGATAACATTGTTTACTAATCAAATAGCTGCTACGGTTCTGTTTATGCTTTTTTCAAACCTTGCAACAGAACCGTTTTTCCTTATTTAATACCTTTTTTTATTTAAAGGTTTCAATTTCATCAGCTGCCTTATTATATCTCTCAGCATTTTTTAAAGATTCTCCAATTTCATAGCTATTCTCTGTATAAAAACCATTCGATAATACATGCATTGTTGTATTACGTAATATCTCTGGAGTAAGTTTTTTACGACTTAATTGAACCCCTGCTTTTAATTCTTCTATCCTTTTAGTATTATAGGCTGTTCCCCCATAACGGGAATAACTAGCATAGGAACACAAAAATATAAACTTTCACTGGAACTATTCATTCCTCCATGCGTAATAAATAAATCAGCATGTTGCAGTATATCCAATTGAGGAACGTAATTATACATCCTAAAATTAGGAGGGATATTTTTAAATTGATTACTATCAGTACATTTTCCTACAGCTAATATGACAGTAACCGGGCTATCTCGAAATGCTTCAAAGCATGTATGATAAAAGTCTGGCTGTTGATTAAATACAGTTCCCATAGAAATAAAAATGAGTTTGTTTCCTTCTTCTCGCTCTAAGGAAACAGGCTCCACATCTTTACGTTATGTAATAAAGGGTCCAACAAATATGTAAGAATTATCAAATTCTTCTACATCTAGTTGATATACTTTGGATGTATATACAATTGTAATATCTCCAGGACATGTCATCACATTTTGTTTTTCATTAAGGGTAATGCCATAAGTATCTTCCCATTTTTTCAAAATGCACATAATTTCCTGATATAAAGGAGATTTTTCTTCCTCCTCTCCATGATTTTTCATAAGAGCGGAGGAGATTTTTTTAGTAATTGCAAATGTTGTACATGAAGAAATTTTAGGTAATTGTAGTACTTCTGCTATGATCCATCCAACAGCGAAATTATTATCATATATAACATAATCGTATCCTTCTTTGACCCCTTCTAAAATTATGCCTATAATTTTATCCATGGATTTCACTATGTGTAATAATAGTTCCATTAAAAAAACAGATATATCAACTGCTATAGACTTAGTGATAAGTTAACTGCTCTAATCCCCAAGATTTTTTCTTATTCAATTTGTTAAAGGGTTCATATAGATTTTTAAAGAAATAAGAGAATAATGGACAACTTTTTAGAAAACATTGCATATATTTACTTATATATTGGTATTTATCTTTCGTTTGAATGGACAAAGTGATTTCAAAAGAAGGGACATGAGGAACCATGATACATCGGTATGAAATTGATTTTTCAGTAGTGTATGGTGGCAAGGAAAAAGGTTTACAATCCGCAATCATTCCAGCACGTTCTTTAGAGGAGGCAAACGAAAAGTTGAAATCAGAAGTCAAGCGACGATTGGGGAAATGTCATGTAAGAATTGATACGGCCAATTTGTGTGTTTCAGAGGATAGTAGATATACAATTGTGTGACAAAGTCTTGCTTATATAGCAGGGCTTTTTCTTATGTGTGACAATCATATTTCAATGAGTATATCAAACTATTCCGCGTGGTAAAATTTACTTATAATAAATATGAAGAAATTAGACTAATAAAGGGTAAGATTTTATGAAATCAACAGGGATTACTAGAAGAATTGATGAATTAGGGCGTATTGTTATTCCCATGGAGCTTAGAAGAACATTAGGGATTGAAGAAAAAGGTCCAATGGAAATCTTTGTAGAAGATGATAAGATCATTTTACAAAAATATCAATCTCACCAGGCGTGTATGATAACAGGAGATGTTTCGGAAAGAAATTGTTCTCTAGCAGAAGGCAAGATTGTTCTTAGTCCAAAAGGCACCGAACTGTTAGTAAAAGAATTAAGCAATATCTTGTGAAATAGAAAAATATTAGTAAGAACTCTACATATTGGACTACCCCCACTTAACGACCTTGCAGTTTGTTTGAAGTGGGAAATCCCTGCGAACACCGATGGATCCACCAGTTATCTTAGCAGGCTCTGCCCGTAGTTCCTACGATGAGAACTTAAATATCTTATATGTTGACTCACCACGCTTCCTACTTTAAGCTTGATTTTCACAATTTCGGCAAGCGTGGGGCGATAGAGCGTTGAAGATTTTACGATTGCAACGATTTTTCTGCAACTAACCTCATATCTTCAGTATTCAAAGAGCAATCTGTACAAGTATATGAAAGCAAACATTTTGGCTTACGCCAATCAACATTCATCTCCCACCTATTTGCTGGTGCTATCGCACCTTCACGAAAAATTGAAGAGGGAGACTTCTGTCGGAAAATGATAAAGAAGCTACAATAGTAACAGTAGCATTTGCATGTGTAGGGAATTTTCTTATAAAATACAGTTAAGAAAAGAAAGACAGGGAGAGAAAACCCATGTCCACAAATTTAGTAAATTTACGAATTGATTTTGCTTTTAAACAGTTATTTGGAACAAAGGGGAATGAAGAAATCTTAATTGGATTTTTCTAAATGCTATCTTAGAAGAGTCTTTAGATACACCTATTTCATCACTACAATTGGAAGACCCACATCTTCATAAGTCTTATGAAGATGATAAGTTATCCATACTAGACTTATTAGCAACACTTGACAATGGAACGCAAGTGAATATTGAGATTCAACTCCGAAATACACATGATATGGTAAAACGCTCTTTGTACTATTGGAGTAAGCTCTATACATCCCAAATGCAAGAAGGGATGCCATATCGTTCGCTTCGGAAAACAATTACCATTAACTTATTAGATTTCATATTATTTTCTTATGAAGACTCATTTCACACCATCGGGCAATTATGGAATTCGAAAACACAACAGGTTTTAAGTGACGATATTGAAATCCATTTTGTAGAGATTCCAAAATTAGTGAAACAATGGCGTGAAGAAAAAGTAAATCCATGGGAAAATACATTTGTCCGTTGGATGTTATTGTTACCAGCCCATGAAGATGAACACTTAACTCAGACATTGGAGGAGATTGCGATGAATCAAGATCCAATTTTACAAAAGGCAATGAATAAATGGGAAAATATGAGCCATGATTCTTCTTTCCGAACAGCTTATGAAGCTCGTGAGAAAGTACTTCTAGATGAACAAGCTAAAATAGCTCATGCTCATGAGGAAGGTAAAGAAGAAGGTAAATTAGCTGAGCGTGCACAATTAATTCGTGGTATGCATAAAAATGGAATGCCGTTAGAAGATATTGCAAAATTTACTGGTCTAAGCACAGAAGAAATACAAAAAATACTATTATAATACGTATCATTATAAAAGCTTTGCGAAAGATCTCGCAAAGCTTTTGTTTATTGCACTCGCATTCTTGTACTCTGTATTGTCTGTCCTCTATTCTTCCATCCACTCGCTTTTCTTTAATTCAATTGCTTAGAACGGTACCCCTATATGTAAATGTATTTGCTGCTGGTGATTCACTTTTGTTAAGAAAGAATAACGTTTTTTTATTTGGGGGTAGTTTCTCGTTTTCATTTAATGTATCTATTTTAGATAATAAAATGTCTCTTATCATTTCCACTTCTAAGCTCCTTCAACAGTAATTGGGAAATAGTTCCACCTTCGTTATAGCAAGGTTCTACAAGCTTCCCTATGAATATGTTTGATTTTTAGGGAAGCTTGGCGAAGAAACTATGGAACTCGACACTGAAAAATAAGTGATGAAATTACTTTTATTATATAAAAAGTACATAACTATAAACAACGCTACTGAAGTCATGTAAGACGAAAACGAAATGGGACATGTGGCAGTAAAATTAAAATTCAGCTTCCGCAATTAAATTTCCAGCATCATTATCTTTCGTTAATCTCTGCTTCAGATAATTTTCTTTTGTCGTCCGATCATTTTTATGGCCAACTGCGGCTGCGATGACATGAGGTGGTAATCCTTTGTAATCATACAAATACTGTACATAAAAGTGTCTAAAAAAGTGGGGAGTAATTTGTGTATTCTCTGTAAAGGGTAATTTAGTATCTTTAATGATTTTAGAGATGTATTGTGACAAGTAATTCTCTCTATAAGCAGTATGGTTCTTTGTTTGAAATATAGTCCCACCATTTTTATTCCCAATGTCTATAGGTAACCTTCTCCGTATTCGAAATGCAACAATCCGATTAAAAATCTCTTTATTAATAGAAACAATTCGTTCATTATCTCCCTTTGTATCAACTGTTAAATAGTAACGTCCACGTATAGCGTCATACTCAAGATCTTCCCACATTGCATGCGCAACTTCTGCAACACGTAACCCTGTAGTAGCTAGGACCGATAATAGAGCGTAATTGATTTCATTGTCCCTATAATAATGAAGCAACTGCTTCACTTCCTCATATGATAACTCGCGTTTTGGTTTATGGCGTTTATTAATGATCGTACTTAGAATCTCCACATGAAGAGGTTCCTGGATATATTGAACTTCATATAGCCATTTCAAATAAGAACGGATGACACCAAGTTTCCTACTAATCGTAGATGCTTTGTACTTTTCTTTTGATTGATAGGAGATTGCCTCCTGGGATAACCACTTTTGATAGTTTCGGATATGCCTCTTTCTTAGGTTTCTCCAAACTTGGCCAACTTCATAATCTTTAACATCTTGCTGCAGAAATTCTGTACTTTGTTTAATAAAGAAGTAAAACTGGCTTAAATCACGTGCATATAGAGTCCTAGATGCATCCTTTATACGCTTCTCTTGGTCAAAATGGGTTTGCCGATTCAAGTAGTAGTACAATATTTCTTCATCTGAAAATCCATCATATGTATATAAATCTTCTCTTTCATTATTTTCCTTTTTAAATTCAGCTTCATTAATATAATCACGATTCCATAATGAAATTATGTTTGAGAAATTTTGCTTTTGTTTCTCTATATTTTCTAAAGAAGTTTCACTATGAATTGTATTCAATTCAAATTTCATTGTTATTCAACTCCTTATTAATTTCTTTTATATCTATTATTATAACTGATTTACATTGAAAATTATTTATATAGTAAGATTAAATTTTATAAAAATGAAAGTGTAATATGACTATAGAAAATCTCCCATTTTCTATGGTTATAATTATCTTAAATTTATAAATAACTTATGTTTATGTTTCATAAAACACAAATGATAATTTAATTAGTAAATATAAATAAACTTTATATATTTGCAAGAAAATATAAAACAATATCTATGATATAATAAATTACAGTTATATATTTCTTGAAATTAAAATCAAACTACATAAATGATTGACTCAAATATAAAACAAGTAAAAAAGGGAGAATAACATGAATGAGAATCAACAAATCATTATGAATACAACAGAAGCGAAAGAATATTTAGGTGTTAGTAATTTCGTTATAAACAATCTTATAAAGCAAGAGCAATTAGTTCCGATAAATAAAGACACATGGCGTTTAGATGGAAGTTTTCTTTTCAAAAAAGAAGATGTTGAAACTATAAAAAAGGAAAGGGAAACAGAAGGGCTTACGCTATACCAAGCTAGTAAAAAATATGATGTAAGCACCTATCAATTAGAAAAATGGTTAAAAGATGGAGAGTTAACGACCACTATACAGGAACATCGTAACCGCAAAACTAAATTCATTAAAGAAGAAGAATTACGTCAACTTGTACATCGATTTGATCAAGCAAATTCACTGTATACATACTCTCAAAAGTATAATACAGTCCTGTTCCAAAGGTACCTTCAGGGGAATACGATAGCAAGAGTCATCTCTATTCCAAAGCGTGGAGATATTATGCTGATTGATGAATTTGGAAGTGAATTTACCTTAAAGGAAGCGAAAAAATCAGGGTACGTACCGGCATATAAATTATCCGAAAAACCACGTAGCCATCATCAAAGATTTGTTAAATTTCGTATACCAAAATCTGATCAATTGCGTAGTAGTTCTTTTCAACTGGTTGATTTAATACTACAGTATGTTTCACCAAGGAATCTGAAGGTTTCTGAAGAAGAAGGTTTTTTGTATTTTGATGTGCGTCAGTCCCTCATTGAATTACCTATGGGTATGCAGATGGAATGGATTGAAACTTTAACACCATATTTAATAGAAGGAAAATTAATAAAGCGTGTGAATAATAGTGTGTATTTAGATAGCAGCAGCGTGACTAAACCCGTTACGATGTCCAGCAAAGAATATCAAGCGATTAATAAAATAGTTGAAGAAACTAACAGTACGATCGAAGAATTCATTGCAAGCGCAATCCAAGATAAAATTAATCAACATGCGCTGTATAAACATTAAGCTTCTGTTGAAAAGTTTCTTAAGAGATTTGCATATACAGAGGACTATTTTATACAATACAGTTAAGAAAAGAAAGACAGGGAGAGAAAACCCATGTCCACAAAATTAGTAAATTTACGAATCGATTTTGCTTTTAAACAATTATTCGGAACAAAGGGGAATGAAGAAATCTTAACTGGATTTCTAAACGCCATCTTAGAAGAATCTTTAGATACACCTATTACCTCTTTACAATTAGAGGATCCACATCTTCATAAATCTTATGAAGATGATAAGTTATCTATTTTAGATTTATTAGCTACACTCGATAACGGAACGCAAGTGAATATTGAAATTCAACTTCGAAATACACATGATATGGTAAAACGATCTTTATACTATTGGAGTAAGCTCTACACATCCCAAATGCAAGAGGGAATGCCATACCGTTCACTTCGTAAAACAATTACCATTAATTTATTAGATTTTATACTGTTTTCTAATGATGAATCCTTTCATACAATCGGACAGTTATGGAATACGAAAACACAACAAATCTTAAGTAATGATATGGAAATTCATTTTGTAGAGATTCCGAAACTTGTGAAACAATGGCGTGAAGAAAAAGTGAATCCATGGGAAAATACATTTGTTCGCTGGATGTTATTATTACCAGCACATGAAGACGAACATTTAACTCAAACATTGGAGGAGATTGCAATGAATCAAGATCCAATTTTACAAAAGGCTATGAATAAATGGGAAAATATGAGTCATGATTCATCTTTCCGAACAGCGTATGAAGCACGTGAGAAGGTACTTCTAGATGAACAAGCTAAAATAGCTCATGCTCGCGAAGAAGGCATAGAGGAAGGCTTAGAGAAAGGAATTCAAAAAGGACGAGAAGAAGGCATTGAACAGGGGAAAATCCAATTAATTCGTGGTATGAAAAAAAATGGTATGCCATTAGAAGACATTGCAAAATTTACTGGTCTAAGTACAGAAGAAATACGAAAGCTATTATTATAATATGTACTATAATAAAAAGCTTTGCGAAAAGATTTGCAAAGCTTTTGTTATTTCATTCTTATTCTTTTTTTCCTGGAAAGGTTGAATATACTGTGTATTTAACTTTTATACGAAAGAATTCTCCTTCCTCAAGCGTGTGCAGGGAGATAGCCCAACGGTAGGTGGGAGATGAATTTCGGTTTGGCGTTAGCCAAAAACTTTTGATAAACTAGACATATGAAGTTCTTTGATAACTTGATATATAAGGTTGCAGGAAGGAAACAGAGCGCGAAAACCAAGCCATTCGGTTCCTGCGTAAAATATCAACCGTAAAAAAGAACGTCCAAGCGTTGGACATCTAGGGGTGGAATAACCCGAAGTAACGCTCAGGGAGACAAAAGGTTGCTTTCGTCGTGGAACTGAGAAGCTCCCACTTCAAAATTCTTTAGAATTTAAGTGGCGGGTAGTTCACCAAAGGCTTATGATTCCTAATTAATTGTTGTGGTAACGCTACATCGCTATCCATAAAGCAAAAAAACATTATCCTTTCTAATCTAGCTTATTTAGAAAGGATAATGTTTTTTGTATTTAAGGGTATTATAAAATCCTTAAGGTGACCCCAAACAGGTGATCTCTACACTTGCTACGTAATACATACTAGATTTATGGAAACATTTCTCAATATTATATTATCGTTATATAAACTATAATATAAGTAATTCTTTTTTTATTTATATTTTGTTATTTCCTGTTGCAAGAATCCTTATGGTAAGGATTCTATTTTTTTGCATTAAATTTCTAGAAAGAAAAAAGATAAGACCGGAGAATGCAATCTTATCTTCAGCATAAGGAGTAAAACAAAGGGTAATAACCATCTTATTTTTATTATATTATATTTTTAAATATCAAAACCATAGATAACAGTTACATCTATATTGAGAAATTTATTACAAAATTAGTTGTAAATATTTTTAAAAATGAAAGTAAACTTTTACATATTTGTTTACTTTCACTTCAGAGCATAACACCACACATCCATCAACTTAAGAAAAATAAACACCACCTGTGAGCTGAACTCTCAAGGTCATCTCACAGGTGGTCAAGATTACTTTAAGATTAAGCTTGTTAATCGTGGCGGTGACAAAATCAATATAGATAGCGGACTATTATTCCATCAATAGTGTACATAAAAAGGCTGAATAAAAGTAAACAAACGGGTTCGGTTTTGAAGTACAAAATTAAAATAAATTAGCATACTAATTGTTGAATTATTGATAATACCAGTTTATGGTTAATTTGAACTGATGGTTTCTTGAAGTTTTTTCATTATTTCGGATAAAACTAAAATTGAATTTGTTGCTTCAAATCCTTCAATATCTAAGGAGTGGTTTGCATTTTGGACAACATCAATTTTTAAATTCGAGTTACTTAATCGGTTAATTTGAGTTGAATTGTAATGATGATCTTTATTCCCGATAACTAACAGTCCTTGATGTTGACTATTAAAAATAGAGTCAAATACTGAATCGGACCTCAACAGCGGGGTAAGTAAAATCATTTTTGACTTTAAAAATTCATCTCTCTTCATTAGCTCATTTGCAATTGGAATGGTTCCGAGTGATTTCCCTAAAAAAATTGTATTATTGTATTGACCATTTTTTAAAACTTCCACCATCACGGGATTAATATCATCCATCATTATCTTAGTTAGTTCTTCATTGGTTTTTTTCATTGTTTGCTCATCATACGAGTAATGAATATGGACAATATCGATGTTGTTTTGAAGCATTACCATCGTCGAATAATAAAACAACGGGCTATCGTACTGATATCCTGCTCCAGAAAACATAAAGCAAATGGTTTTGGAACCAACTTCTATGTGTGTGTAACTAATTGCTGTGTCGTTGATTTGTATCTTCTTTTTATGAACATTCATTGTTTTCTCCTCTATAACTTTTATGAATATTCTAACATACCTTACCGATTCTTTATGGGGTAGCACCAACAAAACGCGAATTTCGTACGCTAAGGAAATACAACATAGGGGTCACCATATAAAAAAGCCTAATTTCAAGCTACAATAACGAGAAATTAGGCTTTAATTATTTCATAAAGTATAAGTTACTTATTAAGGGTAGTACCAGCTACAAAGTATATGTTAATGACTGGTAATAATTGGACCGTGGTTCCGAGTAAAGTTCCGTTACTCACCGTTTTAGGAACTTTTCATTTTCTTACTTTACGGCCTATGTCAGCTACGCTGGTATCAGTCCTAAATAAAGAGGGAAAGACCATATGCCTTGTCGTTATGGCCTTTCTTCTTTTTTCAACTATCGATAATGAGATGTTGTGTAAACTTTATGTATACACTATACAATCTATTCAACTGTTAATAGCTGTTCAAAGAAACCGCCTATTTCTAGTTCTCGATCAATAAAATGTATCTCCAGAATCCAATCCCGCGGTTGACCGTTCTTATCAAGTTCTCTCATGGAAACATTATTATCAATATGAATATAGTTCTCAACTTCTTCTCCTTGAACTTGTTCATGTGGGAACTCACCAATGAGATGACCAGCATGTGGACCTCCATATTCCCACCCATACTTTTTGGCAAGATCACAAACAAATGAGAAAAGTTCACTACCTGTGATAGTAGGATTAGATTGAAAGAAGGCTTTTCCTTCTTCCCAGGCCTGTTCAATATCATTACGTAGTTTTAATTTGACTGGATCTTCTCCAAGGACGTATGTCCTACCAAAATCAGCTTCCCAATCTTCAAAAATAGGACCGAAGTCAAGAAAGATAATATCTCCCTCTAGCACCGTTAAATCTGGTGGATTTTCTCTATAAGGATATAATGTGTTCTTTCCAGCTCGTACAATGCGTTTATGCCAATATTTTTTGATTCCGAACATTTGAAAAGCCAATTCATAAATTTCTCGATTGATTTGTTTTTCAGTTACATCACTACGTAGTATCCCTTTTTCTTCAATCGCTCTGAAAAGATCTTCGGCCTTGCATTCAGCTTTTCGTAAAGCTAAACGTCTCTTATCTAGGGATTGTTTCAAAACTACCTCTCACCTTTCATAATAGTATTGTGAAATTAAATATACAAAAATAACACATTTATGTAATTTTAGTAAATTATAGGGTTTCAGAACTTCTATAATTTTTACTTTTCAGTCTGTGTCAGCTACGCTAGTTCTCCCCCTTATAGGCTTACCAACTTCTTAATTATATTTATATCTCCTAATTCACTAAGTCTTTGCTCTAGAATGTTTTCTATATTCTCACTTAATACTAGTTGTTCAGATGAAAACGGTGCTAATTGTAAGCTTTCACCAATCATAACAGAGTACATCGCATGTTGAAACATTGTAATATCATTCGCATCATTACCAAATGCTATATATTCTTTTTCTTCCACACCCAATTGTTGCAATCCACTCCACTTATCTATTCCGTTTGGACTTATGTCTAAGATTCCTTCGTTTCCGTGAGAGTGAACCACAACATTCATATTGCTAAGCCGTTCTTCAACTGCTTCCATATTGTCTGAAGTAAGCACTAAAATTTTTACGATTGACTGTAATTTATCCAATTTAACGTTTTTAGCACGTCCTTCTGGATCAAGATTATTCAAAATCGGATGTGTGGCTGGCCCTGTATAGGCATAATCCCAGTCACCATCTATTAAATAAGAAGCATTATAAGTTCTAAGTAATTGAACAATATTTGCAAGCGTTTCTTCATCAAAACTAATCGTTGATATGATTTTCCCTTTAATTGCAATCATTGATCCATTTCCACCAATCATTGGGTATTGATGAAAACGTTCATGTAAGATGGGAAGTAAATCACGTATTGGCCTAGCCGATGCAAAAATGACTTCGTGCCCTTGAGCTACTAGTTTTTCTAATGATACTAGTAGTCTTTCGGAAATAGGCTGACCTTTAAAGCAAATTGTCCCATCTAAATCGAATACAAATTTCATTCTATGCCACTCCTAAAATTTTTTATTGTTCTTATCATATCAGTTTATCTTATAATGAAAAGGACATATGTCCCAAAAGGAGTATTATATGGAATTTATTCATGACTTGAAGCTACTTGAAACAAAATTACGAGAATATCATATTGAAGAAATATTTGGCCGAGAAAAACAACTCCCATTTACACTGCAACAATATGAACAAGATGAAATTATTTTACTTGAGGGAATTGAACTAGAATCATTATTATTTTTGGTGGAAGGAAAAGTGAAAATAACATCAAGTGTTGAAACTGGAAAATTACTTTTACTACGATTTGTCCAACCATTTTCCATTATTGGTGATATTGAATTAATTCGAAACGTTCCCGTCCAATCACAGGTTAAAGCAGTTAATGAATGCTTATTAATTGGACTACATTTTGATTATATAAAACAGCATGAAATGAACAATCCGCAGTTTTTACATACACTTTTAGAACATGTAAGCTATAAGCTTCAAACTTGTACAACAGCTTCTCGTGTAAATTTATTAGCATCTGTGGAAAACAAGTTTGCGAGCTATCTTATGTCCACGATATCACCTGACCCCGATAACATCTTTGGAATGGAGCTAAAGACTTCCAATATAAAAGAGGTTGCAGATTTACTTGGCACGACATATCGACATCTAAATCGAGTTATTCATTCGCTATCTGAAAAGAAAATTATTGAAAGAGATAAAAACTCTATTCGTATATTGAATTGGAGCTGTTTGGAGGAAATATCTAATGGAATCCGATATAAATAAAAATGGATAACTCTGATTTCTCGGGGGTTATCCTTAAAATTCGTTAATTCTCTCTTTCTGATATGGTGACCCCTAATTGATGTGATTTTTATGAATTTATCGTACCGAAAACGACCGTTTATGGAACTTGTTTGTTTTTAAACAAAAGCGTTAAAAATCCATCCATATCAAGTACCAAAACCCATATCCAAAAACAAAGTTCCTTATTTTAATTCAACAAGGTTTTTGGTACTATTTTAATAGATATATTTAGATAGGAAGTGAAACAATTTGATTTTTGGTTATGCTCGTGTCAGCACAGAAGAACAAAATCTCGATATGCAAATAGATGCTTTGCAACAATATGGTATAGATAAGTTATATCAAGAGAAAATGACAGGAACAAAAAAAGATCGTCCTCAGCTCGAAGAGTTGCTAAAGGTATTACGTAAAGGCGATAAGATAGTCGTTTACAAACTTGATCGAATTTCTCGATCTACAAAACACCTAATTGAGTTAAGTGAAAAATTCAAAGAACTGGGTGTAGATTTTATTTCTATTCATGACAACATTGATACATCTAATGCTATGGGGAAATTCTTCTTTCGAATGATGGCAAGTATTGCAGAATTAGAAAGAGATATTATTAGCGAACGTACCAAAACAGGATTAAACGCAGCTAGAGCCCGTGGGAAAAAAGGCGGAAGACCACAAAAACATACAGATAAGGTAGAAATGGCTCTTAAAATGTATCAAAGTAAAGAATATAGCATTAAACAAATTACAGAGGCTACCGGTCTAAGTAAAACAACATTGTATCGATACATTAACAAATAACCTCATTACTTTTATAAATGGAGGAAATATTATGAGAGGAAAAGAACTTCTCACACCTGTACAAAGGGAAGAACTATTACATATTTCTGTTGAAACAGAACATGAGCTAGCACTGCATTACACATTCTCTGCAGAAGATCTTGAAATTATTAATCAACATCGTAGAGATCACAATCGCTTAGGATTTGCTGTTCAGCTTTGTGTCATAAGATATCCAGGAATTACTGTTACGAATATACCAGTAATTCCTGAAGGACTCTTAAAGTTTGTTGCTAAACAAATTGGTGTAGATCATACGGTCTATGAAGCATATGCAAAACGAGAACCTACTAGGCGGGAACATCTAGAAGAAATACGTAAAGAATATGGATATCGTAACTTTACCACTCGTGATTATCGAAGGATTTCTAAATTTCTAGAACCATATGCATTAGAAAATGGAAATACAATGTATCTGATTCAAACTGTATTACAAGAACTACGAAAAGAGAAAATTATTTTACCTGCAATACCAACAATAGAACGAGTTGTATGGGAAGTACGTAAGCGTACAGAAGAAAAAATTTTTAAAGTACTAACATCCTCTTTGACTTCTTCACAACAAGAAAAGTTAGATAGCCTACTCCATCCAATGCCTAATACTTCAAAAACTTATTTATCCTGGCTAAGAGAAATACCTGGCCAATTTTCTCCTGACGCATTTTTAAAAGTAATTGAACGCTTAGATTACATAAGAAAATTAACATTAAAGCTTGATACCAAAGGGTTACATCCAAATCGAATACGACAATTATCTCGAATAGGAGCAAGATATGAACCTTTCTCGTTCCGACGATTTCACAGCACCAAAAAATATGCAATCATAATTGCATATTTAATAGATTTAACACAGGATTTGGTTGATCAAGCATTTGAAATTCATGATAAACAGATTATGAATCTTCAACTAAAAGGAAGGAAACAGCAAGAAGAAATTCAAAAACAGAATGGAAAATCAGTTAATGAAAAAATCAATCATTACGCGAATCTAGGAACAGCTTTAATTAAAGCTAGACAAGAAAACTTAGATCCATTTTTATTATTAGAAACGGTGATGCCTTGGGATACATTTGTAGCCTCTGTAGAGGAAGCAAAAAAGTTATCTCGTCCTATGAATTATGATTATCTTGATTTATTAGAAAGTCGTTATAATTATTTACGTAAGTATACGCCAACACTACTCAGAACATTAGAATTTCGATCTACCAAGTATGCAAATCCCGTTTTATTAGCTTTAGATACTATCCACGAGTTAAATGAAGCTGGAAAACGAAAAGTTCCAGAAGGTGCCCCATTAAGCTTTGTTTCCAAGCGTTGGGAAAGATATGTATATGATGAAGACGGGAGTATTAATCGACATTTTTACGAATTGGCCGCATTTACTGAACTTCGAAATTATGTACGCTCAGGGGATATTTCTATTGTAGGTAGTAGACAACATAAAGATTTTGATGAATATCTTATTCCACAACAAGAATGGACAAAGAGTAAAAATATCGGTACCAGGTTAGCGGTTCCGATTCAAGTAGAAGAATACATAAAAGAGCGCACTGAAACCCTTTTGCATCGAATTCAATCCTTTTCTAAAAATATAAATTCTCTAGAAGGCTTAGATTTAGAAAAAGGAAGTTTGCGTATTCATCGCTTAGAACGAGATGTCCCAGAAGACGCCAAGAAACTAAGCGCTAAGCTATACAATATGTTACCACGTATAAAACTAACGGATTTATTACTAGAAGTGTCGAATTGGACAAATTTTGAACAGCAACTGATTCACGCATCAACAAATAAACCGCCTAAAGGCGATGAAATTATTATATCTCTTGCTGCAATGATGGCGATGGGAACTAATATTGGTCTAACTAAAATGGCAGATGCAACTCCAGATATCACCTATCATCAGTTAGCTCATGCTAGCCAATGGCGAATGTATGACGATGCCTTACAACGTGCTCAATCTATACTTGTAAACTTTCAGCATAAAATCCCTTTATCCTCTTATTGGGGAGATGGGACTACTTCATCATCGGATGGTATGAGAGTTCAAATTGGGGTATCTTCTCTCAGCGCTAGCTTCAATCCACACTATGGAACCGGAAAAGGAGCGACCATTTATCGATTCGTAAGTGATCAATTTTCTTCTTTTTACACCAAGGTAATTAATACAAATGCTAGAGATGCTGTACATGTTATCGATGGATTATTACATCATGAATCTGATTTGGTTATTGAAGAGCATTACACAGATACAGCGGGCTATACAGATCAAGTCTTTGGATTGGCTCATTTATTAGGTTTTCGCTTTGCGCCCCGGTTACGTGATTTAGCCACTTCTAAATTATATACGATTGGATCACCTAAAGAATTCTCAAATATAGAATCCTTAATACGGGGACAAATTAATATGAAGTTAATTTGCGATAATTATGATGATGTTTTACGGCTAGCTCATTCTATCCGAGAAGGTAAAGTATCAGGTGCATTGATTATGGGAAAATTAGGGTCTTATACCCGTCAAAATAAAGTGGCGAAGGCACTAAGAGAAATAGGAAGAATTGAGAAAACAATTTTCATCTTAGATTATCTTTCAGATAAAACAATGCGTAGACGTATTCAACGAGGATTGAATAAAGGAGAAGCTATGAATGCACTTGCTCGAGCTATTTTCTTTGGAAAACATGGTGAATTACGAGAAAGAGCGCTACAAGATCAACTTCAAAGAAGTAGTGCACTAAACCTCTTAATTAATGCAATTAGTGTGTGGAATACTGTTTATTTAAGTGAAGCAATAAGCGTTTTGAAGAAAAAAGAAAAATTGGATGAAGAACTATTAAAACACATTTCTCCATTAGGATGGGAACACATTAACTTCCTAGGAGAATACCGATTTAGTAAAAAAGAAATTGCACCATTAGACTCTCTACGACCATTACAGATAACTTAGTAGTAAGAAGCCGATTATCTCTTAGCGTACAGGAAATCGGCTTTTTCTTTATAAAATTTTGCTTAGCGTACGAAATTCGCGTTTTGTTGGTGCTACCCCTTTATAAAAAGAAATTATCCTATTGTAGGGGTAGCACGTCATGTCCATCAAGCTAAAGAATCAAAATTCCCCCATAACGAAAATTTTATTCATTATTGACTACTGATAATGAGACGTTATGTTAACCTTACATGTATACCATATACATCCGAAAATCTGAACAAATCGGCTCTCTTAAATGGTACAATAAGGAAAATGATTAGATATGAAGGAGAAACTATATGAAAGAAAAGATTTGTAATCAATGCGGAATACCATTGACAAAATCCCTTCTGAAAGCTGTGGGAGGCAGTGTTGGTATTTTAAATAAACCATCCCAACATGCTGTTGTAAGTGCAACGTATAGTGAAGTAATTCCATATGTTTGTTCCACATGTGGAGAAGTTCGTTTCTTTGTTAATGATCCAGGAAAATATAAAGAACAGTAAACCTTTTCTTAAACAATATTTAACTTCCAATAACGATAATTATGTAAATATGAAACCCCTTCAGCAAGTAAATTGAAGGGGTTTTTTCTAGATACAGTGACTACTGATAAGTGGGGTGGTTCTGGTGCGAAAACTTCAAGATAATTGCAAGTAATCTCTAAATCTTGGACATACTGATACTATTACTCTAAAAAGGTGCGTGATCAGTATGAAAAAGCGAAATTTATTCAAGTGGAAGCATTATCATCATGATATTATTTTGCAAACCGTAAGATGGTACCTACGGTACAACTTGAGCTTTCGTGATTTGGTGGAAATGATGGCGGAACGTGGCATAATCGTTGCTCATACAACGATTATGCGTTGGGTTCATCAGTATGGTCCTGAATTAGACAAAAGAATCCGTCGTCATCTCAAGCAAACCAATGACTCTTGGAGAGTCGATGAAACATATATCAAAGTAAAAAG